>NZ_DAOMOQ010000003.1:0-144775 GCF_035444425.1 Ottowia sp. | reverse complement strand
CTTCGGCCCGAGCACGGCGATCCAGCCGTCGACCACGTAGCCGGGCAGGCCCTGCTCGGCAAAGGTCGGCAGCTCGGGCGCCGCCGGACTGCGCTGCGCCGCCGACACGCCGATGGCGCGCAAGGTGCCGGCCTGCATGTGCGGCAAGGCGACGTTGATGCCCAGCACGCCGAAATCCACCTGACCGCCGAGCAGGTCGTTGACCATCTGGCCGACGCCCTTGTACGGGATGTGCTTGGCTGTGACCTTGGCCTCGTCGAGGAACATCTCGGCCGCCAGGTGCAGGATGGTGCCGGTGCCGCCGCTGGCGAAGTTGAAGCCGTCGGGCTTGGCCTTGAGCTGCGCGATGAGTTCCTGGCTGTTGCGGGCCGACACCTTGTTCGGGTTGACCACCAGCACCAGCGGCGTGGCGCCGATCACGCTGACCGGCGTGAAGTCCTGCGGCATCCTGAACGGCACGCTGCTGAGCACGTGCGGCAGGATCACCACGTTGTTGCTGACAATCGAGTAGGTTTGGCCATCGGGCGCCGAGCGGTTCAGCGCCTGCAGGCCGATCACGCCGCCGGCACCGGGCTGGTTGTCGATTACCACCGTCTGGCCCAGCGCCCTGGACAGCGCCGACTGCGCCGCGCGGGCGATGGTGTCCACGCCCGAGCCGGCCGCGTTCGGCAGGATCAGCTTGACGACGTTGGCACCCTGCGCCTGTGCGGTCGCCGGCAGGCCGGCGGCGACAGCCAGGGCCGTCAGCGTGCCGAGCAGCGAGCGGCGTGAGGTGGTTGCGGTGCTTGCTTGCATGGGTCTCGTCTCCTGGGTTGTCGGTGAGGTCTGGGGTCTTGTGATTCAGGCCACGGCATGGCCGCTGCGCAGCGTGGCGATGTCCTCGGCGCCGTAGCCGAGGCCGGCCAGCACCGCCTCGGTGTCGCGGCCCATGGTCGGCGGCTGTGCGCGGGCACCCAGGCGCTGGCCCGCCATGGTGAACGGCAGCAAGGTTGTCTGCGCCACCTGGCCGGCGCGCTCGCCATCGGTCAGCGTGATCTCGGCCAGGCCGCCGGTGGCCTGCAGGTGCGGGTCGTCGTAAAGCTCTTCCGGTTTGCGGATCGGCGCAAACGGCAGGCCGGCCTGCTCGAACAGCGTCGCCAGCTCGCTGGCGCTGCGCGTCGCCAGGCGCTCGCGCAGGATCGGCATCAGGATCGGCCGCGCCCGCACGCGGTCGTTGTTGCTGGCGTACTCGGGCCGGTCGCGCAGATCGCCGAGGCCCAGCACGTCGCAGAAGGTGCGCCATTGCGGGTCGCTCACCGCGGCCAGGAAGATCTGCTCGCCGTCCTTGACCGTGAACACGTCGTACACGCCCCAGGCCGAGATGCGCTCCGGCATCGGCGCAGCCGGCCGGCCGCTGATGGCGTACTGCAGCATGTGCTGCCCGACCAGGAACACGTTGTTCTCGAATAGCGCGCTCTGCACTTCCTGCCCGCGGCCGGTGATGCCGCGCTGGATGATGGCGCCCAGCGCGCCGATGGCGCCGAACATGCCGCCCATGATGTCGTTGACGCTGCTGCCGGCGCGCAGCGGGTCGCCCGGGCGGCCGGTCATGTAGGCCAGGCCGCCCATCATCTGCACCACCTCGTCCAGCGCCGTGCGGTGCTCGTAGGGACCCGGCAGGAAACCCTTGCAGCTGACATAGATCAGGCGCGGGTTGTCGCGCGACAGGCTGGCGTAGTCCAGGCCGTACTTGACCATGGTGCCGGGCTTGAAGTTCTCGGCCACGACGTCGGCGCTGAGCGCCAGCTTGCGCGCCACGGCGACGCCGTCGGCCGAGTGCAGGTCGATGGCAATGCTCTTCTTGCCGCGGTTGAACAGCGGGAAGAAGCCGGTGCCGGCGCCCAGCAGGTGGCGCGTGCGATCACCGTCGATCGGCTCGACCTTGATCACCTCGGCGCCGAGGTCGGCCAGCACCAGTCCGCAGGTCGGGCCCATGACCATGTGAGTGAACTCGACCACGCGCAGGCCCTCGAGCGGCCTTCGGTGCTGATCGGAAGCAGCTTGCTGATCCATGTCCGGAATACCCCCCAATGCTCAGGCCGCCTGCAGCGTCTTCGGCAGACCCGCGCGCCACAGCGTGCCATGCAGTTGCTCACCCTGCAGCCAGCCCGCGACCTGCTGGCGCAGGGCTAGCAGCGCCCCGACGTCGAGCCCGGTCTCGATGCCCATGCTGCGCAGCATGTACGCCAGGTCCTCGGTGCTGACGTTGCCGCTGGCGCCCGGTGCGTGCGGGCAACCGCCGATGCCGGCCAGGCAGGTGTCGAAGCGGTTCACGCCGGTCTGCATGGCGGCGTAGACGTTGGCCAGACCGAGGCCGCGCGTGTCATGGAAGTGGGCCGCCCACAGCTTGTCGCCCGCCACCTGGCGCGCGGCCTCGAACAGGCGCTGCACCGCGGCCGGGTCGGCATAGCCCACCGTGTCGGCCAGGCTCACGCGGTCGCAGCCAGCGTCGAGCAAGGCCTGCAGCAGGCGCAGCACTTCGCTTTGCTGCACCTCGCCCTGGATGGTGCAGCCGAAGGCGGTGCTCATGCCGCCTTCCAGCAGCGTCTTCGAGCCCGCGGCATCGCGCGCGGCGCGGATGCGGGCCACCTCGGCCACCGCCTCGTCCGGCGTCTTGCGCAGGTTGGCCAGGCTGTGCGCGTGGCTGGCCGACAGCGGCAGCAGCATCAGGTCGGCCTCGGCAGCCATGGCGGCCTCGGCGCCGCGCAGATTGGGCACCAGCACCGAGACGAACAAGCCCGGCAGCGTCTTGCCGAAAGCCACCAGTTCGGCGGTGTCGGCCAGTTGCGGCAGGTACTTCGCCGGCACGAAGGAGCCGACCTCGATCTCGCGCAGGCCGGCGGCGTGGGCGCCACGCAGCCATTGCTTTTTTTGATCGGTAGGCAGGGTGCGGGCAATCGCCTGCAGGCCGTCGCGCAGGCCCACTTCGCGGATCACGGCGCGCGTCGGCAACGCGGATGCACTCATGCATGTCTCCATCTGATTTCGGTCTGGCGCGGAGTTTAGATATTCCTTGATGCATCACAAAATCTTGTTTGGAAGCATTAAAGTTCCAATACGGAACATCATGCACGATCTCGACTTCACCAGCCTACGCCTGTTCGTCGCCGTGTGCGAGGCGCGCAGCATCAGCCGCGCGGCCGAGCAGCAGACCATCGTCGGTTCGGCGATCAGCAAGCGACTGGCTGCGCTGGAGCACAAGGTGGGCACCCAACTGCTGGTGCGCCGCCGCCGCGGCGTCGAGCCGACACCGGCGGGCGAAACCCTGCTGGAGCACGCACGCGCCCTGCTCGCCCGCGCAGCGCTGATCGAGCGCGACATGGCCGGCTACGCCGCCGGCGTACGCGGCCACGTGCGCGTGCTGGCAACGCAGTCGGCGATCGCCGAATCGCTGGCCGACGACGTGGCGGCGTTCCTGAAGGCGCCCGGCCACCAGGACATCCGCATCGACATGGAGGAAGCCGTCAGCACCCTGGTGCTGCGCGGCGTGCGCGAAGGCAGCGCGTCGCTCGGCATCTGCTGGGACGCGTCCGACCTGCGCGGCCTGCACACCTGGACCTGGCGCGGCGACCAGCTCGCCGTGGTGATGCCGCCCGGCCACCCGTTGGCGCGCCGGCAGCAGTTGGACTTCGCCGCCACGCTGCCGTTCGAGCATGTCAGCCTGCCACCGGAGAGCGCGGTGCAGGTGATGCTGCAGCGCGCCGCCGCGCTGGCGGGGCTGCCGTTCCGCTCACGCATGGTGGCCGCCACCTTCGACGCCGCGCTGCGCGTGGTGCGCTCGCAACTGGCGATCGCCGTGCTGCCAGCCGAGTTGTCGGCACCCTACGCCGATGCCTTCGGGCTTAAGGTGGCGCCACTCACCGACGCCTGGGCGCGCCGGCGCTTCGCCATCTGCGCGCGTGACCCGGAGCTGCTGACGCCGGCCGCGCGACTGCTGGTCGAGCACCTGGTGGCGGTCGCTGGCGACACCGGTGCGCCGCCAGCCTGAGGCAAGGATGGCCGGACCGGCCTGACACAGGCTCGACGCGCATCAGCCCAGCACGTGCGCCAGGGTCAGCAGCACCAGCAGCAGCAGCCACAGCGCCACGGTGCGCCAGACCAGTCCGACCACCTGGGTGAAGTGCGAGGTGCGCGCGGCATCGCCCGGGAACTCCTCGCCGGCCGGTGCGGGCGGATTGGGCAATGGCCGCCCCGCAGCGTCGGCCGACACCGGGCGCAAGGAAGCGCCACCGAGGCGAACGCCGAGCGCACCGGCCGTGGCCGCGAGGATGACGCCGTCATTGCTGTCGGGAAAGCGGCTGGCATGGTTGCGCCAGACGTCGATGGCATCCTCGAAACTGCCGACGATGGCAAAGCCCAGCGCCGTCATCCGTGCCGGCAGCCAGTCGATCGCGTGCCAGGCAGCGCTGGCGACCCGCGACAACGCCGGGCTGATCGGCTGGTCCGGCACCTCCGCCTCGCGATGCCAGGCGCGGGCCGCGTGTTCCGCGCTGCGGTAGAACACCGCTCCGGCCGGCCCCAGCCCGATCAGGGCCAGGAAGCTGAACCAGGTCAGCACGCCGAACACATGGCGGTGCGCCGCCAGCACCGAGTGCTCGATCACATGGCGCACGATCTCGCTGCGCGGCATGGCGCCGACGTCGACCTGCTGCCAGGCCGCCAGCAGCGCGCGGGCGCGCTCCTCGTCACCGGTTTCGAGCGCGTCGCGGATGCCGGTGAAATGGTGGCTGAACTGCCGAAAGCCCAGCGTCAAATACAGCACCAGCACGCTCCATGCCAGCACCAGCAGCCAGCCGCCGAGCCAGGCGAGAAACCAGTGCACGCCGACCACCGCAAGCGTCGGTATCCCGACCGCCAGCACCCAGGCCAGCCAGCCGTGCTGCAGGCCGCCGGCATCGACGTTGCTGCCCACCAGCTGCAGCCAGCGACGCTGTCCTGTCACCACCGGATGGTCCACTCCCAACGGGCGCACCTGTTCCAGCAGCAGCGCCAGGGCGATCGCAAAAAAGGCCATGCGCGCATGATAGTGAGCCGCGCCCCGGGCGGCGCGTCGCCCGCGCTCAGGCCGACAGGAATCTGTAGAAGTTACGCAACATGCCGGCGGTGGCACCCCAGATGAAGCGCTCGACCTCGCTCTCGGGGGTCGGCGCCGACTCGCCGGTGCCGCGCTCGATCCGCACCCGCTCCAGGTAGGGCATGGAGAACCACTCGCGCATCTGGCCGCCCCATTCCATTCGGTGGCGCCGGTGGTGGGCCGGGTTCATCAGGAACGCCAGCGGCACCTCGAAGGCGTGGGCCACCTCATCCGGATTCGGGTGCAGCACGAAACCGGGGCGCACCACCGCCACCACCGGGGTGACGATGAATTGCGAGCCCGTCACGTACACCGGCAACTGGCCCAGCACGTCGATGTGGCCGCGCGGCAGATCGACCTCTTCCTGCGCTTCGCGCAGCGCAGCATCGACCACGTCCACGTCTTCCGGATCGACCTTGCCGCCGGGAAACGCGACCTGCCCCGAATGCGTCGACAGGTTGTCCGAACGCTCCGTCAACAGCACCGACAGCCCGCCCGGCCGATCCACCAGCGGCACCAGCACCGCCGCCGCCGCCGGGGGCCGGTCGGCGAACTGTGGTTCGCGCCGCAACTCGGGCTGCCAGGCCGGCGGCGCGACGAAGCGCCGGCGCAGGGCGTCAGGCGTCATGCGCTCGAGCGGCACGGCCGGCAGGTGGGTATCCACCCCGGTCACCGGCGCGTGGCGCGGGTTGAAGTTGGGCAGCTTGGAAAGCGGTATGGACGAACTCATGGACAGGCAATTGTGCGCAGACTCGGGAAACCCCGTCGGCCATGAAAAAACCGCCCGGGGCCGTGGCCGCGGGCGGTTGTTTCGGATCAGCTTGCCAGCCCGGACGGGCCGGCTGTCGGCTTACTCGGCGGCAGCGGCTTCGCCGATCTGCTTGGCCACGCGGCCGGGCAGCTTTTCCTTGATGCGCGCCTTCTTGCCCGACAGGCCACGCAGGTAGTACAGCTTGGCGCGGCGAACGTCGCCGCGGCGCTTGACCTCGATCTTGGCGATCAGCGGGCTGTAGGTCTGGAAGGTGCGCTCGACACCCTCGCCGCTGGAGATCTTGCGCACGGTGAAACCGCTGTTGAGGCCGCGGTTGCGCTTGGCGATGACCACGCCTTCGTAGGCCTGCACACGCTTGCGGCTGCCTTCGACGACGTTGACGCTGACGATCACGGTGTCGCCGGGAGCAAACTCGGGGATATCCTTGCCGAGGCGCTCCATTTCCTCTTTCTCGAGGGTCTGGATCAGGTTCATTGGGTTTCCTGTCTCGATCATGCACACGCTACGCTAAAGGCGGCAGTCTGCGGCGAAAGCCCCAAACCTTGTTCTGTGCCGCGGCCGGCAGAGGATCGAAAAGCCTTTGATTATAGCCGGGGCGGCGCGGCAAGTCACCGGCCATGACGTGAGCGGGCGAATCAGCATGTCATGCGGCCGAATTCTCCTGGATAGGTTCACGACGGCTGACGGACAGCAACTGCTCGATCCGGGGCAAGACCCGATGGGCGGCTTCGCGCCCCTTGGCGACCACGTGCGGAATCGCGTCGACGTCGAACAGGCCGACGCGGCGGTCGAACTCGGGAAACACCTCCACGATCTGCTGGCCCTGGCCGCGCGCGGCCGCCAGCCGGGCGCGCATCAGGTTGTTGGTCATGGTCGAGGTGACGCTACCCAGCAGGCGCTGCGGCTTGTCGATGCGCACCGGCAGCGGGGCCCAGAATCCGATGGCGATCGTCAGCTCGGCGTCCACGGCCGCGCCCACCGGCAAGGGATCGCACAGGAAACCGTCCACCAGCCGCTGCCCGTCGATGCTCTGCGGGGAAAACAGGAACGGAATCCCGATGCTCGCGCGCAGCGCATCCACCACCAAGCCGTGCTCGATGCACACGCTGGCGCCGGTGTTGAGGCAGGTCGCCGTCACCCGCAGCGACGTCGGCAACTGCTCGATGCACGCATCACCGAAGACCTGGTTCAAGCGCTCGCGCACCATGTCGTCGCGCCGCAGACTGAAGTCGCTGTCGAATCCGCACCAGCGCGGCCACAGCATCTTCGCCACCGCGCCACGCCGGCCCTGACGCGTGATCTCGGCAGTCCACAGGTTTTTCGCCAGTTCGGCACCCTCCTCCATGCTGGTGCCCTGCGCCACGAGCGCGGTGGCCATGGCCCCAGCGCTGCAGCCAACCAGCAGGTCGGGCGCCAGGCCCGCCTCGCGCAGGCCGAGCACGAATCCCAGCACCGCGACACTGCGCACGCCGCCGCTGCCAGCCACCAGCGCCAGCCGGAACCGGGGGGACGCCGCTGGCGCGGACCGAACGGGCTGGCCCATCCGCGCGCGCTGGTGGGTCGCGGGATCTGCAGTCTCTCCGCCCGATTGGCGCAACATCTGATCAAACAGGGGCAAATGGGTTCGTAGCGTGCTCATGATCACATCCCCACAAGACGCGAAACCAGCCGCTGCCAACCGGATTCCATCACCGCCGCGCTGCCGAAGCCGTCACTGCGCGGCCAGTTGGCATGCACCATGCCCGGATCGTCCAGGTCGGGCGCCAGTTCGAAGTCGCAATAGCGCAACAGACCGATGATGGCGCGGTTGTGGGCCAGCAAGGACGCCGTGATGCCAGCCACGCCGGACTCGCGCGCCAGCGCCTGGACGAACTGGACCGAGCGCAGCCCGATCCCCTGGCGCTGGTAGTCATCCGCGATGACGATGCCGAGCTCCACGTGCGTTGCCGCGTCACCCCGGGAAGCCCCGGCGACGGCCAGGCGCACTTCGCCCACCACGGTGTCGGGGTCACCCAAGGGCGTCCAGACCCAGGAGCCGACGGCCTTTCCGCCACCGGCCGGCAGGTCGCAAACGAAACGCTCAATGGCTTCGTTCGACAGCGAGGTCACGTGAAAACGCAGGCCCTTGCTCTGCGTCGACAGGTCTTGCGTAAAGCGGCGCAGCGCCGGGGTGCCATCCGCACGCAAGCGTCGCAGTTCGACGCACCTGCCCTCATGCGTGACAAAGCTCTGCAGTGCATCGTTCGACCAGGCACCGAATGCCCGATCCAAACCGTGCCAGCGCTGCCATGGTGCTTCGAAACCCAACATATGCCACCTCCCTTGGATCGGTCGACGGTTCAACCTTGATCTAAGTCTAGAAATGGCATGGGGCGTGCGATAGCCCAATATTGACTGGGGAATGACGGTTTCATGACAAACAAATGCGTCAAGTCGGGCGTGCGATACAAGAATTGGGGCCACGCCAGTGCCAAGAAAGTCACAGAAACCGGCCATACTCTGGCGCGCCGTCACCGACTGTCACAAATGAATCACAATGATCAGGTGAATTGCGGTATGGGAACCATGGAACAGCATGACAGCATCGCCCGCCGCGGTGCAGCGTCGAATCGGGCGGCATTGCCCATTCGGATGGGTGTCATCGAGGATGACCCGATCGTGCGTGCCGGGTTCGAAACCGCCGTGCGCATGGATTCACGGCTGTCCCTGCTGTTTTCGGCCGCCAATGGCATGCAGGGCATCGAGCTGGCGCAGGCACGCACGATTGACGTGCTGCTGATCGACCTCGGCCTGCCCGATCGCGATGGCCGCGACGTGATCCGCTGGTTCGGCGCCCAGCAGCCCGAAGTGCAGTGCGTGGTGGTGACGGTCTTCGGGGACGCCGAGCATATCGTCAGCAGCTTCGAGGCCGGTGCCGTCGGCTACCTGCTCAAGGACACGCCGCACGACTTGCTGGGTGAACACGTCATACAGGTCTTCAAGGGCGGCTCACCCATCAGTCCCGGCGTGGCGCGCTCCATGCTGCGCCGCTTCACCGGTTCATTGAACGGGCACCATCCGGCCGCCGCCGACAATCCGCTCAGCACGCGGGAAACCGAGGTGCTGCGCCTGATCGAGAAAGGACTGACCTACGTGGAAGCAGCGCAAGTGCTCGACGTGAGCTGGCATACGGTGACCGGCTACTTGCGTCGCGTCTACCGCAAGCTCGAGGTTAATTCGCGCAGCCAGGCCGTGTTCGAAGCCCGGCAGCGCGGCATTCTTTGACACGACGCCGAGATCGACAGCACAGGTATCGCGCCGACCGCGGAACTGGCCTGACCCAGGCCTGGCGCTTCGAGCCTCCGCCGTGCAAGGGTCAAGGCGGCCCGTCGGCTGCTGCGCGTGCCAGCACGGCATCATCCAGCTGGCTGATCAAGCCGGCGGCACGCGCGGCAGCGATCAGTTCGGGGCGCTGGCGCGCCGTCAGCAGCAGGCGCTGCTCGCGCCGCCAGCGCTCGATCTGCGCGTGGTGGCCCGACAGCAGCGCGGCCGGCACCCGCCGACCCGCCCACTCTTCCGGCCGCGTGTAGTGCGGGCAGTCGAGCAGGCCATCGACGGCCGGATTGAAGCTGTCGGCCTGGTGGCTGCCCTCGTCGTGCAGCACCCCTGGCTGCAGGCGCGCCACCGCATCCAGCAGCGCCAGCGCGGCAATCTCGCCGCCCGAGAGCACGAAGTCGCCCAGGCTGACCTGCGCATCGACATGCGCGTCGATGAAACGCTGATCGATGCCTTCATAGCGGCCGCAGACCAGAATCGCGCCCTCCCCCGCCGCCCAGCGTTCGACGGCGGCGTGGTTCAGCCGTTCGCCGATGGGCGAGAACAGCACGACGGGCGCGGTCTCACCGGGCCCGTCGGCACGATCCATGCGGATCGCCTGCAGGCAGCGCGCCAGCGGTTCGGCCATCATCACCATGCCGGGGCCGCCGCCGAAGGGGCGGTCATCGACGCGACGGTAGTTGCCCTCGGCCCAGTCGCGCGGGTTCCACAACCTGAGAACGATCTGGCCGGATTCGAATGCGCGCCGCGCCACGCCGGCTTCGGTGAAGGGACCGAACAGCTCCGGAAACAGCGTGATGACGTCGAAACGCAGGGCCACGGCTCTCTTGTCGTCAGCGTGCCCCGAGGGCAGGCGCAGCGGCGGGTATCACTGCACCGAGCCGGGTTCCGGCGATTGCTGCGCCGCCGGCGTGAACAGGCGGCCGACGTCGACCGCATCGAAGCGCTCCTGCTGACCGCAGAAGTCGCAGCCGACCTCGATCTGGCCCTGCTCGCGCAGGATCGCCTGCGCCTCGTCCTGGCCCAGGCTCTCGAGCATGGTCGCCATGCGCTCACGGCTGCAGGAGCAGGCAAAGCGCGGACCGGTGGCGCCGCTCTGCGGCTCGAAGCGCAGCAGCCGCTCTTCCCAGAACAGGCGGCGCAGGATGGTGTCGGCATCCAGCCCCAGCAGTTCCTCGCGCTTCAGGCTGCGCGCCAGGATGGCCAGGCGCCGGAAATCGTCCTCGTCCGCCGCACCGGCGTCGTCGCGCGCGACGTTGCTCTGCGACAAATTGGTCTCGCCCTGCACCGGCAGCCGCTGCAGCAGCAGGCCGGCCGCGACCTGCTCGTCCGCGGCCAGCACCAGCGTGGTGTCGAGCTGCTCCGACTGCCGCATGTAGTGCTCGATCACGCCCGCCAGGTCGGCCAGCGGCAGCCCGGCCTCATCGACCAGCGGCACCACCCCCTGATAGGGCTGCTGGCCCGGCTGCCGGTGCCTGGGGTCGAGCGTGATCGCGCAGCGGCCCTTGCCCTGTGCGTTGACCATGTCGGTCAGCAGCGCGCCCGGCGCCACCGTGCCGGTCACCGATGCGGTGGCGCGCAGGCGCAGATCGGTCTGCACCTCGGCCACCGCCACCTTCACCGGGCCATCACCGAAGATCTGCATCACCAGCGCGCCATCGAACTTGATGTTGCCCTGCATCAGCATGGCCGCGGCCGTCATCTCGCCCAGCAACTCGGCCACCGGCGGCGGGTAGGCGCCGGTCTGGGAATTGGCGGCGCGGCGCCGCAGCACCTCCTGCCAAGCGTCGGTCAGCCGGACCAGCTGACCGCGCACCGGCAGGCCGTCGAAGATGAATTTGTGCAGTTCGGACATCCAGCGCAGTTGGTGTCTCAGCCCAGCTTGTTCAAGGTCGCGCGGAACATGCGCGCATTGTCGATGTAGTTCAGCGCACTCTGCCGCAGCCCCTGGATTTGCTCCGGCGTGAGCTGGCGCACCACGCGGGCCGGCGTGCCCATGATCATGCTGCCGTCGGGAAACTCCTTGCCCTCGGTGACCAGCGAGCCGGCCCCCACCAGGCAGTGCCTGCCGATCCGGGCGCCGTTCAGGACCACGGCGCCGATGCCGATCAGCGATCCATCGCCGATGGTGCAGCCGTGCAGCATCACCTTGTGCCCCACGGTCACGTAGTCGCCGACCGTGAGCGGCATGCCGCGGTCGGCATGCATCACCGTCAGGTCCTGGATGTTGCTGCCCTCGCCGACGGTCATCGTCTCCGTGTCGCCGCGGAGCACGCAGCCGAACCACACGCTGGCGTCGCGGCCCAGCATCACGTTGCCCATCACCTGCGCCGAATCCGCGACCCAGGCGGTGGGATCGATCTGCGGCGTCTTGCCATCCACTTCATACAAGGCCATGGGCTGCTCTCCTGTTCTGGCTGCGTTGCGTGTCGATGCGCCGAGCGTCTCGGCCTGCTGCCTACAATTCTAGGGATGCCGTTGCGCCCCCTGGCCCTGGATGCCCTTTGCGAAGCCGATCTCGATCGCAAGCTCGCCAAGGTCGCGGCCCTGGAAGCCCAAGAAAGCACGCTCGCGATCGCGCCGGACCCGATATTGCCGACACCGGCGAATCTGCCGGGCCGCCCTGCACTTCCCGTGCTGATCGATCCCGCCAAGGTACCGCAGCGCAGCGTGCAGACGCTCGAAGGCCGCGCGGCGCTGATCCACGCCATCTGCCACATCGAGTTCAACGCCATCAACCTGGCGCTCGACGCCATCTGGCGCTTCGCCGGCATGCCGGAGGATTGCTACCGCGACTGGCTGCGCGTGGCGATCGAGGAAGCCCGGCACTTCAGGCTGCTGCACGACCACCTGCAATCGCTCGCGCACGACACGCAGACCGGCGTGCCGCGCTGGCGCTACGGCAGCTTTCCCGCCCACGACGGCCTGTGGGCCATGTGCGAAAAGACCCGGGACGACATCACCGCCCGCATGGCCCTGGTGCCGCGCACGCTGGAAGCGCGCGGCCTGGACGCGACACCCCTGATCCAGAACAAGCTGCGCGCCACCGGCGCGCCCGACGCCCTGGCCGCCTGCGGCATCCTCGACATCATCCTGCGCGACGAGATCGGGCACATCGCCATCGGCAACCACTGGTATGGCTGGCTGTGCGCGCGCCAGGCGCTGGAGCCGGTGGCGCATTACCGCGCGCTGGTCAGGCACTACAAGGCACCCAGGCTCAAGGGGCCGTTCAATACCAGCGCGCGCCGGCAGGCCGGTTTCAGCGATGCCGAACTCGCCGCGCTGGCCACGCCGGCACGCTGAACCCGCGCGGCGCCTGCAAGTACGGCCGGCGCGAGCGGCTAGGATCGGACCCCATCGCCGCTGCCCGCGCAGCATCCCCGAACCAACCCAGAAGCAACGGAGTCACGCATGAGCCAGAAACCCGTCGTCCAGGACATCGGCCCCAGGCCCAACGCCTTCGACATCGAGAATGCCACCAAGGACAACGCCAATTACCGCACCGTCGCCTGGAGCGGCAAGTACCTGCAGGTCACCCTGATGTCGATCGAGCCCGGCCAATCCATCGGCCTGGAAGTGCACCCCGACACCGACCAGTTCCTGCGCCTGGACGCCGGCAAGGGCACGTGCAGGATGGGTCCGGCCAAGGACCAACTGAATTTCGAGCAGAACGTGGAAGACGGCTGGTGCATCACCGTGCCCGCCGGCACCTGGCACGACGTCATCAACACCGGCGACGAGCCGTTGCGCCTGTACGCCATCTACGCACCGGTGCACCATGCCGCCGGCAAGGTGCACGGAAGCTTCGACGATTCCGAGCGCGACGAGGACAGCGGCAACGACGAGCCGCCAAGCTGGTCTGTGCAGCCGGGCGGGCATTGAGCCAGCCCTCGCTGGCCGTTCAGACTGCCGGCTTGACGGCCTCGATGGTGGCGGAAACCATGTAGTCCGTCACCGGGACACCCGGCGCCCAGTCGCGAATGAACACCTTGCTCTCGTCCCTCGGCGCAACACGGACTTGCTCGAAACCTGCTGCCTTCAGCATGGCCTCGATCTCGGAGATCAGCGACGCGCCCGCCATGCAGCCCGTGAACAAGGTCATGTCGCGCCGGATGGCCTCCGACAACTCGGCAAAGGCCACGACGTCCGAGATCGCGATTCGGCCATCCGGCTTCAAGACCCGGTGGCACTCGGCGAATACCCGCGCCTTGTCAGGCGACAGGTTGATGACGCAGTTGGAGATGACCACGTCCACGCTCGCATCGGCCACCGGCAGGTGCTCGATTTCACCGAGCCGGAACTCGACATTCCGGTAGCCGCCCGCTTGCGCATTGGCCCGTGCCTTGGACAGCATCGCCGGCGTCATGTCGATGCCGATGACACAGCCGGCATCACCCACCTGCGCTGCGGCCAGAAAGCAGTCGAAGCCGCCGCCACTGCCCAGGTCGAGCACGGTCTGGCCAGGTTTCAGATTCGCGATGGCCTGCGGATTCCCGCAACCCAGGCCCATGTTGGCGCCCTCGGGCACCAGGCCCGTTTCCTCGGCGGAATAGCCCATCGCCTGCGCCAGCGCATCGGCCTTGGGCGCGGACTCACCGCAGCACCCGGGGCTGGGGCTGCAGCATCCGTCCCCGCCTTCCGCGACCCGGGCGTACTGCTCGCGCACGGCCTGGCGGATTTCGTCTCGTGCCACTTCGTTCATGGATTCACCTCATCGCACATGGTCGACTCGCTGCCGTGAAGTCACGCGTGCACAAGACCGGCGCGACACCATCACGCTGCAGACCGATCACGGCCCGCCCCGAACCGCTTCATCAACTCACCCTGCACCGCCGCCGGCGCCAGCTTCTGCCCGGCCTTCTCGTGCACGAAGGCTTCGGCCGCCGCCGGATCGTCGTGGAACTTGAGGTACAGCCGCCTGAGCTGCTCCGCGTCGGCCCAGCCCAGTTCCACCTGCTCGTCGATGCGCCCGGCGCGGATCAGTGCCGGATCGAGCCGCTCGACGTGGTTGGTGGTCATGAACAGCACCGTGCCCTCCTGCGTCGCCACGCCGTCGAGGGCGTTGAGGAAGCCGCTGAACGACAGCTTGACCTGGGCGTGCGCGGCATCGCGCTCGCGGAAGAACGCGTCCACGTCCTCGATCAGCAGCAGCGAACGCTGCGGCACCGCCGCCAGCAGGGTGTGGATCTTCTCGTCGGTGACGATCGGGCTGGCCAGGCTGAGCGTGCACACGTTCAGGCGCAGCTCGCTCGCCAGCGCGGTGACCAGCGAGGTCTTGCCGGTGCCGGGCGGACCGTACAGCAGGTAGCCGCGCCGCCACGGAATGCCGAGCTGCGCGTAGCGCTCGCGGCTGGCGAAGAAAAGCTCCAGGTCGGCCAGCAGGTCTTCGCCCTGCCCGGTTTTCAGCACGACGGAGGACAGCGGTCGGCGCGAGCCGAGGCGCGCGCGCATCCAGTCGCCTCCGTGGAACGGATTGGGAATGTAGACCGACAGCGTGTCGGTCTCGCGCGCGGCGCGGGCGTCAATGGCGGCCTGCAGAAACGCCTGCAGGCGCGCCGGCGAGCGGCCGAATTGCGACAGGCTCACCTTCTCGAACACCGCCTGCGCCACCTGCACGTCGCGCCGGATCCACAGCCAGCGCCCATCCAGCCGCACGATGTGCAGGCCTTCGCCGGGTGACAGGAAGGCACGCGGCGGCTGGCCGCTGCGCAGATCGTCGTCCAGGCTCTGGTAGGCCGTGCCCTGGCGCACGCTGCGCGCGGTGAACTGGTTCACGCCGCGCAGCTTGGGGTGCGTGTCCATGTACTCGATCAGCGCCGAGAACAGGAACTCGTCGCGCGAATCGACGGTGAGCGTGCTGATGAAGAAGCGCCTAGCCCAGCTGACCACCAGGCCCGGCACGTCCTTCAGCCAATAGGCCAGCGCACCGGCGGCGGCCAGCAGCGCGGCCTGCAGGGCGGGTGCGGAAAACAAGGTCGATGCTTCCAACGGCGGCTCGCTGGTTCTCTGGTGGATGGAACTGCCGACAGCCGCCTCGCACCTCGGCGGCGTGGCAAGCTATCAATAGTGAAGCTTAACAGCACTGCGCCGCCCAGGCATGGCATGCGGCTGCGCCCTTGCGCGATGCACACCTGGCCGGGATCTCAGCGCGGCTTGCCGGCCCAGGCGACGTAGCGCGCCAGCAGGTCGACCTGCTCATCCGACAGCCAGGTGAACGCCGGCATGGCGCCGATGCCCTCGCGCACGGCGCTCCTCACGCGCTCGGCGTCGGGCATCAACTCATCCAGGCTGGGCCCGACGCTGCCGGTCGTGCCCGCGTGCTGCAGCGTATGGCACAGCGCGCAGTTCACCTGGCCGGTGACACCCTCGATGAACAGCTTGCGCCCAGGCGCGGCGAAGTCAGGCTCCTGTGCCCAGAGGGGACACGCCAGGTTGGCACCGATGATGAATCCGACCAGCGTGCGACCGCCGTGCTGCCGCAATGACCAGCTGCGCATCACGCGACCTTGACGGCGACGGCGTGATCGCGCCAGCTGGCGTTCAGATAGCCGCTGCGGTTTTCCAGCCGGTGCTCCGGTTGCGCATTACCCTTGACGTCGGTGACGCGGCTCGTGATGCTGTGGGCACCAGCGGCCAGGTCGGCGTCCAGTTCGAAGCGGCGCCAGGCGTAGCGCCCGAGGTCGGGGCCGACCCAGCGTGCAGGCTTCCAGCTGGCGCCGCCGTCGGTCGATACCTCGACCTTCGCCACCGCATGCAGCCCGCCGAAGGCGACACCCTCGACGCGCACGCGACCGGCGCGCAGCGGACCATCCTCCGGCAACGGCGCCGTCACGAACGATTTCGGCCCCATGCCCCACACCGACGGATCGCCCGGCCGCGATGATTTCTCGCCCAGCGGCGACATGCGGTAGCGCGTCTTCTGGATGATGGCGTCATTTTCCTGCGCCGTGAAAGCCAGGCGCTTGATGTACTTGACGCTGTTGACGCCGGTGTAGCCCGGCACGATCAATCGCAGCGGACCGCCGTGCGCCAGCGGAATCGGCTGCCCGTTGAGTTCCCACGCCAGCAGCGCATCCTGCATCGCCTCGAGCGGAACGCTGCGTTCGACGCGGGTGCCGATGTCCACCCCCGCGGGCAGCACTTCACCGCCGAGTCCGGTCATGAAGCGGGCGCCCTGGCTCATGCCGCCGAGCGCGCGCACGACGGCACGCACCGGCACGCCTTTCCAGATCACGCAACCCGAGGCGCCGACCTGCCACTTTGTGCCGCTCGGCTTGTGGGGGAAGAAGCCGCGACCATTGCCGCTGCATTGCAGCACCATGGCCAGGGTTTCGTCGGCGCCCATGACCTTGAGCTCCCGCACGCTGAGTGTGCGGGGCCGCCGCACGCCTTCCACCTGCAACTGCCATTCGTCCGGCCGCGCCACGATGCTGGCATCTGGCGGTCCCAGGTTGTTGCGTACATAGAGTTGGCTGACCGGCGTCACTGCCGCGCCACCCATGGCAGAGCGCCGTGTCTCGATGGTGTTGGCGCTGTGCACGATCAGCGCGCCGAGGTCCTTGAAGGCCGCGTAGGCCGGCAGCGGACGCGCGACAGCGGGCGCCGCGACCTGCGACCAGGCCGTGAGGGGCTTGAACAAGGTGAACGCGCCAGCGGAAACGGATCCAACGAGCAAGTTGCGACGCACCGGGTTGAGGAGAGATTCGGCATGGTTCATGACGCAGCCCTTTTCAGTAAACGCAAGACCTCCCTGCTGCCATTCATGCTAGGCGCTGTGCAGTAACCCTCTTGCCGTGTCCAAGACTTCGCGCATCGGGCACACCGACGCCGGCGGGCGGTGTGTTCAGGCCCGGCGCGGGTGCGGCGCGCGCCCCGCGCTCATCCCCGGGGGTGGTGCCGCGCGTGCAGATCCTTCAGCCGCTGACGCGCGATGTGCGTGTAGATGGTGGTGGTCGAGATGTCGGCATGGCCGAGCAGCATCTGCACTGCGCGCAGGTCGGCGCCGTGGTTCAGCAAATGGGTCGCGAAGGCGTGGCGCAGCGTGTGCGGCGACAGCGGCGCGCTGATGCCGGCGGCGCGCGCGTAGCGCTTGACCAGGGTCCAGAACATCACGCGCGACATGGCGGTGCCGGGCTTGCGGCCGGCGCTGGTGACGAACAGGTCGTCGGTCTGGCGCGGCCCCAGGATCTGCGGGCGGCCGCCCTGCAGGTAGCGCTGCAGCCAGTCGCGCGCCAGCTCGCCGAACGGCACCAGGCGTTCCTTGCTGCCCTTGCCCATGACGCGCAGCACGCCTTCGTTGAGGCCGACGTGGAAGGTCTTGAGCGTGACCAGCTCGCTCACGCGCAGGCCGCTGGCGTACATCAACTCCAGCATGGTGCGATCGCGCAGGCCGAGTGGCGTGTCGGTATCCGGTGCGTGCAGCAGCGCCTCGACCTGTGCCTCGCTCAAGGTCTTCGGCACGCGCAGCGGCTGCTTGGCGGTCAGCAGCTTGAGCGTCGGATCGGCCTCGATCAGCCGCTCGCGCAGCGCCCAGCGGAAGTAGCGCTTGAATACCGTCAGGCGCCGATTCGCCGATGTGGCCTTGCCGGCCGCGCGGGCGGCGAAGTAGGCGTAAAGATGGTGTTCCTGCGTCTGCGCCAGGCCCACGCCGCGCTGCTCATCAAGCCAGCGTGCGTACAGCGACAGATCGCGCCGGTACGCCGCCAGCGTATTCGGCGACAGACCGTCCTCCAGCCACAGCGCATCGACGAAGCCGTCGATCGACGCATCGGGCGATGGCTGGGGCGGCGCGCTGGCCCGGTGGCGCAGGGTGGCGTTCGACATCACGCGCCCACGATACCCGATCAGCCCGGTGCCGCGCGCCTCTCGCAGATGGAAAAGCCTAGTCTGGCCAGCATGCCGGACCGGGCTTGTGGAACCGGGCCGGCGCGCGGCTTACAGCGACAGCTTCTGCTTGGCCACCACCTGCTTGTACACCGCCAGCTCGTCCTTGATCTGCTGGGCGAACTCCTCGGGCGTGTTGGCGATGACGAATGAACCCGTGTCCTCGATGCGCTTCTTGACCGCCGGGTTCTCCAGCACCTTCCTGGCGGCGGCGTTGACCTTGTCGACGATGTCCTTGGGCGTGCCCTTGGGCGCCAGGATGCCGTAGTAGGCCATGCGGTTGACCGGCTCCAGGCCGACTTCCTTGAAGGTCGGTACGTCGGGCAGATCGGCCAGCCGCTGCGGCGCTGCCACGATGATCGGCACCAGCTTGCCGCTCTTGATGAAGGGCAGCGACGAGGGCACGTTGTCGAAGATGATCGGCACCTGCCCGGCCACCACGTCGTTCAGCGCCGGGCCGGCGCCGCGGTAGGGGATGTGGGTGACGAACAGCCCGGTCAGGCTCTTCCACAGTTCGACCTGCAGGTGGCCGATGCTGCCGGTGCCGGGCGAGGCAAAGGAATACTGGCCGGGCTGCTTCTTCAGCAACTCGACCATGCCCTTGTAGTCCTTGGCCGGAAAGCCCGGATGCACCGCGAACAGGTTGGGCGTCGCGGCGATGTTGATCACCGGCACGAAATCGGCCACCGGATCGTAGGTGATCTTGGGGTTGATGGCCGGGTTGGCCGCGGTGGTCGATACCGTCGCCATGCTCAGCGTGTAGCCATCCGGCGCCGCGCGCGCGGCCTCGGCGGCACCGATGATGCCGCCGGCGCCGGCCTTGTTGTCCACCACCACGGCCTGTCCCAGCGCCTTGGCCAAGGGATCCGCCACGACACGCGCGATGATGTCGGTGGTGCCACCCGGGGCGAACGGCACGATCAGCCGGATCGGCTTGGCCGGGTACGACTGCGCCAACGCGCTGCTGCCGGCCAGCGTGACCGCTGCGAGAACCATGAGGTGGCGACGCTGCATAGGTGATTTTTCCTTTCAGGGCAAAGAAGCAGGACAAGCACGTGCATGTTAGCGCCGGTTCCTGGCCGGTCAGACGCTGCAGCCGATGAGCGCCATAGCCGAGGCGCTATGCTCGCGCCGTGCACTACGCCCAGCTGCTGTTTCCGGACTTCTCGCTGATCCTGATCGGCTACCTGCTGTGCCGCCACACGGCCCTGAACCGGCCGGTCTGGCAGTCGGTCGAGGCGCTGGTGTACTTCTTCCTGTTCCCGGTGCTGCTGTTCCAGTCCATCGTGCGCACGCCGCTGGACTTGCGCGCCACCTCCAGCCTGATGATCGCCGGCCTGGCGCTGGGCCTGACTGGCATCGCACTGGCCTACCTGATCCCCTACCTGCCGGGCCTGCGCCGGCGCATCGGCCAGCGCGATCACGCAGCCAGCGCGCAGATCGGGTTCCGCTTCAATTCCTTCATCGGTCTGGCGCTGGCCGAGCGCCTGGTCGGCGCGCAGGGCCTGCAGCTGATCGCGGTGCTGATCGGCGTCTGCGTGCCCTTGTTCAACGTGGCCGCGGTGTGGCCGATGGCGCGTCATGGCGAGCGCGGCTTCGTCGGCGAAGTGGTGCGCAACCCGCTCATCATCGCCACCGCGTCCGGCCTGATCGCCAACCTGGTCGGCTTCTCGATCCCGGCCTGGCTGGCTCCCACGGTATCGCGTATCGGCATGGCGTCGATCGCGCTGGGACTGATGGTCGCCGGCGCCGGCCTGCAGGCGCGCACCCTGACCCAGGGCCTGCCGCTGGGCCTGAGCGTGCTCACGATCCGGCACCTGCTGCTGCCGATCGCCGCCTGGCTGCTGGCCCAGGCGTTTCGCCTCGGGGCGCCTGAAACCGTGGTGCTGCTGATCTTCTCTGCCCTGCCCGCATCGAGCAGCAGCTACGTGCTGGCAGCGCGCATGGGCTACAACGGCCCCTACGTCGCGGGCCTGGTCACCCTGTCGACCGTGCTGGGCGTGCTCAGCCTGCCTTTTGCACTGGGCGTGCTGGGTGGCGTCAAGTGATCTGTCAGTGCTCGCGGCGGCGTCAGACGGATCAAAAACGCTTTTGAATCAACGGTTTGCGAAGCATACCCGGAACTTTCGGACGCCTCGCACGCACCAAGCCAAAGTATTCCGCGGACCGCATGAACAATGGTTGTCAAGCCATTGTCATCTTTGAACAATTTCCCTCGCTCGGGTTGACATCCAAACCATTTGCTACAAAAATAGCAGCGTCACCCGCACGATCGCATTTCATCCGTGTCCGATCCGCTCGCCCGCCCCTCAGCGTTCCAGCGCCCAGCGCACATGCTCGCGCACGACGGCGCTCGGGTGCTCGGCGCGCGTGCGCAAGGCGGACAGCAAGGCCTCGCGTTGTGCGTCGCCAGCCGGCAGCGCCGCCAGTGCGTTGCCCAGCGCAACGGCGATGTTGCGCAGCCAGCGCTCGTGGCCGATGCGGCGGATCGGGCTGCCTTCGGTGCGGCGCAGGAACTCCTCTTCGCTCCAGCCGAACAGTTCGACCAGCGTGGCGCCGCTCAGGCCGTCACGGGCATCGAAATCGGGCAGGCTGCTGCGCTGCGCGTACTTGTTCCAAGGACAGACCAGCTGGCAATCGTCGCAGCCGTAGATGCGGTTGCCGATCAGCGGACGGAGCTCCTCGTCGATCGCGCCGTGGTGCTCGATGGTCAGGTACGAGATGCAGCGCCGGGCGTCGAGCCGGTACGGCGCCACGATGGCGCCGGTCGGGCAGGCATCGATGCAGGCACGGCAGCTGCCGCAGTGGTCGCTCACCGGCTCGGTCGGCGGCAGGGCCAGGTCGAGGTAGATCTCGCCCAGGAAGAACATCGAACCGCCCTCGCGGTTCAGCACCAGCGTGTGCTTGCCGCGCCAGCCCTGGCCGCTGCGCGAGGCCAGCTCGACCTCCAGCACCGGTGCCGAATCGCTGAACACGCGGTGGCCGAACGGGCCGACCTCGGCCGCGATGCGGTCCTGCAGCTTCTGCAGGCGGCTGCGCAGCACCTTGTGGTAGTCGCGTCCGCGGGCATAGAGCGAGACGATGCCTTCCTGCGGCCGCCCGAGCCGGGCCAGTTCCGCGTCCTGCCAATCATCGGGCGTGTCGCGCGGCAGGTAGTCCATGCGCGCGGTGATCACGCTCACCGTGCCGGGCACCAGTTCGGCCGGCCGCGCGCGCTTCAGGCCGTGTGCCGCCATGTAGTCCATGCTGCCGTGGAACTCGGCGGCCAGCCATTGCATCAGACCCGGCTCGGCGCCGGACAGATCGACGCCGGCCACGCCAACTTGCGAGAAACCCAGCTCCTGCGCCCAGTCGGACACACGGGCCCAGAGCTGCTGAACGTCGAAGGGTGCGTCATGCACAGTCACGCCCGAATTGTAGGAAGCGGCGGCCAGATCGCCACCCGGACCCTGTTCTGGCGCAGCGAGGACGACACTGCGGCATTTGCCGCCCGGCTGGCCGCCCTGCCCGCGCTGCGCCAGGCCTTCATCCAACTGCACGGCCAGCTCGGCGCCGGCAAGACCACCTTCGTGCGCCACCTGCTGCGCGCCATGGGCGTGCCCGGCCGCATCAAGAGTCCGACCTATGCGGTGGTGGAGCCGCATGAAACGCCGGACGGACTGGCCGTGTCGCATTTCGATTTCTACCGCTTCAACGACCCGCAGGAATGGGAAGACGCCGGCCTGCGCGATCTGTTCGCGGCACCCGGCCTGAAGCTGGCCGAGTGGCCCGAGAAGGCCGCCGGCCTGCTGCCGGTGCCCGACCTGGTGCTGCGGATCGAGATCGAGGCCGGCGACACGCGGGCGGTGCAGGTGCAGGCCCGCACGGCGCTCGGCGCCGCCCTGCTGCACGAGGCCTGCGCATGACGCAGCACCCATCCGCGGCGACCGAGCCCGGCCTGCGCCGCCGGCGCCTGCTGCAAGGCGGCACGCTGGTGCTGCTGCTGGGGCGCCAGCACATCGCGCACGGCGCCAGCATCGTCGCCGTGCGCCTGTGGCCGGCCGAGGACTACACCCGCATCACCATCGAATCCGACACCGCGCTCCAGGCCACGCACCGCATGATCGGCTCGCCGCCGCGCATGGCGGTCGACATCGAGGGGCTGGATCTCAACCCGACGCTACGCGAACTGGTGGCCAAGGTGCGCTCGACCGATCCCAACATCGCCGGCATCCGCGTCGGCCAGAACGCGCCCGGCGTGGTGCGGCTGGTGGTCGACCTCAAGCACGAAATCAAGCCGCAGGTGTTCACGCTGGATCCGGTAGCAGCCTACCAGCACCGGCTGGTGTTCGACCTCTACCCGGCCCATCCGGTCGATCCGCTGGAAGCGCTTATCGCCGAGCGCATGCGCGAGCTGGGCGGCGCCGGTGGCGCCGGCACGGCTGCTGCGGGCGGCGGCAGCACGACCAGCGACGTCGCCGATTCGCTGGGCGACCTGATCGCGCAACAGATCGAGCGCGCCAACGCCATGACGCGGCGCCCCGGCACGCCGATGGCGCGCGCGCCGGCACCGGCGCCCGCACCCAGTCGCCCACGCGCCATCGACAGCGCCCCCACGCCCGGCAACGTGCGCCGCGCCGACCCCGGTCCGACCGACCGGCTGATCATCGTCGCGCTCGACCCCGGCCATGGCGGCGAGGACCCGGGCGCCATCGGCCCCGGCGGCACCTACGAGAAGGACGTGGTGCTGCAGATCGCGCTGAAGCTGCGCGACCGCATCAACAACACCACCGTCGGCAGCAACCCGATGCGCGCCTTCCTGACGCGCGATGCGGATTTCTTCGTGCCGCTGGGCACGCGCGTCGAGAAGGCGCGCCGCGTCGGCGCCGACCTGTTCATCAGCATCCACGCCGACGCCTTCATGCGGCCCGAGGCCAGCGGCGCCAGCGTCTACGCGCTGTCCGAACGCGGCGCTTCCAGCACCGCAGCGCGCTGGCTGGCGCAGAAGGAGAACGCCGCCGACCTGGTGGGCGGCGCCAACGTCAACGCCGCCGACGCGCTGGTGCACCGCGCGCTGCTGGACATGAGCACCACAGTGCAGATCCGCGACAGCCTGCGCCTGGGCGACGCCATGCTGCGGCAGATCGGCGACGTCGGCCGCCTGCACAAGCGCCGCGTCGAGCGCGCCAACTTCGCCGTGCTGCGCTCGCCCGACGTGCCGAGCGTGCTGGTGGAGACCGCCTTCATCAGCAACCCCGAGGAGGAGCGCAAGCTGCGCAGCGACAGCTACCAGAACGACCTGGCCAACGCGCTCATCAACGGCATCCAGAAATACTTCTCCGCCAACCCGCCGCTGGCGCGCAGCCGGCAGATCTGAGCGCAAACTGTGTGAAATGACACAGAAATCCGGCCTGCCGGATTGGATTGCGGTGGAAATCGACCTTGTCCGACAACCAGATCGAGTACTGGCGCGTTGAATCGGGGCTGGTGGATGGAAGACCACCTTCCTGAAGCCAGTTTTTCTGCAAGTTCTCCTCCAACATTGGGCCGGCGCTCGCAAGAGCACCGGCTTTTTTTCTTGGGGAAACAGGAAGCGCTGCTCAGTGCGCCGCAGCGCCCTGCTTCTCGGCGCGGCCGGCCTTCCAGCCGCCGTAGATGGCGATTAGGCCGGGGATGATGATGAGCGCCCAGATGATCTTGCTCAGGTTGGCCTGCACCCAGGGCAGGTTGCCGAACAGGTAACCGGCGGTGACGATGCCCAGCACCCAGATCAGCGCGCCGGTGACGTTGAAGAACGTGAACTTGCCGCGGTTCATCGCCGCCACGCCGGCCACGAAGGGCACGAAGGTGCGGATGAAGGGCATGAAGCGCGCCAGGACCACGGTCACGCCCCCGTAGCGCTCGTAGAAATCATGCGCGCGGTCGAAGGCCTTGCGATTGAACAGGCGCGAACCCTCCCACTGGAACACCTTGGGCCCGAAATAGCGTCCGATGCTGTAGTTGCACTGGTCGCCGAGGATCGCCGCCAGCAGCAGGATGGCACAGGCGATGGGATAGCTGACCAGGCCGGCGCCCGCCAGCGCGCCCACCACGAACAGCAGCGAATCGCCCGGCAGGAAGGGCATCACCACCACGCCGGTCTCGACGAAGACGATCAGGAACAGCAGCGCATACACCCAGGCGCCGTACTGCGTCACGAAGGCGCCCAGGTACTTGTCGACATGCAGGATGAAGTCGACCAGTTGCATCACGATATCCATGGGCTGGGATTATCCACTCGTGCTGCGGCGCAGCACCGGGCCACCAAGCCGTCAACCGGCGACCGACCAGGCCATCAGCAGCTGGGCGATGTAGTACGCCGGCAGGCCCCAGAGCTTGTTCACGAACGCGCGCTGCACGAAGCTCTGGCGCGCCACCGCCAGGTCCGAGGCGGCGAACAGCAGCGCGCCCGCCGCCGGCAGCCAGCGTCCGGTCGCCGCGGCGAACGCCAGCGCCAGCGCGCACATCAGCATGATCGCCGCGATGTAGGCCAGCACCGGCCACCGGAAGGCCGGCGTCAGGTGTGGCCACAGCCAGCGCAGGCTGAAGCCGCCGACCAGTGCCATCGCCGCCATGGCCAGCGCCAGCGGGCCGACCGGCAAGGGCGCCAGCGCGAACGCCGCCGAGAACACCAGGTGCGCCAGCAGGAAGAAGCCGAGTCCCGCCATGAAGGCGCGCGGCCGCTCGGACAGCAGGCAGACGTCGCCCACGGCGCTGAGCACCAGGGCCAGCAGCATCAGGGCGCCGAAGCGCGGGCCATGAGCCGCGCCCAGCGCCACGGCGACGGCAATGAACAGGCCGCTGGCACCGGTCTTGGCCAGCGCCATGAGCGGGCGTTGTCCTCGCGATTCGGCGAACAGCAGCACGGCGACACTGGCCAGGCAGGCCAGACTGAGCGCTGTGGCCAGGCTCGTCACGCGGCGCGGCCGGCATGTGCCATGGCGTGCCGTGCCGGCAGGCCAGCGGGCGGCGACGCTTTGGTCAGGATGCCGTCGCTCCGTTCGGATCCAGTTCCACGCAATCGGACCCGCAGGCACCGGCCGCCTGCGGTTCGGGTCGCGGCGCCGGCCTGTGCAGCACCGCGCGCGTCGGCGTCACCCACACGGCGTCATCCACCACCCTGGCCTGTCCATCGACGATCAGGGAGTACTCGGTCTCGGACTGCGGCGGCCAGACCAGGCCGACCGCCGGCCGCTGCTGCAGATTGGCACGCGTGCGCTGGCCGATACCGTCGATCAGCAGTTCGGCGCCTTGCAAGCGCGCGGCCACCGCCGCCACGTGCGGCGCCTGGCCCTCGCCGCTGCTGCTCATGAGGTAGGCGAAACGGTAGCGGGCGATGGCGTCCGCCAGATCGGGCAGTTCAACGGGAATGCTCATGGCGCCTCCTCATGCGGGTGTGACGGTCTGGCATGCAAGACCGTCGGGTCGGAGCCGATTTTGCCCCAGCAGCCGACGCGTGGATCGAGTCCGGAGCCAGCGCTTCCTAGAATCACCCCATGCCTGCCTCCCCGCGCCGCCCCATCCGCGAACTGCCCGACGAACTGATCAGCCAGATCGCCGCCGGCGAGGTGGTCGAGCGGCCCGCCTCGGTGGTGCGCGAACTGCTCGACAACGCACTGGATGCCGGTGCCACGCAGGTCACCGTGCGCCTGGCGGCCGGCGGCGTGCGGCTGATCGGCGTCGAGGACGACGGCGCCGGGATTCCGCCGGCGGAGATGGTCACCGCGCTGCGGCGCCATGCCACCAGCAAGATCGCCAGCCTGGCCGAGCTGGAAGCCGTCGGCACCATGGGTTTTCGCGGCGAGGCACTGGCCGCCATCAACTCGATTGCCGAACTCAGCCTGCTGTCGCGCGCCGGCGGCCAGGCCAGCGCGCACCTGCTCGATGGCCGCACCGGCGAACTGAAACCCGCCGCGCGCGCGCAAGGCACCACGGTGGAGGTCAAGGAGCTGTTCTTCAGCGTGCCGGCGCGGCGCAAGTTCCTCAAGACCGACGCCACCGAATTGGCCCACTGCATCGAGGCAGTGCGTCGCCACGCGCTGGCGCGCCCCGACGTGGCATTCGCCATCTGGCACGAGGGCCGGCTGATCGAGCAGTGGCGCGCCCACCCCGGCGAGGCCGGCCGCGCGCAGCGCCTGGCCGACGTGCTGGGCGAGCCGTTCCTGGCCGATTCGGTGGCCATCGACCACCGTGTCGGCCCGCTGCACATCAGCGGTCGTGCGGGCCTGCCCGACATGGCGCGTTCGCGCGCCGACCAGCAGTTCGCCTACGTCAACGGCCGCTTCGTGCGCGACAAGGTGATCGCCCACGCTGCACGCGCGGCCTACGAGGACGTGCTGCACGGCCAGCGCCAGCCGGTCTACGTGCTGCACCTGGCGATCGATCCGGCGCGCGTCGACGTCAACGTGCACCCGACCAAGATCGAGGTGCGCTTTCGCGACAGCCGCGAGGTGCACCAGGCCGTGCGGCACGCCATCGAGAACGCGCTGGCCACGCCGCGCGCCGCCCGGGCGGGGCAGGCCGAAAGCGCCTTGCTCACCGCACTGCATACTGAACCGTTCGCGCCCGACGACCGCCGTGCACCGGCCCCCGCGCCATTCCGACCGTCGGCGCAATTGCCGCTGGCGCCAGCAACTCTGCATTCCGGCGCCTCGGCACGCCATGCGGTCGAGGAACTGCGGACCCTGTGGCAGCCGAGCGGCGCCACCGGCGACGTGGCAACCACCCTCGTCGAGGCGCCGCCCGAGTGGCCGCTCGGCCGCGCCGTGGCCCAGCTGCACGGCATCTACATCCTGGCCGAGAACCAGGCCGGCCTGGTGCTGGTCGACATGCACGCAGCACACGAGCGCATCGTCTACGAGCGGCTGAAAGCCCAGCTCGACGGCGGCCCGGACGCCGCCCGGGTGGCCAGCCAGCCGCTGCTGATTCCCGCCACCTTTGCCGCCACGCCGACCGAGGTGGCCACGGCCGAGGCGGCTGCCGACGTCCTGGACAGGCTGGGCCTGGAAATTACGCCGTTCTCGCCCAGGACGCTGGCCGTGCGCGCCGTCCCGACCGCCCTGGCCGCCGGTGACGCGGTGGAGCTGGCGCGCAGCGTGCTGGCCGAGCTGGCGCAGCACGAAGCCAGCACCGTGATCGAGCGCGCGCAGCACGAACTGCTGGCCACCATGGCCTGCCACGGCGCCGTGCGCGCCAACCGCCGCCTGACGCACGAGGAAATGAACGCCCTGCTGCGCCAGATGGAAGCCACCGAGCGCAGCGACCAGTGCAACCACGGCCGCCCGACCTGGCGCC
The DNA here is from genome assembly GCF_035444425.1 of Ottowia sp. Classification (GTDB taxonomy): domain Bacteria; phylum Pseudomonadota; class Gammaproteobacteria; order Burkholderiales; family Burkholderiaceae_C; genus Ottowia. The sequence continues at coordinate 117,380 of NZ_DAOMOQ010000003.1, read as the reverse complement.
AGCTCACGCTGCGGGAGCTGGACGCGCTGTTCCTGCGCGGGCGCTGACGCCGCGCTGGCCCTTGGCCTCCGGTCCTACCCGGGCGGCCACGCTTGTCCTACAGCCACCCGGGCCAAGCCGGCCTAGCCTGAAATCTGATCCCTGTTGCCAGGGTCGCGCGGACGCCGCATTCGCCTGCGCGCCATTGAAGGAGCACACCATGAGCAACGATCCGCACAAACACCCCCATCCCGACCCGGAACTCGACGAGGCACGCGCACGCGCCGCCACCACGGGCGGCGGCCCGGTGACCGGCACGGCCGCGGCAGGTGCCGCGATCGCCGGTGCCGCGATGGGCAGCCTGGCCGGCCCGATCGGCAGCGCGGTCGGCGCCGCCGTGGGCGCGGTGGCTGGCGGGCTCGCCGGCAAGGCGATCGCCGATGCCATCGACCCGGCGGCCGAGCACGCGCACTGGCGCGAGCACCACACGCGCGAGGCGTACTACCGCGACGGCTACGGCTACGAGGACTACGCCCCCGCCTATGAACTGGGCTGGCGCGACGCGCACAAGCATGGCGACAAGGCATTCGACGACGTCGAGGACAGCCTGGCGCACGAATGGGACATCTACCGCGGCAAGTCACGCCTGGACTGGCCCGAAGCCAGCTCCGCCGCCCGCGCGGCCTGGGAGCGCGCACAGCGCGGCCGCATGGCGGTGTGAAGCGACCGGGCGCCCGCCCGCGCCAGCGGCATCGCACGGCATGGAGGTGACCCCGCACAGGGGAGGCACGTGCGCGGCGTGCGCAGGAACAGCCCCGCCCGCGGTTCGAATCAGTCGTCGCGCGCCGCCTTGGCGTGGTCGGGCTGGTCGGCGAACACGCCGTCCACGCCCAGCCCGTAGAAGCGCCGGTATTCGGCCTTGGGATCACCCTTGTAGTCGCTGACGAGCCGCTTGGGCTCGCTGCGGAAGGTGTAGGGATGCACGAACAGGCCGACCTTGTGGGCATCGGCTAGCACCGGCGTCGGCGCCATCAGCTTACGGTCGCGCTCGTCGATCTGGCCATCGCCGTTCAGGTCGACCGGCTTGCCGTCGGCGCCCAGGGTCAGACGCGAGGGGATCAGGTAGGGCTTCCAGGGACCGATGCCGTCGGCGTATTGCTTGATCTCGGCCAGGCCGGCGGGCGACAGCAGGCTGACGTAGGTGCGCTTGTCTCCGGCCACCGTCAGGTCGTAGGGCTGGCCCCAGGGCAGCGACTGATCGATGCTGCCGTCCGCGTTCTGGTCGTAGCCGTCGACCAGCTGCACCAGGCGCACTTGCGTCTTGCCGCGCAGGTACTTCAGGTTGGCGGTCTCGAACGACTGGATGATGACCGGCGAGTCCTTCCTGGTGTAGCCGTGCCTGCCCAGGATCTCCAGCAGGCGGTCCTCCAGCGCCAGGTTCAGCCGCGCGTGGTAGGTCGGGTGCTTGGTCTCGGGATAGACGCCGATGCTGCGGCCGACACGAGCGCTCTCGGACTTGGCCAGCGCCAGCACCTCCTCGAAGGTCGGGATCAGGTACTTGCCGTTGTGGCTCTGGTCGCGATCCGACATCGGCTGGATGGCGCGCAGCGTCTTCAGCTCCGCCAGCGTGAAATCGCTGACGAACCAGCCTTCCTCCTCGAAGCCGTCGACCACCGCCCGGCGCTTGCGGCCTGCGAATTCCGGCCGGTCCTTGACGTCGGTGGTGCCGGCGATGTTGGGCTCGTGGCGCGCCACCAGCACGCCGTCCCTGGTGGCGACCAGATCGGGTTCGATGAAGTCGGCGCCCAGCTCGATGGCGCGCCGGTAGCTCTCCAGCGTGTGGTCCGGCAGGTAGCCGGCGGCGCCCCGGTGGCCGATGACCAGTGGCTTGTCGCCGCTGAGCGTGGGGAAATCGCTGTCGCTGCCACCGCAAGCGCTCAGCAGCGCAGCAGCGGCAAGGGCCGGAATGCCAAACAGGACGGGCAAACGCATGGGGACCTTTCTCATCACCGACGTGGCGAAATTCTTGGTGGCCGCAATCTAATGCGCCTGCATCACAGCGGTGTGACAGGCGGCCAGTTGGCGGCCGGCGATCTGCTACGCTCGCCGCCGTGTCGCCCCCCTCACCCGCATCCGGCCCGGCGCAGTCCTCAGCGCCGGGCATGTCCCCGTTGATCGTCGTCGCCCTGCTGGCGCTGCTGCTGGGCATCCAGCCGGTCACCACCGACGTCTACCTGCCGGCGCTGCCGGCGCTGCAGGCCGACCTGCGGGGTTCGATGTCGCAGGTGCAGATGACCTTCGCCGGCCTGCTGCTGGCCTTCGGCATCTCGCAACTGGTCTGGGGCCCGCTGTCGGACCGCTTCGGCCGCCGCCCGATCCTGCTGTGGGGCATGGGCGCCTACGTACTGGCCTCGATCGTGTGCGTGGCGGCCCCCAGCATGGAGTCGCTGATCCTGGCCCGCGTCGCGCAGGGTGCGGCCATGGGCGCGGCCGTGATGTGCGCGCGCGCCATCGTGCGCGACCTGTATTCGCCGCTGGAAGGTGCCAAGATGATGTCGCGCGGCCTGTCCGGCCTCGGCGTGATCGCCGTCACCTGCACGCCCACCGGCAGCCTGTTGACCGACCTGCTGCACTGGCGCGGCGCCATGGCCGCGCTGGTACTGTTCGGCATCGTCACGCTGATCCTGGTGGCGCTGCGCTTCCAGGAAACCGTGCCGCAGCGCAATCCGCGCGCGCTGGCACCAGGCACGCTGTGGCGCTCGTGGGTGCAGATCGCGCGCCATCCGACCTTCATCACCTACTCGGTGCTGTCCACCGCTTCCTACGTCGGGCTGTTCATCTTCCTGTCCAGCTCGTCCTTCGTGCTGATCGAGGGACTGGGCCTGGGTCGGCTGACCTACGGCCTGCTGATGGCCGGCGGCGCGGCGCTGTACATCGCCGGCACCGTGCTGTGCCGGCGCCTGCTGGCGCGCTGGGGCATCCGCCGCACGGTGTTTGCGGCTGGCTGCGTCACCTTCGTCGCCGGCCTGCTGATGGCGGGCCTCGCCTGGTTCGGCTGGGGCCAGCCCTGGTACGGCGCCTGGGCGGTGTTTCTGCCGGAGTACCTGTTCATCCTGGCGCACGGCGTGCACCAGCCGATCGGCCAGAGCGGCGCGGTGGCGCCGTTCCCGCAGATGGCCGGCGCGGCCTCGGCGCTGAACGGCTTCATCATGATGGCCACCGTGTTCCCGATGGGCCTGTGGCTGGGCAGTGCCATGGACGGCACCGCCCGCCCGATGGCGCTGAGCTTCGCGCTGTGGAGCGTGGTGATCGCGGTCACCGCCTGGACGCTGGTGCAAAAGTACGGTGATCCCCCCTGAGCCGCTGACGCGGCTTCCCCCCTTCTGCTGCGCAAGGGGGGACAACGCCAATGCCCGGCACAGGTCCGGGCATGGCGTTCGCTGGGTTGGCTTGCTCCGCAGCCGTTCGATCTCTTGACTCATTGACATGCCCGACATCGAAGCCATCTGCATCGCCGGCCCCACGGCCAGCGGCAAGAGCGCGCTGGCGCTGGCACTGGCCGTGCTGCGGCCGATCGAGATCGTCAGCGTCGATTCGGCGCTGGTGTACCGCGGCATGGACATCGGCACCGCCAAGCCGACGTCGGCAGAGCGTGCCGCCGTGCCGCACCACCTGATCGACATCCGCGACCCGCGTGAAAGCTACAGTGCGGCCGAATTCGTGCGTGACGCGCGGCAACTGATCGACGAGATCCGTGCGCGCGGCCGCATGCCGGTGCTGGTCGGCGGCACCATGCTGTACTTCAAGGTCTTGCTGCACGGTCTGGATGAGATGCCGGCCGCCGACGCGGCGATCCGCGCCCGCATCGAACAGCAGGCGCGCGAGCGTGGCTGGCCGGCGCTGCACGCCGAACTGGCGCGCGTCGATCCGGTCACGGCGGCGCGGCTGGCGCCGGCCGACAGCCAGCGCATCCAGCGCGCGCTGGAGGTGTGGCAGACCAGCGGCAAGCCGCTGTCGGCCTTTCATTCGGCGCGCATGACTTCAGAGACAAGCCAAGCCGATACGCTGCCGCTGTTCTCACTCGAACCGGCCGAGCGCAGCTGGTTGCATGCGCGCATCGAGCAGCGTTTCGATGCCATGCTGGCGGCCGGCTTCCTGGATGAAGTGCGGGCACTCAAGGCGCGTGGCGATCTGTCGCCAGCGCTGCCATCGATGCGCTGCGTCGGCTACCGCCAGGCCTGGGCGGCGCTGGACGCTGAATTCCCGCTGGCCGAGTTGCGCGCGCGCGGCATCGCCGCCACACGCCAACTCGCCAAGCGTCAACTCACCTGGCTGCGCGGCATGCCGTCGCGCCAGGTGCTGGTGGTCGACGAGACCAGCGATCCGGCCGAACTGGCCGGGCGGCTGCTGCAGGCCGTGGACGCCGGCCCCAGCTGATCCGCCCGGCGTGCGGCGGACACGCGGGACGACTTACTCGATCGTCAGCCGCTGCGAACCGCTGGCCTGTTTCTTGGGCAGGGTCAGCGTCAGCACGCCGTTGTCGTACTTGGCCTTGGCGGCGGCCTGGTCGATGTCCTGCGGCAGCTGGAAGCTGCGCGAAACCGCGCCGTAATAGCGCTCGGTGCGCAACACCTTCTCGCCCTCGCTCTGGCGGTCCTGCTGCTTGATCTCGGCACGCAGAGTGACGACGCTGCCGTCGATCGACACGTTGATGTCCTCCTTGCCGACGCCCGGCACTTCGGCCAGCACGGTGTACGCACTGTCGGATTCGGACACGTCGATCTTGATCTGCGCCGCGGTCGGCAGCGGATCGCCGTGCAGCGGCCTGACGAAGAAACCAGGGGCGATGTCGCGGAACAGATCGTCGAACAGGGTGCCGCGGGTCAGTTGATTAGCCATGAAAGTCTCCTAACAAAGGTAAAACGAAGCACTGGCGCACAGGCCATCACCTCCATGATGCGATCGCTGTCGACGGTTTCAAGTCATCTCCGAGTGCACGGCTCGCCGGATTGCCGCGCCAACCACGCATCGGCGCGAAAGATGGGAAAATACTGGTTTGCCCGCCGCCATCGCGCCGCGCGGCGTCACTGTTCTTCACACAATTCATGTCGTCCTCCCTGCACCCCATGCTCAACGTGGCCATCCGGGCCGCTCGCGCCGCCGGCGCGATCATCAACCGCGCCGCACTCGACGTCGAGGCCGTGCGCATCTCGCAGAAGCGCGTCAACGACTTCGTCACCGAGGTCGACCACGCCAGCGAGGACGCCATCATCGACACCCTGCTGACGGCCTATCCCAACCACGGCATCCACGCCGAGGAGTCGGGCCGCACGCGCGGCAACCAGAACTCCGACCACGTCTGGATCATCGATCCGCTGGACGGCACCACCAACTTCATCCACGGCTTTCCGGTCTACTGCGTCTCGATCGCGCTCAGCGTGCGCGGCCGCGTCGAGCAGGCGGTCATCTACGACCCCACGCGCAACGACCTGTTCACCGCCACGCGCGGGCGCGGCGCCTTCCTGAATGACCGCCGCATCCGCGTCAGCAAGCGCACACGGCTGCAGGAAAGCCTGATCTCGACCGGTTTCCCGTTTCGCAAGGGCGACGATTTCGACAACTACCTGCGCATGATGGGCGACCTGATGCGGCTCACCGCCGGGCTGCGACGCCCCGGTGCGGCGGCGCTCGACCTGGCCTACGTGGCCGCCGGCTTCGCCGACGGCTTCTTCGAGACCGGCCTGAAGCCCTGGGACATCGCCGCCAGTTCGCTGCTGGTGACCGAGGCCGGCGGCCTGATCGGCAACTTCACCGGCGAGACGGGCGAACTGCTGACCCAGGGCGAATGCCTGGCCGGCAACCCGCGTGTCTACGCCCAGCTGGTGCAGGTGCTGAACAAGTACTCCCGCTATGGCGGCCAGGCGCGCGAGCCGAGCGAGCGCCGCGAGGCGCTGTCGCTGCCCAAGGCCGAGGCCGAGGCCTCCGAGGATGGCAGCCCGGCCAGCGCCGACGCCACGGAAGCCCGCACGCCGCAGCCGTGACACCCGTCGACGAATCGCCGGCCGCACCGCCCGGCGTGGCACATCCGCGTGCCATCCGCAGCTTTGTCACCCGCGCCGGCCGCACCACGCTGGCACAGGCGCGCGCGCTGGCCGAACTCGGGCCGCACTACCTGCTGCCCTACGACCCGGCAGTGACCGACCTGGTCACCGCCTGCCGCGCCGGGCAGCCCTGCACCCGCACCGTGCTCGAGATCGGCTTCGGCATGGGCGACGCCACCGCCCACATCGCGGCCCTGATGCCCGACACACTGTTCATCGGCTGCGAAGTGCACGAGCCCGGCGTCGGCGCGCTGCTGAAGGCGATCGGCGAGCAGCGGCTGGAGAACATCCGCATCGTCCAGCACGACGCCGTCGAGGTACTGCAGCACATGATCGCCCCCGCCACGCTGCACGGCGTGCACATCTTCTTTCCCGATCCCTGGCACAAGACGCGCCACCACAAGCGGCGCCTGATCCAACCGCCCTTCGTGCGCCTGCTGGTCGAGCGGCTGGCGCCGGGTGGATATATCCACTGTGCAACCGACTGGCAGCCCTATGCCGAGCAGATGCTGGCGGTGCTCGGCGCCGAGCCGCTGCTCGCCAATACCGCGCCCGACTACGCACCGCGCCCCGACTACCGGCCGGAAACCAAGTTCGAGCGCCGCGGCCTGCGCCTGGGCCATGGCGTCTGGGACCTGGTGTTCCGGCGCATCGACGGCACCTGAATGGCGCACGCGTCGCGCCCTCGCCTGCCCACGCGTGACGGCATCAGCCCGAGCTGTGTGGCGGTGCCGGCAGCCCGCTGGCCGACGGTGCTGGATTTCCTGGCCGAACGCCTGCCGGCGCTGACGCGCGATGAATGGCAGGCACGCCTGCACACCGGCGCCGTGCTGGACGAACAAGGCTTGCCCGTGGCGGCAACACGGCCCTGCCGCGCCGGCCAGCGCCTGTTCTACTACCGCGGCTGGTCCGATGAGCCCGACGCATCCGGCAGCGAGCGCATCGTGTTCCAGGACGAGTGGCTGGTGGTGGCCGACAAGCCCCACTTCATGCCGGTGACGCCCAGCGGCCGCTTCGTGCAGCGCAGCCTGCTGGTGCGGCTGAAGCGAAGGCTCGGCATCGACACGCTGAGCCCGATCCACCGCATCGACCGCGAGACCGCCGGACTGGTGGTGTTCGCGATCCAACCGCACACGCGCGACGCCTACCAGGCGCTGTTCCGCGATCAGCGCATCGACAAGCACTACGAGGCGGTGGCGCCACGGCAGCCGGCGCTCAGCCGGCCGCGCACGCACCGCAGCCGGCTGGAGCCCGACCCGGTGCGCTTCTTCGTCTCGCGCGAAGTGGCGGGCGCGCCGAACAGCGAAACGCACATCGAACAGGCCACCGCGCATGGCGTCCATGCGCTGTACCGCCTGCGCCCGGTCACCGGCCAGCGCCACCAGTTGCGCCTGCACATGAACGCGCTGGGCGCGCCGATCCTGGGCGACGCCTTCTACCCCGAAGTGCTGCGCGACGCTGGGCAGGCCGACGATGAACGGCGCCCGCTGCAGTTGCTGGCCCGGCGGCTGGCCTTCGACGATCCGGTCACGGGCACGCCGCGGGTGTTCGAATCCGGACTGCGCCTGGCCGCGCTGGACGGCGCCTGGCCATTGCCCGCCCCCCGAGGCCAGGCTTGAATAGACTCTGGACATGACAACACCGCGCCTGCCGCCCCATATCCGCGTCTTCGAGCGCGGCTGGCTGTCATCCAACAACGTGCTGTGCCTGGGGGATCAGTCGGCCGTCGTCGACACCGGCCATGTGAAGCACGCCGCCGAAACCGTGCACCTGGTCGATGCGGCCCTGCAGGGTCGCCCGCTGGCCGACATCGCGCACACGCACCTGCACAGCGACCACTGCGGCGGCACCGCTGCGCTGCAGGCGGCGCACCCCAAAGCATGCACCTGGGTGCCCGAGCCCTCGCTGCCGCACGTGCAGGCCTGGGACGAGGACGCCCTCACCTTCGGCAGCACGGCGCAGCGCTGTGCCCGCTTCAGCGCCCACCAGGCACTGGTGCCCGGACAAAGCGTGCGACTGGGCGGATACGAATGGCAGATCCACGCAGCGCCGGGTCACGACGCACTGGCGGTGCTGCTGTTCGAGCCCCGGCACGGCATCCTGATCGCCGGCGACGCGATGTGGGAGCACGGCGTCGGTGTGATCTTCCCGCACATCGAAGGCTCGGACGGCTTCGACACCTTCACCGATACGCTGGTGCTGATCGAAGACCTCGATCCGCAAACAATCATCCCGGGCCACGGCGCGCCGTTCTTCCGCGACGGCGGCGCTATCGCGGCGGCCATGGCGCGGGCGCGCGAGCGCATCGCCTACTTCAACCAGCATCCGGCGCAGCACGCGCTCTACGCTGCCAAGGTGCTGATCAAGTACCAGCTGCTGGACGTGGAAAGCATGGCACACGCCGACTTCCAGCGCTGGCTGGACCAGGCGCCCGCCCTGCACATGCTGCACACCCAGCACCGACCCGATCTGGACTGGCAAGCCTGGCTGGCCCTGGTGCTGGCGCCGCTGTACGGCAAGGGCGTGCTGCGACGCGACGATACCCACGTGTACGACGGCGCCTGAAGCCGCGCTGCTCCACTTGCGGGCAACAGAACGGCGGGCCGGCACGGCAAGATGCCGCGCCCCGCATCGGATTTACAGGCGTTCCGCGACCCAGCCCTGCACCGACTGCAATGCGCTCGGCAGACCCGATGCGTCGGTGCCACCCGCCATGGCCATGTCGGGCTTGCCGCCGCCCTTGCCGCCGACCTGCTGGGCGACGAAGTTGACCAGTTCACCGGCCTTGAGCTTGGTCGTGGCGTCCCGGGTCACGCCGGCGGCCAGTTGCACCTTGTCGCCGTCGACAGTCGCGAGAACGATGGCAGCGGTTTTCAGCTTGTCCTTGAGCTTGTCCATGGTCTCACGCAGTGTCTTCGCATCGGCGCCGTCCAGCCGCGCGGCCAGCACCTTCAAGCCCTTCACGTCAACCGCCTGGCCGACCAGCTCATCACCCTGCGATGAGGCCAGCTTGCCCTTGAGCGCGGCGAGTTCCTTTTCCAGCGCCTTGACCTGATCGAGCACCTGCCCCAGGCGCGCCTGCACCTCGGCCGGCGGCGTGCGCAGCGTGGCGGCGACGCTGTGCAGACTCGATTCCAGGCCCTGCGCGTACTCAAGCGCATTGGTGCCGGTGATGGCCTCGACACGCCGCACGCCGGCGGCGATGCCGCCTTCGCTCGTGATCTTGAACAGGCCGATGTCGCCAGTGCGCGCCACGTGGGTGCCGCCGCACAGCTCCTTGCTGGAGCCGATGCTGAGCACGCGCACGGTCTCGCCGTACTTCTCGCCGAACAGCATCATGGCGCCGCTCTTCTGCGCGTCTTCCAGCGCCATCACCGACGCGTCGGTGGCAGCGTTGGCCAGGATCTCGGCGTTCACGCGGCGCTCGATCTCGGTGATCTGCTCGGGCGTCACCGGCAGGTTGTGGGCGAAGTCGAAGCGCGTCTTCTCGGCATCGACAAGCGAGCCCTTCTGCTGCACGTGCGCGCCCAGCACCTCGCGCAGCGCCTTGTGCATCAGGTGCGTGACGCTGTGGTTGCGCATGGTGGCGGCGCGCGACTGCTCATCGACCCGCGCGCTGACCGTGTCGCCCACGCGCAGGCTGCCCTGCGTCAGCACGCCGTGGTGGCCGTACACGTCGGCCCTGATCTTCTGCGTGTCCTCGACCCCGAACACCACGTCTTCGGCCAGCAGCTGGCCCGCATCGCCCACCTGACCGCCACTCTCGGCGTAGAACGGCGTGGTGTCGAGCACCACGATGCCGTGCTGGCCGGCCTTCAACTCGTCGACCGCCGTGCCCTCGTGGTAGAGCGCCAGCACCCGGCTCTGGTGCGCCAGCTCGTCGTAGCCGGTGAACAGGTTGGCGGCGCCGTCGTACTCCAGCACCTTGTCCATGCGGAACTTGCCGGCCGCGCGGCCGGCGGCCTTCTGCGCCGCCATGGCCTCGTCGAAGCCGGCGACGTCCACCGTGACGCCGCGCTCGCGGCACACGTCCTGCGTCAGATCGAGCGGGAAGCCGAAGGTGTCGTGCAGCTTGAAGGCGACGTGGCCCGGCAGTTCCTTGCGACCGGTGATCAGCGCGTCGTCGAGGATCTCCATGCCGTGCGCCAGCGTTTCGTAGAAGCGCTCCTCCTCGGCCTTCAGCACCTCCTCCACCCGGCGGCCTTCGGCCTGCAGGCGCGGATAGGCCGCGCCCATCAGCTCCACCAGCAGCGGCACCAGCTTGTGGAAGAACGGTGCCTTTTGCCCCAGCTTGTAGCCGTGCCGGATGGCGCGGCGGATGATGCGGCGCTGCACGTAGCCGCGGCCTTCGTTCGACGGGATCACGCCGTCGCTGACCAGGAAGGCGGTGGCGCGGATGTGGTCGGCGATCACCTTCAGCGACGGGCTGGACAGATCGGTGCAAGCCGTGACCTTGGCAGCCTCCTGGATCAGCCGCTCGAACAGATCGATCTCGTAGTTGCTGTGGCGGTGCTGCAGGATGGCGGCCAGGCGCTCCAGACCCATGCCGGTGTCGACGCAGGGCGCGGGCAGCGGCGTGACGCTGCCGTCCTCATGCATCTCGAACTGCATGAACACGTGGTTCCAGATCTCGATGAAGCGGTCGCCGTCCTCCTCGGGCGATCCGGGCGGGCCGCCCGGGATGTGCGGGCCGTGGTCGTAGAAGATCTCCGAGCACGGGCCGCAGGGGCCGGTGTCGGCCATCATCCAGAAGTTGTCGCTCTTGTAGCGCCCGCCCTTGTTGTCGCCGATGCGGATCACGCGCTCGGGCGGCAGGCCGATGATCTGGGTCCAGATACCGTAGGCCTCGTCATCCTCCTCGTACACGGTCGCCATCAGGCGTTCGGGCGGCAGGCCGTAGACCTTGGTCAGCAACTCCCAGCCCCACTCGATGCTTTCCTTCTTGAAGTAGTCGCCGAACGACCAGTTGCCCAGCATCTCGAAGAAGGTGTGGTGGCGCGCGGTGTAGCCGACGTTCTCCAGATCGTTGTGCTTGCCGCCGGCACGCAGGCAGGCTTGCACGCTGGCCGCGCGCACGTAGGGGCGCTTGTCGGTGCCGAGGAACACGTCCTTGAACTGCACCATGCCGCTGTTGGTGAACATCAGTGTCGGGTCGTTGCCCGGCACCAGCGGGCTGGAGGCGACCACGGTATGGCCCTTGCTCTCGAAGAAGTCGAGAAAGCTCTTGCGGATGTCCGCGACGGAAATGGGGGTGTTGGCGGTATTCATGGCTTGAGCCCTCAATTATCCTTTTCTCCGGCGGGTGTTCCTGCGTCCCCGCTGGGTCAACGCCCTTGAACACGCACGACGCGCCATTGCGGACGCGCTTGGCGCATGCAGCAACCCGCCCAGACCGCCACAATGGGCTGCATGGCAGCCTCCGATCCCGAACCCCGTGCCACCCGCATCGCCGCGCTGATCGCAGACCCGACGCGCTCGCGCGTGTTGGCATGCCTGCTCGGCGGCGAAGCCCGCACCGCAGGCGAACTGGCGCATGCGGCCGGCATCACGGCGCGGGCGGTCGGATCGCTGCTGGCTGAACTGCAGCAAGCCGGCCTGGTCTGGCGCCGCCCGCAAGGTCGGCACGCGTACTTCGTGCTGGCCGACGCCGAACTCGCACGCGCGCTCAGGCACGCAGGCCTGGCGGCCGCGAGCGACCCGGTGGCGGCGCGCTGGCAGCGTCCGACCGTCACGCCGCTCAAGCACGCCCGCCGCTGCTACGGCCACCTGGCGGGCGAACTGGGCGTGGCGCAACTGCATATGCTGCTGGCACGCGGCCATCTGGCGGAAAGCCAGGCCGGTTTCACGCTGACGCCCACCGGACAGCAATGGCTGGCCACGCTGCGTCTTGCGCATCCGCCCGCGCGCGGTCGGCTGGCCTACCGCTGCCTCGACTGGTCGGAGCGTCAGGATCACCTCGCCGGCACGCTGGCAAGCGCGCTGCTAGACCATTACCTGGAGCAAGGCTGGCTGCGTGCCGACCCCGACAGCCGCGCGCTGCACACCACGCGGGCAGGCGAAGCCTTGCTCTTGCCCATGTTCGAGGTCTGAGCCGCTGTGGGTGCGGAAAGGTATCCGGCTGACGCTGCGCACGGTTCGTGCCGGCAAATCCGATGCGGCGACCGCCAGAGCACTCGGATCGCGACACGCGATCCGTTGCAAGTTGTCACCGCACTTTGCCTGCGCGCAACCGGTGCGGCAAACCGAACCAGCCCCTGCCGCGTTAAGAGATGGTGGGGCGGTCATCGCCGTCCGTCTGCCTGTGTTCACGCTATGTACCGATCCACCCTCGCCATCTCCTGGCGCCGCCTGCTCGGCGCCACGCTGCTGCTGGCCGTGCCGCTGCTCGCCTCGGCGCAGCAGACCATCGATCCGCCCGGCCGCATCGCCTACTTCAGCGCACTGGAGGGCTCGGCACGCATCGCCGGCGCCGGCAACGCGGCCTGGGCGCCGGCGACGCTGAACTGGCCGGTCACCACCGGCACCCGCCTGGCGACCGAGGCCGGCTCACGCACCGAACTGCATGGCGGCTGGACCGCCCTGCGTCTGCAAGGCCGGTCGAGCCTGGACGTCACGCGCCTGGACGACGACACCCTGCAGGTGGCGCTGACCGAGGGCACGCTGTCGGCGCGCGTGCGCGAGCTGCAACCCGGCGAGCGCGTCGAGATCGATACGCCGCAACTGGCCGTGGTGGCCGATCAGCCGGGCGAGTACCGCATTGACGTCGACCCGCGCGCCGACACCACGCGGGTCACGGTGCATTCCGGCAGCGCCACCGTGTACGGCGAGGCGGGCCAGTCCAGCACCGTGGGCACGCGCCAGCAGATCGTCTTTTTCGGCCGCGCGCTCGGCGTGGCGCAGAGCGGGCAGCTGGCCTGGCGCGACGGCTTCGATCAGTGGGTGGCCGCGCGCGACGCGCTCGAGGACCAGTCACGCTCGGCGCGCTACGTCTCGCGCGACATGCCGGGCTACCAGCAGCTCGACGCCTACGGCGAATGGGCGCAGGACCCGAGCTACGGCAGCGTCTGGTACCCCAGCATCACGATCAGCGACTGGGCGCCCTACCGCTACGGCCACTGGGCCTGGATCGAGCCCTGGGGCTGGACCTGGGTCGACGACGCGCCCTGGGGCTTCGCGCCCTCGCACTACGGCCGCTGGGCGCAGATCGGCCCGCGCTGGGCCTGGGTGCCCGGCCCGCTGGCGCCGCGCCCGGTGTACGCGCCGGCGCTGGTGGCTTTCGTCGGCGGCGGGAGCGGCAGCACCAGTTGGGGCATCTCGCTCGGCAGCGGTCTGGCGGGCGCAGCCTGGTTTCCGCTCGCACCGGGTGAATACTGGGAGCCGTACTACCACGCCAGCCCGCGCTACCGGCGCCGCCTGAACCACTGGGGCGACGCGCGCGACCGGGCTCGCCCGCCAGCCGACAGCTTCTACTTCCAGCGCCGGCCGCATGCGATCACGGTGGCGCCGCACGACCAGTTCGATGGCGGCGACCGCCGATCACGCCGGCCCCGCTATGGCGACGGCAGCCGCCTGCCGGCGGGCGTGATCGACGGCGGCCGCGTGATCGCGCCACCACCGCGCGCCTTCGTGCCCGGGCTGTCGACCCAGGCGCCGCTGCCAACGCCGCGCCGTGATGGACAGGGCGTGACCGAGCCCCGCCCGGACCGCGGCCACCGTCCTGGTGCCGACTGGCGTCAACCCGGGCCGCGCCCGGACGGCTGGCGCCAGCCGGGCGAGCACGGCTGGACGCCCGAGCGCAATCGACCCGACCAGATGGAGCGCGTACGCCCGCCGTCGCGGCAGCCGCTGTCCGAGCTGCCGCAGATGCAGGAGCCCCAGCAACGCCAGCTGCAATTGCAGCGTCAGCAGGAAGAGCGGGTGCGCCAGCTGCGCCAGATGCCGATGCCTGAGGCGCAACCCACGACACCGATGCCGCCGCCGCGCATGCAGGCGCCGCCGCGCCCGGCGGCGATCGAACGGCTGCAGATCAGCCCGCCGCGCGTCGAATCGCCACCGATGCCAGCGCCGGCGCCACGCGCTCGGCCCGGGCCGTTCTTCGAGCGCGACAACGCGATGCCGCAACCGCGCCAACCCTCGGTGCGTCCCGGCATGTCGACGCGCGAACGCAGCGAGCTGTTCCGGCCCTGATGCCCGAAGCACCCCGGGCCAAGCTGGGTGCCTGGCCCGGCTTTCAGTTGCCGGCCAGCTTCATGCGGTTCACCAGCACCGAGCCCACGGTCCGGGCACCGTAGGTGTAGGTGTCGGCGCCGACGGCATCGAGTCCCAGGAACATGTCGCGCAGGTTGCCGGCGATGGTGATCTCCTGCACCGGGTAGGCGATGCGCCCGTTCTCGACCCAGAAGCCGCTGGCGCCGCGCGAGTAGTCGCCGGTGACGTAGTTCACGCCCTGCCCCATCAGCTCGATCACGAACAGGCCGGTGCCGAGCTTCTTCAGCATTTCCTGAAGGTCGTCGCCCGGCTGGGTCAGGCGCGACGACAGGGTCAGGTTGTGCGAGCCGCCGGCATTGCCGGTGGTCTTCATGCCGAGCTTGCGCGCCGAATAGGTGCTGAGGAAATAGCCCTCGACGCGGCCGCCGTCGACCACCTGGCGCGGCTGCACGCGCACGCCCTCCTCGTCGAACGGCGACGAGCCCTTGCCACCGCGCACGAACGGGTCTTCGGCGATGTCGATGTGCGCGGGAAACACCTGCTTGCCAAGCGAATCGACCAGGAAGCTGGTCTTGCGGTACAGCGCACCGCCACTCACCGCGTGCGTGAAGCTGCCCAGCAGGCCGGCGGCGAGCGGCGACTCGAACAGCACCGGGCATTCGCGCGTGGCGATCTTGCGGCTCTTCAGGCGGCTCAGCGCGCGCTCGGCGGCGTAGCGGCCGACGGCGTCGGGCGCCGCCAGATCCTTGGCGTCGCGCTGCGAGCTGAACCAGTAGTCGCGCTGCATGTCGTCGCCCTTGCCGGGCGACTTGGCGATCGGCGCCACCGAGATGCTGTGGCGCGACGAGGCATAGCCACCGCGAAAGCCGTGTGTGTGGGCGGAAAAGAAGTGGCTTTGCTGCGCCGACACGCCGGCGCCCTCGCTGTTGGCGATGCGCTTGTCGACCGCAAACGCCGCACGCTCGCAGGCCAGCGCCAGTTCGGCCGCCTGCCGGCTGTCGATCAGCCAGGGGTGAAACAGATCCAGTTCGCGCTGCTCGGTGGCGATGTCGGCCTCGTCGGGCAGGCCGGCCACCGGGTCCTCGGCGGTGAAGCGGGCGATGTCGTAGGCCGCCTGCACGGTGCGCTCGATGGCGGCGCGCGAGAAGTCCGAGGTGCTGGCGTTGCCGCGCCGCTGACCCAGGTAGACCGTGACGCCGAGCGACTTGTCGCGGTTGCGCTCCACCGTCTCCAGTTCGCCCTTGCGCACGCTGACGGACAGCCCGGCGCCCTCGGACGCCTCGGCGCCGGCATCGGTGGCGCCCAGCTTCCGGGCATGGGCCAGCGCAGTGTCCACCAGCTCTTCGAAGAAGGCGCGCGAATAGGAAAAGCCCGCCAGGGGCTGCGATGGGTCTTGCATGGTGACGGCTATCATACTTGTGGACTTTTCTCACTCACACGCATGTCCCGCAAACCCAGGAAAGGCTATTTCGTCCGCGGCCAGTTCGTCGCCGAAGGCAGCGAACTCGACGAGGAGTTCAAGCGCGAGCTGCGCGGCGACGGCCCGAGCAAGACCGAGCTGAAGGCCCAGAGCGCCGAGCTGCAGGCGCTGGGCGAAGCCTTGCTGGGCCTGCGCGCCGACCTGTTCGAGCCGCTCGAGCTGCCCTCGCGCCTGCTCGATGCGCTGGACGAGCTGCGGCGCATCGGCGACTTCGAGGGCAGGCGGCGCCAGGGCCAGTTCGTCGGCAAGCTGATGCGCCAGCTCGACGACGCGCAGATCGACGCCATCCGCGCCGCGCTGGACGAGCAGCGCAAGGGTTCGGCCAGGGACACGTTGCGCCTGCACGCGGCCGAGAACTGGCGTGGGCGGCTGATCGACGATGACGCCGCGGTCAGCGCCTGGGTGACGCAGTTCCCCGACACCGACGTGCAGCAGCTGCGCGCCCTGGTGCGCCAGGCACGCAAGGACGCGCCCGCACCCGCCGCCGCGCAGGAGGCCGAAGCCAAGGGCCAGGCGCCGCGCCAGGGCCGTGCCTACCGCGAGTTGTTCCAGCTGATCAACGCGGCGCTGGAACGCGCCGAGGCGCAGGCGCCCGAGGTGCAGCCGATCGACGCCGAGGACGTCGGCTACCGCGACGACGGCCGCGCCGGCTGAAACCCTTCCATCCAATCACCCTGAACACCCATGAGCCAGCCTTTCGACCCCGTCACCATCGGCATCGTCTCGGTCAGCGACCGTGCCTCCAGCGGCGCCTACGAGGACCAGGGACTGCCCGCGCTGCAGGACTGGCTGACGCGCGCGCTGAAGAACCCGATCCGCTTCGAGCCGCGCCTGATCCCCGACGAGCAGGCCACCATCAGCCAGACCCTGATCGAACTGGTCGACGCCGGCTGCGCGCTGGTGCTGACCACCGGCGGCACCGGCCCGGCGCGGCGCGACGTCACGCCCGAGGCCACGCTGGCGGTAGCCGACAAGGAGATGCCCGGCTTCGGCGAGCAGATGCGCCAGATCAGCCTGCGCTTCGTGCCGACGGCGATCCTGTCGCGGCAGGTGGCGGTGGTGCGCGGCCAGAGCCTGATCATCAACCTGCCCGGCCAGCCCAAGGCCATCGCCGAAACCCTGGAAGGCCTGAAGGACAACGCCGGCAACGCCGTGGTGCACGGCATCTTCGCCGCCGTGCCCTACTGCATCGACCTGATCGGCGGGCCGTACCTGGAAACCGACGACGCGGTGTGCCGGGCGTTCCGGCCCAAGAGCGCGGTGCGGCCGGCGCGCGACTGAATGCTCGCGCCGGCATGCGACCGCGGATGCCCGCCAAGGTCGTCAGCGCAGGACAAGGCCTGGTCCGACAAGCGGCCTGCAATCAGGCCGACCCGGGCGCCCGCATCACCCAAGCATATTGAGGGCACGTGTCGCGGTCGATCATGCAGGCGCTGAGTCGCTCGGCCGCTGATCCGGACACAAGGAGCCATGCCATGATGAAAATCCGTCACTACAGCCTCGCCGCCCTGCTGGCCGCCACCCTGGCTGCCGCAGGTTGCTCCACTTCACCCACCAATGCGCAGATCGGCACCGGCGTCGGTGCCGTGGCCGGCGGCGTTATCGGCAGTGCCGTGGGTGGCACCGCCGCCACGATCGGGGGTGCGGCCGTCGGTGCCGTGGTCGGTCACGAGGTGGGGCGGCGCGCCAAGTAAGCCGCTGAAGCCAAGCAGCTGACGCAGCGCCGTCGCGCGCGGCGCCGCTACTTGCCGACCAGCTCGTTCAGCTTGTCGGCTTCGAAGCTTTCTTGGCGCGCGGCTTCGTCCGGCACGCAATCCGGGTCGATCCGGCGCGCCAGCTTCTCCAGCGCCTGCCACAGCAGGGCGATCTGGTGCTCCTGGCTGGCCGTGCCGTCGATCAGGCCACGCAGCGCCTGGCTGATCGGGTCGTCGTTCTGCGTCACCCCATAGGCCGAGAAGCCCAGCTTGGCCGCGGCCTCCTCGCGCCGCGCATCGGTCTCGGCATGGATGATGCGCGCCGGGTTGCCGACCGCGGTGGCGCCGGCCGGCACCGGCTTGGTGACCACCGCCGAGGAGCCGATCTTGGCTCCATCGCCCACCGTGAAGCCGCCCAGCACCTGGCTGCTGGCGCCGACGATGACGCCCTTGCCCAGCGTCGGGTGGCGCTTGCTGCCCTTGGCGAGCGAGGTGCCGCCCAGGGTGACACCCTGGTAGATCGTGCAGTCGTCGCCGATCTCGGCGGTCTCGCCGATCACCACGCCCATGCCGTGGTCGATGAACACGCGCTGGCCGATCCTGGCACCCGGATGAATCTCGATACCGGTGAAAAAGCGCGCCCAGTGCGAGATCCAGCGCGCCAGCCAGTGCCAGCCGCGCAGCCACAGTGGATGCGCGATGCGGTGCAGCACCAGTGCGTGGAAGCCGGGATAGGAAAACACCACGTCCCACACCGAGCGCGCAGCCGGGTCGCGCTCGAGAATGGCCTGGGCGTAGGAACGAATGCGGGCAAACATGGGTGGGTTGCGAGTCTAGCGATTGTCCGTCACGGCGGCGGATTCCGCCTGCGCGGCAGGGGCGGCCGGTGCGCGCTGCAGCACGGCCTTGGCGATTCCGCGCAGGATGTGGATTTCGTCCTGCGTCGGCTGCGCGCGGTTGAACAGCTGCTGCAGGCGCGGCATCAGCTTCTTGGGCGCCGCCGGATCGAGAAAGCCGATCGCCACCAGCGCCTGCTCCCAGTGCGCCAGCATGCCGTCGAGCTGCCGGGCATCGGCCTGCAGCGGCGCCGGCGCCGCCGGGTTGATCTCGAAGCCACCGAAGCGCGCCCGCAGCGCCATGCGCCAGTCGTAGGCGATCAGCTGCACCGCGGCGGCCAGGTTGAGCGAACCGTAGACCGGGTTGGTGGGAATGCTCAGGGCGACGTGGCAGCGGTACACGTCCTCGTTCTTCATGCCGTAGCGCTCGGAACCGAACAGGAAGGCGACCCCTTGTGGCGGCTCGTGCGCCTGCTCACCCCCGGTCGCGGCACCCAGCAAGCCATCGAAGTGCTCGCGTGGCGCCCGCGTCGGCGGCCCGAAGTCGCGCGGCGTCATCGCGGTGGCGCACAGATGCGTCATGCCATCCAGCGCCTCGCTAAGCGTCGGCACCACGCGCGCCGCCGCCAGCACGTCATCGGCGCCACTGGCGCGCTCGACGGCTTCCGCGCGGGTCAGCACATCGGGCCAGCGCGGCGCCACCAGCACCAGCTCGTCGAAGCCCATCACCTTGAGCGCGCGCGCCGCCGCGCCGACGTTGCCGGCGTGGCTGGTCTCGATCAGGATGAAGCGGGTGCGGGGCGGCTGCATGGGCCGATTGTCGCCGCCGCGCTAACATGCGCGCCCGATCCACCCCCGAGCAGCCGCAGCAGGACCCCATGATCACCGAGCAGATCGCCAACGTCACCCTCCGCACCCAGGCCAACGTGTATTTCGATGGCAAGTGCGTCTCGCACAGCTTCCAGACGGCCGACGGCACCAACAAGAGCGTCGGTGTCGTGCTGCCGGCCACGCTCACGTTCAACACCGGCGCCGCCGAGATCATGGAATGCGTGGCCGGCGCCTGCGAGTACCGGCTGGCCGGCAGCCAGCAGTGGCTGCCTTCCGGGCCCGGCGAGCGCTTCAGCATTCCCGCCAACTCGTCGTTCGAGATCCGCGTCAGCGAGGCCTACCACTACATCTGCCATTTCGGCTGACGCCGGGACGGCGCAGCGCCGCGGGCGGCAGGCCTGCGCTCTCCTTTCCGGGAAACGGCCTCAGGCCTGCTGCCGCGAGGTGCCGCCGGACGTGGGGCGGCGCCGGTCGCCGCGCTCCAGCCACAGCATCAGCAGGCCGCCGACCAGCAGCACGCCGACGCCGGCCAGAGCGCCGGTCTTCACGTAGACCAGCGAGGACCACAGCATGTACAAGCAGACGGCGGCGAACAGCAGCGGCAGCAGCGGGTACAGCGGCACCTTGAACGGCCGCGGCGTGTCGGGCTCCTTGGCGCGCAGCACGATCAGCGCGATGGTGCACAAAAAGAAGAACAGCCAGAACACCGGCGCGGTGTAGTCCACCATGGCCGCGAAGCCGCCGCGCAGGCTGGTGCCGAACACCACCAGCACCAGCGCGAAGACCGACTGCGCCAGCAGGCCGGCGATCGGCACGCCGCGCTGGCCCTCCCAGCGGCCCAGCGTGTGCAACGCCGCCCAGTCGCGGCCAACGGCGAAGTTGGTGCGGGCACCGACGATCATGGTGGCATTGATCGAGGTCAGCGCCGCCACCGCCACCATCAGCGCGACCAGGGTCTCGCCGGTGCGCCCGAAGGCCACGCGCAGCAGGTCAGCCGCCAGCGCCTCGCTCCTGGCCATGCCCTGCAGCCCCAGCCCGTAGACGTAGGCCAGGTTGACCAGCAGGTACAAAGTCGTGATCAGCGCGATGCTGATCACCAGCGCATGCAGGATGCGCCGACGCGATCCCTTGAGTTCGGCGCTCAGGTAGGCGGCCTCGTTCCAGCCGCCGAAGGTCAGCAGCACGAACACCATCGCCAAGCCCAGCATGCCGAGCGCCGGCATGCCTGACCCACCCCCGCCCGCCTCGCCCGCAGGCGCCACCGGCATGCTGTGGCCGGCGTCGGCCAGCAGCCAGGCGCCGGCCACCACCACCAGCACCAGGCCCAGCACCTCGGCCAGCGTCAGCCAGCTCTGCGTACTGGCGCTGGTGTGGATGCCACGCACGTTGACCCAGGTCAGCCCGATCACCGACAGCGCGCCCCAGATCGCCGCCCCGTGCACGCCCAGCGGCAACACCGCGTTGAGGTAGTCGCCGAACACGAAGGCCAGCATGGCGATCGAGCCGGTGGTGATGACCGAGAAGCGCGCCCAGGCGAACAGGAACGCCACCCGCCGGCCGTAGGCGCGGTGCAGGAAGTGGTAGTCGCCGCCCGCATGCGGCCAGGTGGCGGCCAGCTCGGCATAGCACAGCGCGCCGATCAGCGAAACCAGTCCGCCGGCCAGCCAGGCCGCCAGCATCCAGCCGGTGGAGCCGGTGAACTGCGCCACCAGCGACGGCGCCTTGAAGATGCCGGCACCGATGACGATGCCGACGATGATGGCCACCGCCTCGCGCAGGCGCAGCGTCTGCTGCGGCTGGATGGTTTCGGCATCCGGCCGGCTCATTCGGCCCCCAGCGATTCGGCTTCGTTCTCCGGCGCCTGTGCGGCGCCATCGAACGGCGGCGGCGCCTCGCGCCGCCTGGCGCTGAACGGCGCACGTGCACCGCCGGCGGAGAAATCGTAGACCGAGCCGCTGATGCTGTCGCCCTCCAGCCGGCCGACGAAGCGGCGCAGATGGCCCAACTCGTCGGTGAAGCCGAAGCTGACCTGCTCGCCCGCCACGCGCGCCTCGCGCAACTGCGCCTCGAAATCGGTGTAGCCGACCTGGCCGCGCAGCAGCTGGAAGCTCTGGTGCAGCTTCAGCGGCAGGCTGACAGGCTGGCCGCCCTGCGGAAAGCTCAGCGTCCACTCGCCGCCGGCATTGGCCGGCACCAGCCACAGGTGCACCGAGGCGGTGCCGACGCGCGCCGTCTCGTCGGGCTGCCAGCGGCCCATGCGGAACTCGTGCGAGACCACCCGCGTACCGGGTTTCAGCGCCAGGATGCGGTGGCGCAGCCGCAGGTTCAGATGCGGCAGCAGGTACATGGTGATGACGGTGGCCCGGCTGAAGTCGGACTCGAAGATGTCGGCCTTCTCGAAGCGCGCGCGCTCGGCCACCAGCGCCTCCCTGGCGCGGCGCCGGGACAGCTCGACCATGTCCGGGTTGTATTCGATGCCCAGGCCCTGCGCGCCCTCGCGCGCGGCGGCGATGACGATCTTGCCGTCACCCGAGCCGAGGTCGATCAGGTAGTCCTTGGGCGTCAGCTGCGCCATGCGCAGCATGCGCGTGACCAGCGCATCCGGCGTCGGGATCCAGATCACGTCCTTGCCGGACTGGCCGCGCTGCGGCTCGTAGGCGGCGTTGGCCTGCGCCCACAGCGCCGGCGCGCCCAGCAGGCCGCCCAGGGCGATGGCGCCACTGCCGGCCACCAGTTGGCGGCGCCGCGCGCCGAAGGGGTCGAGTGGGGTCATGCGTTCATGTCCTTGATGAATGAATCAGGAAGGTCTGGACGTTCCCTCGCCCGCCGGTTCGACCCGGCGGACGAAGCCCCGCAAGCCTAACCGGCTGGCGGCCCAGGACGAAAAATAACACGGCTTTACCCGAGCGCCCCAGCCGCCTATTGCACTGCCCGTGGGCCGCAGCCGATCAGCGTCCCGACCTCAGGGCGTGTCGGCTGCGTTCTCGGGTGGCATCCAGCGCTGCAGGTGCAGCACGTTGTCGCCGCGGTGCGCGCGGCTTCGCGCCAGCTCCTGGCGCGCGACGGTGCGCAGGTGCACTTCGTCGGGTCCGTCCAGGAAGCGCAGCGCCCGGCCCCAGCTCCACAGGCTGGCCAGCGGCGTGTCGGGCGTCAGGCCGACGGCGCCGAACACCTGCATGGCGCGGTCGATCACGGTGGTCTGCAGGCGCGCCGCCACCAGCTTGATCGCGGAGACATCGGTGCGCGCAGCCGCATTGCCTTCCCTGTCCATGCGCCAGGCGGCGCGCAGCACCAGCAGGCGTGCCTGGTCGATCTCGATGCGGCTCATGGCGATCCAGTCCTGCACGTTGGCGAAGTCCGACAGGTGCCGGCCGAAGGCCATGCGCTCAAGCGCGCGCTCGGCCATGAGTTCGAGCGCGAGCTCGCACTGGCCGATGGTGCGCATGCAGTGGTGCACCCGGCCCGGCCCCAGGCGCGCCTGCGCCATGGCGAAGCCCTCGCCCTCGGCGCCCAGCAGGTTGGCGGCCGGCACGCGCACGTTCCGGAACACGATCTCGCAATGGCCCTCGATGGCCTGGTGCTGCATCACCGGGATGTTGCGCACGATTTCCAGGCCCGGCGTGTCCATCGGCACCAGCAGCAGGCTGTGGCGCCCGTGCGGCGCAGCGTCGGGCGAGGCATCGGACACACCCATGACGATGGCCAGCCGGCAGTTCGGGTGCACGGCGCCGGTGATGAACCACTTGCGGCCGTTGAGCACGTAATCCCCGCCGTCGCGCGCGATGCGGGTGCCCAGGTTGGTCGGGTCGGACGAGGCCACGTCCGGCTCGCTCATGGCGAAACAGGAGCGGATGTGGCCTTCCATCAGCGGCTCGAGCCAGGCGCTGCGCTGGGCCGGGTCGGCGAACAGGTGCAGCAGTTCCATGTTGCCGGTGTCGGGCGCGTTGCAGTTGAACACCTCGCTGGCCCAGGGCACGCGGCCCATGATCTCGGCCAGCGGCGCGTATTCGAGATTGGCCAGGCGGGTGCCCGGCTCACCCGGTTGCAGGCCCGGCAGGAACAGGTTCCACAGCCCGGTGGCGCGCGCCTGCTGCTTCAGCGGCTCGATCACCTCCAGCGGATAGACGCCGGCGTCGGCCCAGCGGTGCCAGTCGCCATGCGAGGGCAAGATCAGGTCGGCCATGAAGCGCTGCAACCGCTGCTGCAGCGCCTGCACGCGGGGCGGATAGGCGAAGTCCATGCGCGCCACTCTAAGGCCGGAGCGTGCGCGCGCGCAGTCCTGTTCAGGACAGCGCCAGGCCCTCGGCCACCGTGGGGTAGCGCAGCCGCAAGCGCAGTTCCCGCTTCAGCCGCCGGTTGTCCATGCGGCGCGATTCGCTCATGAAGGACACCAGCATCGGCGACAGCTGCTCGCGCGCCTGCGCCCGCGTGATGCGCGGCGGGCGCGGCAGGCCGTACAGGTCGGCCGCCAGGTCGAAGTAGTCGCCCATGCGCAGCGCGGTGTCGTCACTGGCGTGGTAGACGCGCTGCGGCGCGCCACGCCACAGCGCGCGCACCACAGCGCGTGCCAGGTCGTCGGCATGCACATGGTTGGTGAACACGTCATCTTCTCTGGCCAACACCGGCGTGCCGCGCGCCAGCCGCTCGCGCGGCGTGCCGCCGGGGCGGTCGGCCGCGTAGATGCCCGGAATGCGCAGGATGCTGGCGCGCACCCCGGTGGCCAGGCCGAACGCGCGCACCCAGCCTTCAGCCGCCACACGGCGGCGCGCCCGTGCGGTCTGCGGATTGGTTGCCCGCGTTTCGCTCACCCAGGCACCGCCGCAATCACCGTACACGCCGCTGGTCGAGCCGTACACCAGCGCCATCGGCAGGCTGCGCCGCGCCAGCGCCTGCAGCAGCGTCCGCGTGCGCGGATCGCCCTCGCCCGCGCCCGGCGGTGGCGCCAGCTGGATCAGGTGCGTGGCGATGCCGGCCAGCCGCCGCAGGCTGGCGGCATCATCCAGGTCACCCGCCAGCGGCACGATGCCGCGTGCGCGCAAGGCCTGCAGCGCCGCGGGCGAGCCGTCGCGCGACAAGGCCAGCACCCGCACGCGCGGCAGCAGCGACGCGGCCGCGCGCTGACCGACGTCGCCGCAGCCGACGATCAGCACGCGCGGGCGCCGGAAGCGCACAGGCAGCGCGCCGAGAGGGTTTTGGTTTGAAGGCAAAATTGGCCCGAGAAAAAATCAGGAGCAGCTCAGACCCGCTGAGCATACCCAAGCGCATGACCCACACCATCACCGTCCAGCCCAGCGGCCGCAGTTTCGAGGCCGAATCCCAGGAAACCATGCTCGCCGCCGGCATCCGCCAGGGTATCGGCCTGCCCTACGGCTGCAAGGAAGGCGCCTGCGGCTCCTGCAAGTGCAGGAAGATCTCCGGCACCGTCAAGCATGGCCCGCACCAGGAGAAGGCGCTCTCGGCGCAGGAAGAGGCCAATGGCTACGTGCTGACCTGCGTCGGCGTGGCGCAGACCGACGTGGTGCTCGAATCACGCCAGGTCACGCACGCCGGCGCCTTCCCGATCAAGAAGATGCCGGCGCGCGTGGCGCTGCTGGAGAAGCTCTCGCACGACGTCATGCGGGTGCGGCTGCAACTGCCTGCCAACGACCTGATCCAGTACCACCCCGGGCAGTACGTCGAGTTCCTGCTGAAGGACGGCGTGCGGCGCAGCTACAGCATGGCCAATGCGCCGCACACGCTGATCGAGAACGGCGCGCCGCTGATCGACCTGCACATCCGCCACATGCCGGGCGGCAGGTTCACCGACCACGTGTTCGCGACCATGAAGGAAAAGGAGATCCTGCGCATCGAAGGGCCGTACGGCAGCTTCCACTTGCGTGACGATTCCCCCAAGCCCATGATCCTGCTCGCCGCCGGCACCGGCTTCGCGCCGATCAAGGCCATCATCGAGCACTTGCAGTTCATGGGCATCACGCGCGATGCCGTGCTGTACTGGGGCGGCCGGCGCCCGCAGGATCTGTACCTGGACGACTGGGTGCAGGCCCGGCTGGCCGAGATGCCGCACCTGAAGTACGTTCCCGTGGTGTCCGACGCGCTGCCCGAGGACGGCTGGACCGGCCGCACCGGCTTCGTGCATCTGGCGGTGCTGCAGGATTTCGCCGATCTGTCCGGCCACCAGGTCTATGCCTGCGGTTCGCCCATCGTGGTCGAATCGGCGCGCAAGGACTACGTCGAGCGGGCCGGGCTGCCCGAGGAGGAGTTCTACGCCGACTCGTTCACCAGCGAGGCCGACAAGGTCGCGGCCTGATACCCCGCACCGCCGATTCAACGCCACCGACCCCACAAGCCACCGATCTCGAAACGCTTCCCGATTGAATCAACCCATGCAACGACGCTCCCTGCTCCTCACCAGCCTCGCCCTCGCCGCCAGCACCGCCACCCTGGCGCAAACCGCCAAGCCGATCCGGCTGGTCGTGCCCTACGCACCCGGCGGTCCGCTCGACATCACGGCACGCGCGCTGGCCGAACAGGTCAAGGATTCGCTCGGCACCGTGATCGTCGAGAACAAACCCGGCGCCGGCGGCAACATCGGCAGCGACCAGGTGGCCAAGGCCGCGCCCGACGGCCTGACCATCGGCATCGCGGCGGTGGCCACGCACGCCATCAATCCCTGGCTGTTCAGCAAGATGCCGTTCGACGCCGCCAGGGATTTCGCCCCCATCACGCAGATGGTGCGGGTGCCCAACGTGCTGGTGATGAACGCCGACACCGCGGCGCGCCTGAAGATCGACACGCTGGGGCAGCTGATCGCCTACGCCAGGAGGAATCCCGGCAAGCTCAACTACGGCTCCGGCGGCAACGGCTCCGCGGGGCACCTGGCGGGCGAGATGTTCAAGCAGGGTGCCGGCATCTTCGCCGTGCACATCCCCTACAATGGCGGCAATCCGGCGCAGCTGGCCCTGCTGTCGGGACAGGTCGACTTCAACATCGACAACCTGGCCACCGCCTCGACCAACATCAAGGCCGGCAAGCTCAAACCCCTGGCGGTCACCACCGCCAGGCGCTCGGCCATGCTGCCGGACGTGCCCGCCATCGCCGAAACCATCAAGGGTTTCGAGGTCGATACCTGGTGGGGCCTGGTGGCGCCGGTCGGCACGCCGCCCGATGTCATCGACAAGCTCAACGTCGCCTTCACCGCCGCGCTGAAGAGCCCGGCCATCCAGCAGCGCTTCGCCCAGCTGATGGCCGAGCCCGTGCCCACCACGCCCGAGCAGTTCGGCCAGTTCATGGCACGCGAGCGGGCCCGCTACGAACCGGTGGTCAAGCGCTCGGGCGCGCGGGTGGACTGAGCTTCGGCAGGCCGCGGCGCGGCCATGAAGACGGCGCCCGCCGTGCGGGTCGGCGCGCCACGCACACGACGGCGAGCGGGTAGCTACTCGCCCAGGTAGGCGGCGCGCACCTTGGGATCGGCCAGCAGCTGCTTGCCGCCGCCGCCCATGGTGATCAGGCCGGATTCCATCACGTAGCCGCGATCGGCCAGCGCCAGCGCACGGCTGGCGTTCTGCTCGACCAGCAGGATGGTCACGCCCTGCGCGTAGACGTCGCGCACCACCTCGAACACCTTGTCGACCATGATCGGCGCCAGGCCCATCGAGGGCTCGTCCATCAGCAGCAGCTTGGGGCGGCTCATCAGCGCCCGGCCCATGGCCAGCATCTGCTGCTCGCCACCCGACATGGTGCCGGCCAGCTGGTCCTTGCGCTCGCGCAGGCGCGGGAAGATGGTGAACACCTTCTCGACGTCCTGCGTGACGCCGGCCTTGTCGTCGCGCACGTAGGCGCCCATCAGCAGGTTCTCGTGGATGCTCATGCGGGTGAACACGCCGCGCCCTTCCGGCACCATGGCCAGGCCCTGGCGCACCAGATCCCAGGGCCCCTGCCCCTTGATGGACTTGCCCAGGTATTCGATGTCCCCGCCGGCCAGCGGCAGCGTGCCGGTGATGGCTTTCATGGTGGTGGTCTTGCCGGCGCCGTTGGAGCCGATCAGCGACACCAGTTCGCCCTCGTGCACCTCGAAATCCACGCCCTTGACGGCCTGGATGCCGCCGTAGGCCACGCGCAGGTCGGTCACCTTCAACAGAGTCTGGGCCATCTCAATGTCCTCCCGTGCCCAGGTAGGCCTCGATCACCTGTTCGTTCTTCTGCACCTCGGACGGCGTGCCCTCGGCGATCTGGCGGCCGTAGTCGAGCACCGTGACGCGGTCGCACAGGCCCATCACCAGCTTGACGTCGTGCTCGATCAGCAGGATGGTGCGGTTGTCCTGGCGGATGCGGTCGATCAGCTCGCGCAGCGCCACCTTCTCGGTGGCGTTCATGCCGGCGGCCGGCTCGTCGAGCGCGATCAGCTGCGGGTCGGTGGCCAGGGCACGCGCGATCTCCAGCCGCCGCTGGTCGCCATACGACAGCGTGCGCGAGCGAAACTGCGCGTACTTGGCAATGCCGACGTAGTCCAGCAGTTCCATCGCCCGCTCGGCGATGGCGTGCTCCTCGGCCTTGAAGCCGGCGGTGCGGAAGATGGCGCCGAACAGGCCGGAATGGGTGCGCACGTGACGTCCGACCATCACGTTCTGCAGCGCCGTCATCTCGGCGAACAGGCGGATGTTCTGGAACGTGCGCGCAATACCGGCCTTGGCGACCTGGTGCACCGCCTGAGGCTTGTAGGCCTTGCCGGCCAGCTCGAAGCTGCCGCTGTCGGGCGTGTAGAGGCCGGTGATGACGTTGAAGAAGGTGGTCTTGCCGGCGCCGTTGGGGCCGATCAGGCCGTAGACCTGGCCACGCTGGATGGTGATGCCAACGTCCGACAGGGCCTGCAGGCCGCCGAAACGCTTGGACACACCCTCGACCTTGAGTACGGTATCTGTGCTCATGCTGCTTGTCCTCGGCCGCGCGTCACGGGTTGACCGGATCCTGCCGGGGCTGGGTGGTGCCGGGCATGGCATCGGCCGGGAAATCGATGCCGGGCGGGTTCTGCTGCGCCGTCGGCGGCATCACCTTGCCGGCGCGCAGCGGCCGCGCCTTGCCTTGTTCGGGCGACGGCCACAGGCCGCGCGGGCGCAGCAGCATGATGATGATCATGGCCAGCGCGATCAGCAGCTGGCGCAGGATGGCCGAGTCGAGCCGGCCGTCGGTCATGGCCTGCAGCGGACCGGCGACGTAGCGCAGCACCTCGGGCAGCGCCGCCAGCAGCACCGCGCCCAGGACCACCCCGGGCAGGTGGCCGATGCCGCCCAGCACCACCATGGCGACGATCATCACCGACTCCATCAGGCTGAACGACTCCGGCGAGACGAAGCCCTGGAAGGCCGCGAACATCGAGCCGGCCACGCCGCCGAACGAGGCGCCCATGCCGAAGGCCAGCAGCTTCAGGTTGCGCGTGTTCAGGCCCATGGCCTGGGCGGCGGTCTGGTCCTCGCGGATCGCCATCCAGGCGCGGCCGATGCGCGAGTCCTGCAGGCGATAGCAGACCACCACCGTGACCAGCACCAGCGCCAGGAACAGGTAGTAGTACAGCGTCACCGACGCGAGCTCGTAACCGCCGACGGTGATCGGCCGGCCGAGGTCGAACCCGAACAGCTTGATCGAATCGATCTGGGTGATGCCCTTAGGCCCGTTGGTGATGTTGTAGGGATGGTCCAGGTTGTTCAGGAAAATGCGGATGATCTCGCCGAAGCCGAGCGTCACGATGGCCAGGTAGTCGCCGCGCAGCTTCAGCACCGGGATGCCCAGCAGCACCCCGGTGACGGTGGCCAGCAGCAGCGCCAGCGGGATCACCAGCCACAGCGAGGTGTGGAAGCCGTTCGGGAACGCCGCCCGGATGGCCGGGAAGGTGTCGGTCAGGTGCGGCGACGCCAGCAGACCGTACAGGTAGGCGCCGACGGCGAAGAAGGCCACGTAGCCCAGGTCCAGCAGGCCGGCCTCGCCGACCACGATGTTCAGGCCCAGCGCCAGCATCACGTACAGCAGCGCCACGTCGGCGATGCGCACCCAGGCGTTGCCGAAGCCCTGCAGGATCAGCGGCAGCACCAGCAGCGCGACGCCGCACAGCAGGAAGGCGATCAGCTTGTTCTTCTGCGTCATCTCGTCGTCCTCCCCGGCATCAGGCGCGATCGGCGATGCGCTCGCCCAGCAGGCCCGAGGGGCGCAGTGTCAGCACGATGATCAGCACGATGAAGGCGAAGATGTCGGTGTAGTGGCTGCCCAGCAGCCCGCCGGTGAGGGTGCCGATGTAGCCCGAGCCGATGGCCTCGATCAGGCCCAGCAGCACGCCGCCCAGCACCGCGCCGCCGAGGTTGCCGATGCCGCCGAACACCGCCGCCGTGAAGGCCTTGAGCCCCGGCAGGAAGCCCATGGTGTGCTGCGCCGTGCCGTAGTTGCTGGCGTACATGACGCCGGCGATGGCGGCCAGCACGGCACCGATGACGAAGGTGGCCGAGATCACCACGTCGGGCTTGACACCCATCAGCCCCGCCACGCCCGGGTTCTCGGCCGTGGCGCGCATGGCGCGGCCGATCTTGGTGTAGTGCACCAGGTACATCAGGATCGCCAGCGACACGGCGGTGACGCTCAGGATCATGATCTGCGTCGGCGTGATGTAGGCGCCGGCGACGTTGTACGGCGCGCTCGGCAGCAGGGTCGGGAACGGCTTGTAGTTCGGCTTCCAGATGATCATCGCCAGCGTCTGCAGCAGGATCGACATGCCGATGGCGGTGATCAGCGGCGCCAGCCGCGGGCTGTTGCGCAGTGGCTTGTAGGCCGCCTTCTCGATCACGTAGTTCAGCACCGAGGCGACTACGCAGGCGATCAGCATGGCGATGATGAGCAGCACCCAGCCCGGTGTGCCGGGCATGCCTTCCTGCATCACGCCGATGATCGACCAGGCCGTCAGGGCGCCAACCATCAGCACCTCGCCGTGGGCGAAATTGATCAGCTGGATGATGCCGTACACCATGGTGTAACCCAGGGCGATCAACGCGTACATGCTGCCAAGCACGAGGCCGTTGATGATCTGCTGCAGCAGGACTTCCATGGAATCGCTCTCCTCGCCACGACCGTGATCGTCCGGCCGGCATGTTCTTCAGGTCTGTCGCAACGGGCATCTTGTGAACGCCCGTTCTCCATTCAAAAAACCCGCCGGTGTTGCACCTTGGCGGGTTCAGGAAAAAAATTGTAGTCGAGCAAACAGGCTTGTCTGCGCCCCGCAAGCACGGGGTTTTCCCTCGTGCAGCGTGATTTCCTGATGTGCTTCAGTTAGCGGAATCCGGCGCTCAGCTGCGCTCGGCATCGCGGTTGCGCCGGCGCAGTTCGGCCAGCTTCTCGCCGATGCGGATCTCCAGCCCGCGCGGCACCGGCCGGTAGAACTGCTGCGGCGGCATGCCGTCCGGCAGGTAGCGCTCGCCGGCAGCGAAGGCGTCCTCCTCGTCGTGCGCGTAGCGGTAGTCCTTGCCGTAGTCGAGCTGCTTCATCAGCCGGGTCGGCGCGTTGCGCAGGTGCAGCGGCACCGGCCGCGTGGTGTCGTTCTTGACGAAGGCGCGCGCAGCGCCGAAGGCCTTGTAGACGGCGTTGCTCTTGGCCGCCACCGCCAGGTAGACCACGCATTCGGCCAGCGCCAGTTCGCCCTCAGGCGAACCCAGGCGCTCGTAGACCTCGGCGGCGTCGAGCGCCAGCCGCAACGCGCGCGGATCGGCCAGCCCGATGTCCTCGCTGGCCATGCGGATCATGCGCCGCGCCAGGTAGCGCGGGTCGGCGCCGCCATCGAGCATGCGTGCGAACCAGTACAGCGCCGCATCCGGGTCCGAGCCGCGCACCGACTTGTGCAGCGCGCTGATGGTGTCGTAGAACTGCTCGCCGCCCTTGTCGTAGCGGCGCAGGCGTTCGCCCAGCACCTTCAGCAGCCAGTCGTCCGTGATGGCGTCGATGTGCTCGGCGCGGGCGGCGACGAACAGGGTCTCCAGCGTGTTGAGCAGGCGCCGCGCATCGCCGTCGGCGTAGGCGATCAGCCGCTCGGCGGCGGCCGGATCAATCGCGATGCTGCCCGGCTCGGCACTGGCCCGCTGCAGAATCCGGCGCAGGTCCTCGTCTCCGAGCGGCTGCAGCACGTAGACCGCCGCGCGCGAGAGCAGGGCCGAGTTGACCTCGAACGAGGGGTTCTCGGTGGTGGCGCCGATGAAGGTGAACAGGCCGCTTTCGACATGCGGCAGGAAGGCGTCCTGCTGGCTCTTGTTGAAGCGGTGCACCTCGTCGACGAAGACGATGGTCGGCTGCGGCTGCAGGCCGCTGCGCGCGGCCTCGGCGCGCTCGACCGCCTCGCGAATGTCCTTGACACCGCCCAGCACCGCGCTGATGGGAATGAACTGGGCGTCGAAGGCGTCCGCCATCAGGCGCGCGATGGTGGTCTTTCCGGTGCCGGGCGGTCCCCACAGGATGCAGCTGTGCGGCTGGCCCGATTCGAAGGCGATGCGCAGCGGCATGCCCTCGCCCAGCAACTGCTGCTGGCCGACCACCTCGCCCAGGCTGCGCGGCCGCAGGCGCTCGGCCAGCGGCACGTGCAGCGTGGTCGGTGATGCGGGGGCTTGGGCGCGCGGCATGGCGCATTCTAGGAACACGGCGCGCTGCCGCGGAACGCACGCGGAACTCAGTTGCGCAGCACGTCGGCGCCTGCGGGCGGCTTGAACTGGAAGTGGCTGGCCGGCACCGCGGCGTTGACGTCGAAATCGCTGAAGCTCAGCACCGAGCGCTGGCCGAAGCTGTCCAGGATGTCCAGCGTCGCCAGTTCCGCCCCCCTGGCGCCGGCCTTGAAGCCGACGCGAATGCTCTGCAACTGGCCATCACGCGACTTCGGCACCGCCTTGACCCATTGCTGGCCGTCGGCATCGGGCTCCTCGGTCAGCGTGAAATCGCGCTCCAGCGCCTTCAGGTCGGGCGCCGCGGCAACAATGGCCGCCGGCGTCGAGCCCAGCACCTGCTCCTGCGCGCGCGCCGTGACCTGGTTCAGGTCGACGTCGTGCAGCCACAGCGTCTGGCCGTCGGCGACGATGGTCTGCTCGAACGGCTTGCTGTAGACGAAGCGGAACTTGCCCGGCCGCTGGAATTCGAAGCTGCCGTTTTGCGTCCTGGCGCGCGGCTGCTGGCCATCCTTGGCCGGCGCGGTCACGACCTGGGTGAAAGCGGCCTTGCCCGAGCGCGTGCTCTTGATGAAGGTCTCCAGGCTGTCCATGCCGCCGGCCCAGGCCAGCGGCATCGCCCACGCCATCAGCGCCGCCACGGTGGATGCACGCAGCCCCGTGCGAAAACGATCGGAAATCTTGTTCATGTGCATAGGACCGGCATTCTCGCCTCGGGTTCGGCGCCCGAAGGTCAAGAAAGGCAAAGTTGCGGCGCCGGCCTACACGCGGGCGCGCCGGCTGCATCGCGCCTTACTCGGCACGCGCCGGCACCAGGATCTCGCGCTGGCCGCTGGAACTCATGCTGCTCACCAGGCCGGCCTTTTCCATGTCCTCGACCAGGCGCGCGGCGCGGTTGTAGCCAATCTTCAGGTGGCGCTGCACCAGCGAGATGCTGGCCTTACGGTTCTTCAGCACGATCTCGACCGCCTGGTCGTACAGCGCATCCTTCTCGCCGCCCTCGCCGCCGTCGCCGAAACCACCCTCCTCGCCATCCACCGTGCCGCCTTCGAGCACGCCCT
This sequence comes from Ottowia sp., assembly GCF_035444425.1. Taxonomy (GTDB): domain Bacteria; phylum Pseudomonadota; class Gammaproteobacteria; order Burkholderiales; family Burkholderiaceae_C; genus Ottowia. The sequence goes on along the minus strand of NZ_DAOMOQ010000003.1, from coordinate 84,513 downwards.
CGATGTAGTTGGGCTCACCCTGACTCTTGAGGTATTCGACCACGCGGTGCACCTCGTCGTCGCTGACGAAGGCGCCGTGCACACGCTGCGGCAGGCCATGGCCGGCCGGCAGGTACAGCATGTCGCCCATGCCGAGCAGCGCCTCGGCGCCCATCTGGTCGAGGATGGTGCGGCTGTCGATCTTGCTCGAGACCTGGAACGAGATGCGGGTCGGGATGTTGGCCTTGATCAGGCCGGTGATGACGTCGACGCTGGGCCGCTGCGTCGCCAGGATCAGGTGGATGCCGGCGGCGCGCGCCTTCTGTGCCAGGCGCGCGATCAGTTCCTCGATCTTCTTGCCGACCACCATCATTAGGTCGGCCAGTTCGTCGATCACCACCACGATGTAGGGCAGGCGCTCCAGCGGCTCGGGATCCTCGGGCGTCAGGCTGAAGGGGTTGTAGATGAATTCTCCCCTGGCCTTGGCCTCGTCGATCTTCTGGTTGAAGCCGGCCAGGTTGCGCACCCCCGCCTTGCTCATCAGCTTGTAGCGGCGCTCCATCTCGGCCACGCACCAGTTCAGGCCGTGGGCGGCCTGCTTCATGTCGGTAACCACCGGCGCCAACAGGTGCGGAATGCCTTCGTAGACCGACATCTCCAGCATCTTGGGGTCGATCATCAGCAGGCGCACGTCCTTCGGCTCGGCCTTGTAGAGCAGGCTCAGGATCATCGCGTTGATGCCGACCGACTTGCCCGAACCGGTGGTGCCGGCCACCATCACGTGCGGCATCTTGGCCAGGTCGGCGACCACCGGGTTGCCGACGATGTCCTTGCCCAGGCCCACGGTGAGCAGCGAGCGTGCGTCGTTGTAGACCTGCGAGCCCAGGATCTCCGACAGCTTGATCGTCTGCCGCTTGGCGTTGGGCAGTTCCAGTGCCATGTAGTTCTTGCCGGGAATGGTCTCGATCACGCGGATCGACACCAGGCTCAAGGACCGTGCCAGGTCCTTGGCCAAGTTGACCACCTGCGAGCCCTTCACGCCGGTGGCCGGCTCGATCTCGTAGCGCGTGATCACCGGGCCCGGCGCGGCCGCGACCACGCGCACCTCGACGCCGAAGTCCTTGAGCTTCTTCTCGATCAGCCGACTGGTCATCTCCAGCGTCTCGGGTGCCACGGTTTCCTGCCGCGCCGACACGCCATCGAGCAGATCGACCTGCGGCAGCTTGCTGTCGGGCAGCTCGCTGAACAGGGGCTTCTGCTTCTCCTTCACCACGCGCTCGCTCTTGACCACCTGCGTCACCGGCGGCTCGATCAGCACCGGCGTCGGGTGCTGCTCCTCGATCACCTCGCGCTCGTGGTGCACCACCTCCTCGCGCTCGCGCGCGGCCTGCCGGCCGGCGGCCATGTCCTGCGCCAGCTCACGCCGCTCGCGACGCGAATCGATCAGGCCGTACAGGCCGGCGCCGATGCGCTCGGCCACCTGGCTCCAGGAAAAGCGGAACACCAGCGCCGCGCCCAGCACCATCACCGCGATACCCAGCAGCGCCGAGCCGGTGAAGCCCAGCCACTTGACGGCGATCGGCCCGCCCAAGTAGCCGAGCACGCCGCCGGCGGTGCCCGGCAGCGCGTCGTCAAAGCGGTACAGGCGCGACCATTCCAGCCCGGTGCTGGCCGCCAGCAGCAGCACCAGGCCGATCCAGAGCGCCCAGCGCGTGCGCACCAGGCGCGACCACAGCGAGCCCGAGGACGGCTCCGCTGCCGCGCCCATGCCCGCATTCATCCAGCGGATGGTGCCAACCAGCCAGGCGCGCGCCGCCGCCGCCACGCACCACCAGGCCGAGAAACCCAGCAGCACGTAGGCCAGGTCGGCCAGCCAGGCACCCAGCTTGCCAGCCCAGTTGCGCACCGGGCCATCCGCGCCCGAGGTCGACCAGGCGGCGTCCAGCGGCGAGTAGCTCGCCAGCGCCATGGCCAGGAAGATGATGAAGGCCAGCCCCAGCACCAGCATCACTTCCTGCACGAAGCGCGCGGTGCCAGAGCGCGGTGCCTTGGCGGCCCGGCCGTTAAAGGTATTCAGAGGGTAAGTCATGGACGGAACTACAGCTTGGCAAGCTTACCGCATGCACGCGCCGTCGTCGCGGGGCCACCACGCGAAACCGGCATGGCGCCAACGCCCAGCGCAGGCTCAGTTCGATGCGCCCAGCTGTTCCTTGATGACGATGCTGCCCTCGGCGGTGGTCTGGATGTGGCCGCGCTCCTCCAGGTCCTTCATCACCCGGCTCACCATCTCGCGCGAGGCGCCGACCATCTTGGCGATGTCCTGGCGCGAGATCCGGTCCCGGATCACCAGCTCATCAGTGCCGGCCTGCGGCTGCGCCGCCTCCAGCAGGGCGCGCGCGACGCGGCCGTACACGTCCATCAGGGCCAACGACTCGATCTTGCGGTCCGCATGGCGCAGACGACGCACCAGGCCACGCATGATGGCGTAGGTCATCGAGCTGTTCTCGGGCAGGCAGCGGGCGAAGTCCGCCCGCCCCAGCATCAGCACGTCGGTGCGCACCTCGGCGCGCACGGTGGCCGAGTGCGGCTCGTTGTCGATCAGGCTCATCTCGCCGATGTGGTCGCCCGGGTGCAGGGTGGCCAGGATGACCTCGCGCCCGCGCCGGTCGGTGCTGACCACGCGCGCACGACCGGTCAGCAGGATGAACAAGGCGTTGAACTTCTTGCCCTGCTCGACGATCGGCTCGCCGCGCTTGAACGACCGCTTGACCACCGCATCGGCCACGGCCGCCGCCTGCGATTCGGTCAGCATGGCGAACAAGGGCACACGACGGATCAACTCGAGACTCGACAACATCGTCATGAAAAGGCCTCCTGCCGATCGGGACCCAGGCTGTTCTTAGAATCCCGCACATACCCGCCAGCGATCCAAACCACGGATCGACTCCCGCCCTTATCCTAGCGCAGTCACGCGCCATAGACGACCATCCATGCAGACCAAACACGCCAAAGTCCTGATCCTCGGCTCCGGCCCCGCCGGCTACACCGCCGCCGTGTATGCCGCCCGCGCCAACCTCGAGCCAATGCTGATCACCGGCATGGCCCAGGGCGGCCAGCTCATGACCACCACCGACGTCGACAACTGGCCGGCCGACCCCGAAGGCGTGCAGGGGCCCGACCTGATGCAGCGCTTTCAGCAGCACGCCGAGCGCTTCAAGACCGAGATGGTGTTCGACCACATCCACAGCGTCGACCTGTCCAGGCGGCCCTTCACACTGACCGGCGACAGCGGCAGCTACAGCTGCGACAGCCTGATCATCGCCACCGGCGCCTCGGCCAAGTACCTCGGCCTGCCGTCGGAAAGCGCCTTCATGGGACGCGGCGTGTCGGCCTGCGCCACCTGCGACGGCTTCTTCTACCGCGACCAGGACGTGTGCGTGATCGGCGGCGGCAACACCGCGGTCGAGGAGGCCCTGTATCTGGCCAACATCGCGCGCAAGGTCACGCTGGTGCATCGGCGCGACAAGTTCCGCGCCGAGCCGATCCTGGTCGACAAGCTGATGGAGAAAGTCGCCGCCGGCAAGATCGAGCTGAAGACCTTCCACGTGCTCGACGAGGTGCTGGGCGACGACAGCGGCGTCACCGGCATCCGCATCAGACACGTCGACAGCGGCGCCACCGAGGACATCGCGCTCAAGGGCTGCTTCATCGCCATCGGCCACGCGCCCAACACCGACATCTTCCAGGGCCAGCTCGACATGGACGGCGGCTACATCAAGACCCGCGGCGGCATGCAGGGTTTCGCCACCCAGACCAGCGTGCCCGGCGTGTTCGCGGCCGGTGACGTACAGGACCATATCTATCGGCAAGCCATCACCAGCGCCGGCACCGGCTGCATGGCGGCGCTGGATGCGCAGCGGTTTCTGGAGAGCACCCCCTGAGCCGCTGACGCGGCTTCCCCCTCTTGCTGCGCGAGGGGGACACAGCCAGTGGCCGGCGCAGGTCCGGCCACGGCTGCCGCTGGCCTGGCCTGCTCCGCGGCCACTTGAAGTGTTGGCTCTGCGCAGGTGGCTGGCGTTTCGAGCTATAATTCAAGGCTTTTCGCGCCAGCGCGAGGAGAAGCAAGGGCAACCGCCACCCTTTGATCTGGCGAGGTGAGGCTGAAGCGAGTCGCTTGCATCCGAGGATGCATCCGGCGTCCAGCTGAAGCTGTTTCGATTGACGATTGGAGTCATCCACATGGCACGCGTATGCGATGTAACGGGCAAGAAGCCCATGGTCGGGAACCATGTGTCCCACGCCAACAACAAGACCAAGCGCCGGTTCCTGCCGAACCTGCAGTACCGCCGCTTCTGGGTCGAGAGCGAGAACCGCTGGGTGCGCCTGCGCGTATCGAGCGCCGCGCTGCGACTGATCGACAAGAATGGCATCGACGCCGTGCTCGCCGACATGCGCGCACGTGGTCAGGCCTGATTCACTAGCCAAAGGAGCACACCATGGCCACCAAAGGCACCCGCGAAAAGATCAAGCTGGAGTCCACCGCCGGCACCGGGCACTTCTACACCACCAGCAAGAACAAGAAGACCATGCCCGAGAAGATGTCGATCATGAAGTTCGACCCCAAGGCTCGCAAGCATGTCGAGTACAAGGAAGTCAAGCTGAAGTGATTCAGCCCTGACCCTTCCCCCGCAACAAGCCCGCTGCACCCAGCGGGCTTGTTTTATGGCGCCGAGGCCGGGTCGGCCCATCGCTAGAATCGCGGGCAGCATCAACGGAGGTGTGGCAGAGTGGTCGATTGCACCGGTCTTGAAAACCGGCAACGGGCAACCGTTCGTGAGTTCGAATCTCACCGCCTCCGCCAATACGGACAGCCACTCCGCTGCCTAGAACCAGGTTCCCGGGCTCCTGGGTGCATTCAGCGGATAGACGGGTAGCTAGACGACAGCAACCCGCATCACGCCGTCAACACGGCGCGCAAGCCGCGCCAAAGGCGAACCCGCTCGACTTATTTCGCGGCTGCCGCTTCCGGGGCTGTCGCCGCCGGCGCCGGCTCCAGGATACGGGCCTTGTAGCGGTCACGCAGGAAGTCGTAATAGCGCCGCGCCTCGGCCATCAGCCACAGCTCTTCATAGCGGTCGCGGCTCTGGACGACCTGCTCGGGCTTGGGCTCGGCCTGCGGCAGCACCTTGTCGACACGTGCGATGACGTAGCCGTCGGCGCCCAGATCGACGCCGACGAAGCTGGGCAGCTTGGCCGGATCGACACGCAGCACGGCTTCGACCAGTTGCGGCGGCTGGCCGGCGGGTTCGTCGCGCGACAGGACGAGCGCGTCGGGCAGCTTGCTGGCGCTGGCGGGCTGATCGGTCCAGGCCTTCAGGCGCTGGGCGCCTTCCTGGCGTGCCATCTCGGCGCCACGCTGACTGGTGAAGGCGGTACGAACATCGCCCTTGACTTCGTCGAACGGGCGAGCGTGCGCCGGGTTGTGCTGCACCACCCGGCCGGACACCAGCTGGCTGGCGCCGAACTCGAGCGCCTCGGTGTTGCGCTTCTTGTCGAGGGCGTCGCTGCTGAACAAGGCACTCAGGAACTTCGCATTAGCCAGCGGACCGCTGGCGCCAGGTGCCGGTGTGCGCGTGACCCCATCGGCGCTCTGTACGCTGAGCTTGAGCCGTTCGGCAGTCGGCTGCAGGCTGTCGGACTGCTCGTAGACGCCGTTGGTGAAGATCTCGGCCAGCTCGCCGAACTCCTTCTGTGCCAGCTGGGTGCGCAACTGGTCCTCGAGCTTGGGACGCAGTTCCTCGAACGGCGGCACAGCGGCCGGCTTGATCTCGGTCACCCGAACGATGTGGTAGCCGAAATCGCTTTCGATCACTTCGCTGATGTCGCCGGCCTTGGCCAGCGCGTAGGTGGACTTGGAGATGGCGGGATCGATGCCGCGGTCCTTCTGGAACCAGCCCAGATCGCCGCCGCCGGACGCGCTGGTGTCGTCCTGCGAGGACTTGCGCGCAACTTCGGCGAAGCTGTCGGGCGCCTGGCGCAGCTCGGCCAGCAGCGCGGTGGCCTGCGCTTTGGCCTTCTCGCGCTCGGCGGCCGGCGCGTCCTTGGGCGCGGTGATCAGGATGTGACTGGCGCGGCGCTCTTCGGGCGTGCCCAGGGTGGCGGCGTTCTGCTTGTAGTAGGCGCGCAGGTCGTCCTCGCTGACATTGACGGTCTTCTTGACGCTGTCGATGTCGAGCACTAGGTACTCGACGCGCGCGGTTTCCGGCGCCTGGTAGCGCGCGGTATTGGCCTGGTAGAAGGCCTGCAGGTCGGCATCGCTGGGATTCAGCTTGGCGGCGTAGTCGGCCGGGGCGAAGCGCACCACGCGGGCCACGCGCCGCTCCTGGAACGCGTTCATCGCCACGTCGACCTGGGCCTGGCTGACCAGGCTGGATGCCAGCACGCCGCCCAGCACCTGGTCGGACGACATGCCGGCGCGCACACGGGCCTCGAAGCCTTCGGGCGTCAGGCCCTGGGTCGCCAGCAGGCGGCGGTAGGCTTCCATGTCGAGCGAGCCGTCGGGGCGGCGCAGCGCGGCGATGCTGGGGTCGGCCTGAAGCTGGGCCGCCAACCGGGCATCGGTGGCGATCAGGTGCGAGTCGGCGGCCGCCACCTCGATCACGCGCTCGCGCACCAGGCGCTCGAGCGTGGCGTACTTGACCGCGGGCGAGTCGAGCAGGTTGAGATCGATGCTCGGGTTGCTGGCGCGCAGGCGATCGACCTCGAAGCGGTGCGCGTTGTCCCACTCGGTCAGCGTGATGGCCTGGCCATCCACCTCGGCGACCTTGCGCGCGCCTTCGTTGAACTGCGTGTAGTCGCCGACGCCCCACAGCACGAACGAGGGAATGACCAGCAGGAACAGGATCGCCATGCCCCACTTGGTATGCCGGCGGATGAAATCGAACATGCGCGAAACTCTGCTTGAATGCTGACTGAAAACGAAAAAGGCGAACCTGGGTTCGCCTTCGCTGTGGCTGGTGGGTGCTGACGGTCTCGAACCGCCGACCTACGCCTTGTAAGGGCGCCGCTCTACCAACTGAGCTAAGCACCCCACCTGGTGCGTTGCCGGTCAGTTCAACGCGTCTTTCAACGCCTTGCCGGGCCGGAACTTGGGTACCTTGGCAGCCTTGATTTTAATCGTTGCGCCGGTGCGCGGGTTGCGGCCCGAGCGCGCCGCACGCTTGCCGACCGCGAAAGTACCGAAACCCACCAAGGAAACCGTGCCGCCCTTGCGCAGCGTGGTCTTGACCGCGCCGATGGTGGCTTCAAGTGCGCGCGTGGCGGCGGCCTTGGAAATATCGGCGTGCGTGGCGATGTGTTCGATCAGCTCGGTCTTGTTCACGTATGTGCCCCTCTATTGGAAGAATCGAGAATCCGGATGACGACGTCGGGACCGCTCGGCACGGATGCCAAGCCCTTCATGCTTCGCCGGAACAACGCCGCAGGGGCATCGATGGCACTCGTATCCAGGCCTCGGAATCCGATACCGCGATACCGCCGGCCCACGAAACCCATGTCGGCAAGCGCCGCATTCTAGACTCAAAGAACGCTCGTTCGCTACCGCGTTTACCCCGTCTGAGCGCCAGCGCAACAGCCGGTGACAAAGCAAACCGGACAAGCGTGACGCAGTGGACAAAACCGCTTTGACGCCGGCCAGCGCCGGGCCATTTCCGTGTAGAGGGTTGGCCTGATCCTGGGCCCTGCCTCAGAACGTGTGAATGGATCGAGCGTGGTCGAGCGAGTCGTCAAAACGGCGCCAGTCGAGGCGCAAAGCGCAGATGCCGCTCGCGCTGCGGCGAGCATTTGGAAAGACGCGCGACGCCGTGTTGGCGGCGCACGCGACCATGGCGGGTTCGTTCACACCTTCTCACGGCGCACGCGGCCGACCCGGCCGCACCACCAATGCCACGCCGAAGGCGGTGAGCGCGATGCCGATCACGGTGACGACGGTGATCGGCTCGCGAAACAGCAGCCAGGCGATCACCGCCGTGGTCGGCGGCACCAGGTACATCAGGCTGGCCACGCTGGCGGCGGCGCCGCGCTGGATCAGCAGGTACAGCAGCGAGCTGCCGCCCAGCGTCAGCCCCAGCACCGACCAGGCCATGGCCCCGGCCGATTCGAGGTTCCAGCGGAACGGCTCGGTCTCCAGCAGCGCCATCGGCACGATGACGATGGCGGCGGCCATGAGCTGCACGGTGTTGGCGCTGCGCACGTCGCAGGGCTTGACATACTGCTTCTGGTAGAGCGTGCCCGCAGTGATGCACAACAGGGCCAACACCGCCCACGAGAAGTTGCTCCAGGTCACGTGGTCGCCTGGGCTGCCCTCCACAAGTTTGCGCCACACCACCAGCACCAGGCCGGCAAACCCGAGCAGCAGGCCAGCCCACTGACGGCCGCTGACGCGGTGGGCGGCGCTGGCCACCGCCGACAGCCAGATCGCCGTCAGCACCGGCTGGATGCTGACGATCAGCGACGATAGGCCCGAGCCCATGCCGCCCTTGACCGCGGCCCAGACGCCGCCCAGGTAGCCGCCGTGCATCAGCATGCCGGTGACGCCGAGGTGGATCCATTGCAGCCCGGTCTGCGGCCAGCGCACGCGGGCGATGGTGATCCAGATCAGAAAGCAGCCGATCGACAGCAGGAAGCGGACCAGCAGGAAGGTGAACGGCGGCGCGTGCGGCATGCCATAGCGCGCGACGATGAAGCCGGTGGCCCAGATCAGCACGAACACCGCCGGCATCAGGCGGATCAGTACGGACGTGTCTCGATCCGCCATCACGAGGCAGAGCCCAGAAGCTGTGCACCCATCGGGCGCCGCACCAGTGGCCGCGCAGCAGGCCACACCAAGAGGCCGCGGAGCAGGCCATTCGGGAACGCCGTGGCCGGGGTCTCCCCGGCCACCAGCGTTGTCCCCCCTTGGGGGGAAGGCGCCGCAGGCGACTCAGGGGGGGTCATTGCACCCGGGCGCGGATTTCGGGCAGCGCCTTCTGCAGGTAGTAGACCATCGACCAGACGGTGAGCACCGCCGCGATCCAGATCAGCACGTTGCCCCACAGGTGGGTGTCGATCACGCCGAGCAGCACGCCGTCGTAGAGCAGGAACGGGATCGCCAGCATCTGCACCGTGGTCTTGAGCTTGCCCAGCATGTGCACCGCGACGCTCTTGCTGGCACCGATCTTGGCCATCCACTCGCGCAGCGCCGAGATCGCGATCTCGCGCCCGATGATGATCAGGGCCACGAACACGTCGGTGCGCTGCAGGTGCACCAGCACCAGCAGCGCGGCGCAGACCAGGAACTTGTCGGCCACCGGATCCAGGAAGGCGCCGAAGGACGAGGTCTGGTTCAGCTTGCGCGCCAGAAAGCCGTCCAGCCAGTCGGTGAACGCGAAGGCGATGAACATCAGCGTTGCAGTCAGGTTGGCGGTCTCGGGCTTGAGCGACAGATAGAACACGCCCACGATGAGCGGGATCGCGACAATGCGCGTCCAGGTCAACAGCGTGGGCACGGTGAAGAACATGGCGGGGATTGTGTCACGGCGTCTTAGCGACTTCGCCGCGCTGGATGACGGCGCTACTCGCCACGACCGAGCCGTTGCGCGATTGCGACGACGCGACCGCCCGCACCTCGATCGCATCGGTCGCGGTGGCATGGCGCCCCAGCGGCGAAGTCGTCGATCACGAGGCCGTCTTCAGTGCAGCGCGCGGTAGATTTCCTCGGCCAGCGCGCGCGAGATGCCGTCTACCGTCATCAGGTCGTCGACGCTGGCCGACTCGACCCCGCGCACGCCGCCGAAGCGCTGCAGCAGGCGCGCGCGCCGCTTCGGGCCGACGCCGGGAATCTCCTCGATGCGGCTGCCGCCCACGCGCACCCGGGCGCGCTGCGCCCGCATGCCGGTGATGGCAAAGCGGTGCGCCTCGTCGCGGATCTGCGCGATCAGCATCAGCGCCGCCGAGTCCTTGCCCAGGTAGACCTTCTCACGCCCGTCGGCGAACACCAGTTCCTCCAGGCCGACCTTGCGGCCCTCGCCCTTCTCGACGCCGACGATCAGCGACAGATCCAGCCCGAGCTGCTCGAACACCTCGCGCGCCATCGCCACCTGGCCCTTGCCGCCGTCGACCAGCACCAGGTCGGGCATGCGCGCGGCAGCCGTGACAGCCTCGCCGCCGCCCTGCTCACGCAGTGCCTCGGCGATCTTGCCGTAGCGGCGCTCCAGCACCTGGCGCATGGCGGCGTAGTCGTCGCCGCCGGTGATGCCCTCGATCTTGTACCTGCGGTAGTCGCTGCTGCGCATGCGGTGGCCCTGGAACACCACGCAACTGGCCTGCGTGGCCTCGCCGGCGGTGTGGCTGATGTCGAAGCACTCGATGCGCAGCTCGTCGAGGTTCTCCACCGGCAGATCCAGCGCTTCGGCGAGCGCACGCGTGCGCGCCTGCTGCGACCCTTCCTCGGCCAGCAGGCGCGCCAGTTGCAGGCCGGCGTTCTGGCGCGCCATGTCCAGCCACACGCGACGCTGGCCGCGCGGCGCATGGGTGGCGCTGATCCTGACCTCCTCCTTGTCCGACAGTGCCTGCAGCAGCGATTTCGACACCGGCTCGCTGGTGATGAGCTGCGGCGGCGCCGGCACGTTCAGGTAGTGCTGGGCGATGAAGGCGTCCAGCACCTGCGCCTCCACCGTCGGCAGTTCGGCGTCGCCCTGCTCGCCGACCATGGCGCCGGCGATCGCGTGGGCGTCCTCGACCTGGCTGGGAAAGTAGGCGCGGTCGCCCAGGTGCCGGCCGCCGCGCACCATCGCCAGGTTGACACAGGCGCGCCCGCCCTGCACCTTGACGGCCAGGATGTCGACGTCGGAATCGCTGCCGACCTCGACCGCCTGCTGGTGCAGCACACGCGACAGCGCCGTGATCTGGTTGCGGATGTCGGCAGCCTGCTCGAATTCCAGCGCATCGGAATGCGCCATCATGCGGCGCTCGAGCTTGTGCAGCAGGTCCTGCGTCTCGCCACGCAGGAACTGCTCGGCGTGCGCCACGTCGGCGGCGTAGTCCTCGGCGCTGATGAGGCGCACGCAGGGCGCCGAGCAGCGCTTGATCTGGTACAGCAGGCAGGGCCGCGTGCGGTTGGCGAACACCGTGTCCTCGCAGGTACGGATGCGGAATACCCTCTGCAGCAGGTGGATGGTGTCCTTCACCGCCCAGGCGCCGGGGTACGGCCCGAAGTAGCGGTGGCGCTTGTCGGTGCTGCCCCGGTAGTAGGCCATGCGCGCGTACGCGTCGGGATTGGCAGGGCCGGGCCCCGGATCGGCGATGAACCTGCCGGTGCCGCTGAGCTTGAGGTAGGGGTAGCTCTTGTCGTCCCGGAACAGGATGTTGTACTTCGGATGAAGCTGCTTGATCAGGTTGTTTTCCAGGATCAAGGCCTCGGCCTCGGAGCGCACCACGGTGGTGTCGAGCCGCGCGATCTTGCCCACCATGTGGCCGATGCGCGTGCCACCGTGGTTCTTGCTGAAGTAGCTGGCCACGCGCTTCTTCAGGTTGCGCGCCTTGCCGACGTAGAGCACGTTGCCGGCCGCGTCGTGGTAGCGGTACACGCCCGGCAGGCTCGGCAAGGCCGCCACCTGGGCCAGCAGTTCGGGGCTGTGGCCGGCTGGCGGCAACGCTTCCGCCGTGGGTTCGGGCAAGTCGGGCTCGCTCATGCATCCGAGTGTACGAACGCGCGGCACCGGCGTCGCCGCTGCGCGTGCAAAGGCACAATCGCCGCGTGCCTGCCCCGCCCTTGCTCTGGGACCTGTTCTGCCGGGTCGTGGATAACCACGGCGACCTGGGCGTGTGCTGGCGCCTGGCGCGCGAGCTGGCGGCGCGTGGTCATGAGGTGCGTCTGTGGGTCGATGACGCCGGCGCACTGGACTGGATGGCGCCCGGCGCGACCGAGGGCGCAGTGCCCGGCGTGAAGGTGCTGCCCTGGAACGACGCGCGGTGCAACGACGTGCTGGCTGCGCTGGCGCCCGCCGATGTGTGGGTCGAGGCGTTCGGCTGCGAGATCGAAGCTTCGTTCGTGGCCGCCAGGGCGGGTTCGACCGAAGCGGGGTCATCCGCGGCTGCCACCGCTCCGGCAGCGCCGCCGGCCTCTGGTGGCAGCGGCGTGAGCCGCGAAAGCCCGAGCACCACGACATCGCCACCGGTCTGGATCAACCTCGAATACCTCAGCGCCGAGGGCTACGTCGAACGCATGCACCGGCTGCCCTCGCCGGTGCTGCATGGGCCGGCAGCGGGCTGGACCAAGTGGTTCTTCTACCCCGGCTTCACGCCCCGCACCGGCGGCCTGCTGCGTGAACGGGATCTGGCCACGCGCCAGGCGACATTCGAGCGCACCGCCTGGCTGCGCGCGCAAGGCATTGGCTGGCACGGCGAGCGGCTGGTTTCGCTGTTCTGCTACGAGCCGCCCGGCCTGCCGGCGCTGCTGGACCAGTTGCGCGACACCGACCCAGCGACGCGGCTGCTGGTCACCGCCGGCCGTGCCAACGCGGCGCTGCGGCAGGCCATGGCCGACCGACACACCGCACACGAGTCACCTGACGATGCCGATCAGCCATCGAAGCCGTCGCTGACCTGGCTGCCGACGCTGCCCCAGACCGGCTACGACGAGTTGCTGTGGGCCTGCGACCTGAACTTCGTGCGCGGCGAGGACTCACTGGTACGCGCGCTCTGGGCCGGCGCACCCTTCGTCTGGCAGATCTATCCGCAGCACGGCGCTGCGCACCACGCCAAGCTGCAAGCCTTCCTCGACTGGCTCGGCGCCCCGCCCTCGCTGCGGCGCTTCCACCAGGTCTGGAACGGCATCGAGGGCGGCGCCCTGCCCCTGCCCGATCTGCCGGCCTGGCGCGCCTGCGTCGAAGCGGCGCGCGCGCGCCTGCTGGCGCAGGACGACCTGTGCACCCAGCTGCTGCGATTCATCGCCGAAAAGCGATAGAATTCAAGGCTTTGCGAAAAATGGCCGGCCCCCGGGGATCAGCCTTCTCGCCTTCGCCGCCGCAGCGCGCACAAGTTCCCTACTTCCGGTGCACGAGCGGCCTTGTACGCTCACCTGTCCCACTGGAATCACCCACCATGAAAATCGCCCAGGAAATCCGCGCCGGCAACGTCATCATGCACGGCAAGGACCCGATGATCGTCCTGAAGACCGAATACGCCCGCGGCGGCCGCGGTGCCGCCACCGTGCGCATGAAGCTGAAAGCGCTGCTGAGCACCATGGGCACCGAGGTCGTCTTCAAGGCCGACGACAAGCTCGACCAGGTCATCCTCGATCACAAGGAGTGCACCTACTCCTACTTCGCCGACCCAATGTACGTGTTCATGGACGGCGAGTACAACCAGTACGAAGTCGAAGCCGGAAACATGGGCGACGCGCTGAACTACCTGGAAGACGGCATGGCCTGCGAGGTCGTGTTCTACGACGGCAAGGCGATCTCGGTCGAACTGCCGACCACGGTGGAGCGTGAGATCACCTGGACCGAGCCCGGCGTCAAGGGCGACACCTCGGGCAAGGTACTCAAACCCGCCAAGATCGCCACCGATTTCGAGGTTGCCGTGCCGCTGTTCGTCAACCAGGGCGACCGGATCGAGATCGACACCCGCACCGGTGAATACCGCCGGCGCGTCTGATCCGGGTCATCGGCGCACCGCGCGCCGGCCGGACAAAGCCCCGCTTTCGGGGCTTTTTTCATTCTGGCGGCCAGGTATATTGCGCGATCAGCTTCAATAACAATAGCAAGTCATGGAAACCACCCAAGACATCAAGGAAATCGCCCGCTCGCCGCTGGCCGATGCCTGGGCCGAGCTGCAGGCCCATGCCGACCGCGGCGAGCCGCTGGAGCCCGATTCGTACCGGCTGGCGTTCGCCGATCCGGAGTTCCTGCTGCGCCAGGAAACGCGCGGCATCCGCTTCCAGCTGGAACTGCTCAAGCCCGAGCTGGCCCTGACTGCCGCCGGCGTCCACGCCACCGTCGTCGTCTATGGCGGCGCCCGCTTCGTCGCGCCTGAAGTCGCGCAGGAGCAGCTGGTCGCCGCCCGCGCCGGCAGCGATGCCCGTGCCATCGCACTGGCCGAGCGCGCGGTCCACACCGCGCGCTACTACGAGCAGGCACGCGAATTCGGCCGCCTGGTCGCCAGCTACAGCCTGCGCCAGCCGCAGGAGGAAAAGCTGTTCATCTGCACCGGCGGCGGCCCCGGCGTGATGGAGGCGGCCAACCGCGGCGCGCACGACATCGGCATGCCCTCGGTCGGCCTGAACATCGCGCTGCCGCACGAGCAGACCGCGAATCCCTACGTCACGCCGGAGCTGACCTTCAAGTTCCACTACTTCGCGCTGCGCAAGATGCACTTCCTGATGCGCGCGCGGGCGCTGGTGGCGTTCCCCGGTGGCTTCGGCACGCTGGACGAGCTGTTCGAGGTGCTGACCCTGGTGCAGACGCGCAAGGCCAATCCGGTACCCATCGTGCTGTTCGACGGTGACTACTGGCGGCGCCTGATGAACCTGGAAGTGCTGGTCGAGGCCGGCGCCATCGCGCCGGAAGACCTGAATCTGTACACCATCGCCGACACACCCGAGCAGGCCTGGGCCTGCATCCGCGACTTCTATCGCCTGTGAGCGCAGCCCTGGCCATCAGGGCACGAGCCAGTGCCTACCCGGCCGGGAAGCTGCCGAGCCGGTGATAGCGCGGCGGCTGCGCCTTCAGATCGGACCAGATCAGATCGAGCTGCCGCACGGTCCAGCGGATGGGCTGGCGAAGCGGCGCCAGCGTGGTGTGCCCGACATGGCGCAGCGTGGTCAGGTGGGGCCGGAAGCCGCTGCTGGCCGCGGGCAGGCCGGCCTGGCGCGCCAGTTGCGCCGTGGCCTCGTGCAGTGCCACCAGGGCTTCGCCGGGTTCGGGCAGCAGCACGGCGATGACGCCGCTGGGCGCACGCCATAGTTCGGCTTGCGTCAGCGCGATCTCGAACGGTGTGAAGCGCAGGCTCTGCAGGGCGTTCAGCCAGTCGCGCGCGTGCGGCGCATCGACCTGGTTGAAGAACTGCAGCGTGATGTGCATGCGCTCGGGCACCGGGTGCAGGCGGCGCGGCAGCTCCGTCCAGCGCCGGCGTTCGGCGTCGATGGCGGCGCAGGCGGCGGCGTCCGGGAACAGCGCGGTGAACAGGCGCCGCGGCGCACTGGGCGTGGGCAGATCGGTCATGTCGAACAGCGTATTCTGGAGCGTCTGGCCTGGAGATGCGGCGAGGTGGTGGTTCATGCGTTTCAGCGAAAGTCGCGGCTGTAGGTCGATTCGGCCAGGCGCCCCAGCAGGTGCGTCAGATCGTGAAAGCGCCGGGCGATCAGGTGCGCGACACGCCCGCCGCTGTCCTCGTCACACTGCCATTCGCCCTCCACCGCCAGCAGGTGCGATCGCAGCAGGGCCTGGCGCTGCCGCGGGTCGGCGCGCACGCTCTTCCAGACGATGACGTTGACCGGGCCGGTCTCGTCCTCCAGCGTGACGAAGATGGTGTCATTGGCCGTGGCCGGACGCTGGCGGCCGGTGACCAGGCCGCAGGCGATGACCTGCCGCGTCGGCGCAAGCGCATCCAGCTCGGCCGCCGTGCGCACGCCGCGCGGCGCCAGGCGCTCGCGCAGCAGGGCCAGCGGATGGCGCCGCAGCGTCAGGCCGAGCGCGGCGTAGTCGTGCACGATCTCCTCGCCCTCGGGCGCCGCCGGCAAGGCCAGCGCCGCTTCGTCGATGGAGGCCTCGCGCAGCAGCCCGGGCGCCGCCCGCAGGGCCGCGCCCTGCCACGCCTGCTGGCGCCGGTGCCCGGCCAGGCTGCGCAGCGCGTCGGCGGCGGCCAGCGCGTTGAGCGCGCGCACGTCGAGCCGGGCGCGCCGCGCCAGGTCGTCCACGCTGCTGAACCGGCCCTGCAGGCGCGCCTGCGCGATGCGTTCGGCGGCCTTTTCATCGAACGACTTGACCAGGCGCAGGCCGAGGCGGACGGCGGGGCGCATCCTTTCCCCAGCGCGAGCGGCAGCAGGAGGCTCCAGCGTGCAATCCCAGTCGCTCACCGTCACATCCGGCGGCAACACGACGACGCCGTGGCGCCGCGCATCCTGGATCAGCTGCGACGGACCATAGAAGCCCATCGGCTGCGAATTCAGCATGGCGGCCAGGAAGGCCTCGGGCTCGTGGCACTTGAGCCAGCTGCTTTCGTAGGCGATCAGGGCGAAGCTGTAGGCGTGGCTTTCGGGAAAGCCGTATTCGCCGAAGCCCAGGATCTGCCTGAAGATGCGCTCGGCGAACTCGGGCGAATAGCCGCGTTCGATCATGCCGCCCTTCAGCTCGTCCTCGAACCTGTGCACGCCGCCCTTGCGCTTCCAGGCCGCCATGGCGCGGCGCAGTTCGTCGGCCTTGGTGGCCGAGAAGCCGGCGGCGATCATGGAGATCTCCATCACCTGTTCCTGGAAGATTGGCACGCCCAGTGTGCGCCTGAGCGCCTTCATCAGCGCCGGCGGCTGATCAGGCGGCTCCTTCGACGAGCGCTCGTAGACGATGGCCTCGCCGCGCCGCTCGCGCTCGCGCGCCTTCAGGTACGGGTGCACCATGCCGCCACTGATCGGCCCCGGCCGCACGATGGCGACCTGCACCACCAGGTCGTAGAAAGTGGCGGGCTTCAGGCGCGGCAGCATGCTCATCTGCGCGCGGCTTTCGATCTGGAAGGTGCCGACGGTGTCGGCCTGCCGGATCATTTCGTAGGTGGGCTCGTCCTCATGCGGAATGTCCTCCCGGGCCATGGCCCGGCCGCGCCGCTGGCCGACCATGTCCAGGCAGCGCCGCATGGCGGTCAGCATACCGAGCGCCAGCACGTCCACCTTGATCAGGCCCAGGGCTTCCAGGTCGTCCTTGTCCCACTGGATGACCTGGCGTTGTTCCATCGCCGCCGGCTCCAGCGGCACCAGACGGTGCAGGGGCGTTTCGGTCAGCACGAAGCCGCCTACGTGCTGGCTCAGGTGGCGCGGCGTGCCCTTGAGCTGGGCGCTGAGCTCCAGCCACAGGCGCGCCTGCTGCGCATGAATCGTGCAGCCGTGCTTGCGCGCCAACTCGCCCAGCCGGTCGGCCGCCAGCACGTCGTCGAACCAGTGGTGGTCCCTGGCGAAGGCGTCGACCAGGCGCTCGTCCACGCCCAGTGCCTTGCCGACGTCGCGCAGCGCGCTGCGGGTGCGCCAGCAGATCACGGTGGCGGCCAGCGCCGCGCGGTCACGGCCGTATTCGCGGTAGATGTACTGGATGACTTCCTCGCGCCGCTCGTGCTCGAAGTCGACGTCGATGTCGGGCGGCTCCTTCTCGCGCGCCTTGCTGATGAAGCGCTCCAGCAGCGGACTGGACTTCTCGGGATCGGCGGCGGTGATGCCGAGGCACCAGCACACCACCGAGTTGGCGGCAGAGCCACGTCCTTGGCACAGGATGCCCTGGCTCCTGGCAAAGCGCACGATGTGGTGCACGGTGAGAAAGAACGCTTCGTACCTGCAATCGGCAATCAGGGCCAGCTCCTTCTCGATGAAGGCCACGATGGTGGGCGGCACGCCACTCGGATAGCGCCCGGCCGCGCCTTCGTAGGTGAGCTTGCGCAGCGTCTCGGTCGGCGTCAGACCCGGCAGCACGGCCTCCTGCGGGTAGTTGTAGCGAACCTCTTCCAGCGTGAAGCGGCAGCGCTCGGCCACCGCCAGCGTGGCGGCGAGCAGGTCAGGCGCATGGATGCGCGCCAGCCGGTCCAGCGGCCGCAGGTGGCGCTCGGCATTGGGCTGCAGGGCGAAGCCGCAGCGGTGCACCGGCCGGCCGAGGCGGATGGCGGTCAGCACGTCCTGCAAGCGCTTGCGCGAGCGCGCGTGCATGTGCACCTCGCCCGCGGCGGCGAGCGGCCAGCCGGTGGCGCTGGAGAGCCGGCGCAACTGCGCCAGCCAGCGCGCATCGTCGGCGTCGGCGTGCAGCTCGGCCAGCAGGGTGAGCCGCATGCCTTCCGTGCCTTGGAATGGCTCGAACAAGGTGCCGGCGGCGGCGGCACCGGCTTGCGGCGCTGGCCGGGCAGGCGCCCACAGCAGTTCGCACGCAGCCAGCCTGCTCAACGCCTCAGTCAATGACAGCAGCACGTACTGCCCCTTGGGCGCAGCGCGGCGGCAATGGCTGATGAATTCGCACAAGTCGCCCCAGCCTGGCAAGTCGCGCGCCAGCGCCACCAGCGTGCCCTGCCCCTGAAAACGGAATTCGCTGCCGTACAGCAGCTTCAGCGGCTCCTGCATCCCCAGCGCCACGCGCGCGGCCTGCAGGTGCAGCAGCTCGTCGTCGGCTTCCCGGGCCTCCAGCGCGCGCTGGCAGTCGCCCAGTTCCTTCCAGGCGCGCACCACGCCGGCGACCGAGCATTCGTCGGTGATGGCCAGCGCCGTGTAGCCCAGCGCCCAGGCGCGGCGCACCAGCTCCTCGGGGCTGCTGGCGCCGCGCTGGAAGCTGAAGTGCGTCAGGCAGTGCAGCTCGGCGTAGGCCGGCCGGCCGTCGCGGGCGGCGCCGGTGCCGTGGCCTGGCCCGAGCGCGCGAGCCGGCAGGCGGCGCAGCCTGCCTGCTGCGCGCCCGGCCTGCGCGGCGCGGCGGGCTTCTTCCTTGCGCGACAGCTCAGGCATACAAGCCGTGCAGGAACCAGCGCGGCGCATCCGCCTGCCGATCTCCCGCCCCCGTCCCGGCGGCCGACGCCGAGGTCGGCCGCTCTCGATACACCCACAGCAGCTCGGCCGCGGCACCCTGGGCGATGAAGTAGTCGCGCGCCACCGGCGGCTCGGGCCCATCGTCCGCCACGGCGCCGGACCACCAGCCCGATTCGATGCGTCGCGGCCCGGCGATCAGGCGCAGGCGCCGGCCCTGGTGCACGGGCCGGCCTTGCTGCTGCGCCAGCGGCTGCGGCGGGCGCAGCAGCCAGGCCGGATCGAGGGGGCCGGGCACGCAGGCAGGCACGGACGGAGCAGCCTCGGCGTTGCGCCCCGGGCCGACGCCCCGGCCCGGCAAGGCTTGCTCGGCAGCCTGCCAGCGCTGGCGGCATTCGGGCCGGTGGTCGGCCTGCGGCACGGGCGTGCGCAGCGCACCGGCGCCCAGGCGGGCGCCGACGCGCTCGACGAAGACGTGCAGCGGATCGCCGCGCGGCTGGTCCTCGGGCAGGAAGCTGCGCGTGGCGGCCTGCCAGGGCGCGGTTTCCAGCGTGCGCAGGCGGATGGCGCGCGCGGGCGCCAGCAGGGGCGTGCGCGCCAGGCGCTCGGCCAGCAGGCGCTGGATGTGCTCCATGCGCTGCACCGGCTCGGCGGTGCGCAGCTCGATCGCCTGCCGCGGCGGCAGCGCCTGGCCGTTCAGGCGGCGCTGGTCGAAGCTCCAGGCCAGCTCCAGCGCCAGCACGCCCTGCTGGCGCGCGGCCAGCCAGTACTGCAGGCTGGTCAGCAGGCGGCGCGTCGACCACAGCAGCGCGGGCGCGCTGTCGGCGCGCTGGGGCAGCTCCAGCGCCTGCACGAAGCGCTCCGGCGCCACGACCCAGGCATGCACGTCGGGCGCGCGGCCGCAGGCGACATCGAGCGCGTGGCCCAGCGCCGGCCCGAAGCGCCGCGCCAGCCCGGTGCGGGGCAGCGCATCGAGCTGGCCCCAGCTACGGCAGCCCAGGCGCGCCAGCACGCCGAGGTGCGGGCGCGCCGCGCTCAGGGTGTGCAGCGGCAGGCCGTCCACGGCCGCCGGCGGCGCGTGGCCCGCGACCTGCAGGCGCAGCCGCGCCAGCGCCGCCAGGCTGGTCGCCGCCTGGGCCTGCTGCAGCAGGTCCGGCGCCGGGTTCGACTGCCAGATCCGCTGCAGCAGGGCACGCCGGCCGCCCCACAGGCGTTCGCAGTCCGACACCTCGAGCAGCAGGGCCTCCTCGACCCAGGCCACGCGCGGCGTGAAGCCGAGCGCCCACCAGGCCAAGGCCTCGGGCGTGGGGAGGTCGGCGGCCAGCGCGTCGTCAGGCTGCGGCCACTGAAGCGCCAGCCAATGCATGGCCGCCCTCCCCGTGCACGGCGTCTGCCGCGGCCCGTCGGGCGTCCGTGCTCGCCGGCGCGACGGCCAGCGCCGGCCTCGATGAAGGCCCCGGCGCACCGGGCCGCGGCGCTTTCGACCGCTGGCGCAGCGGCGTCACCGAGCCGCTTGCGCGCGGCACCTGCCCGCTTGCGTCCGCGGCGGCGTCGTGCGGGGGTTCATCGCGCCGCAGCGCCTGCCCGAGCGCCGCCTGCAGCACCGCCGCCAGCGCCGGGCCGCAGGCCGGCAGCCACAGCGGCGCATCGCGCGGCGGCCCGCGCCGCTTGAGCAGGTCGATGCGCAGCTGCGGCAGGCCGCACGCCGTCGTCGGCTCCGCATCGGGCACGCCGCCCACGCCCACCAGCCGCAGCTTCGGCCGTCCGGGCGGCGGCGGCAGTGCAGCGCCCACCCGCAGGCGCAGGCGCGCCGGGGTGGCGGCGTCCCGCACGCTGCCATCCGGCTGCAGCACGAACAGCAGCGTGCCGGTCTGCGCCGCGGCCTGCTGCAGCCGGCGCAGCTCGGCCACGCGCACGCGCGGCAGCCAGGCGACGAGCGCGGCCACGTCCTGGCAGCGCAGCGCCTGCTCGGCGGCCCACAGCTGCTCGGCGGGCGTGGATGGCGCCAGCCACAGCAACTGAGCGGCAGGAATGCCGGCCGCCGCGAAGGCCGGCAGGCAGGGTTCGTGCGGCGGATTGAGCACCACCACGCGGCTGTTCCGCGCGGTCGATGCCGTTGCCGCCTGCCGGGAATTGCGCACCGATGCCCGCGCCTGCCCCGCCTCGCCCGCCTGCAAGCGCCGCGCCAGCGCCGGCCACAGCAAGGGCCAGACCGCGGCCGTGGGGGACGGCTGCAGCAGTTCGATCAGCGCGCCCAGCGGCCAGCCGCCGCCGGGCAGTTCGGCATCCAGCGCGGCGTGGCCGCTGGAAACGACTTCGCCCGCGCCGCGCACCAGTTCATCGGCGCGCCAGACGCTGGTCAGCAGGGACGAAGACAGGCAGGACGGGACAGCCATTTCAAACTCCAGAAAACTGTTGTTTTATACAGTTATTTGGAGTTTTCGTCACCTGTTTTCGATCCGCTGCCGGCAGCGAAAAAAACAGGAGCAGCCCTAACGGCTGTCGCGCCGCCTGAGCGTCAGGCCCACCAGGCGTGACACCACGCCGGCGATGTAGATCACGCCCGCCAGCTCCTCCAGCATGACCAGCGCGCGGCCCATCGGCTTGACCGGCGCGATGTCGCTCAGGCCCACGCCGGCCAGCGAGGTGAAGCTCAGGAACAGCAGTTCGAACCAGGTGCGCGGCGCGTCCGGCCGCACCGCTGCCGGAAACGTGCCCGGCACCAGCAACTGGCAGGCCATATACAGGTGGGCGAAAGCCCAGGCCAGCACCGTGAAGGTGGCCGCCGCGGCCATCAGTTCGTCCGGCGTGGCGGCGTCATCCTGCAGCATGTAGGCGATCAGCGCGCCCGCCGCGTACAGGTAGAACAGCGCCTCCAGCACCGAGATCGCCAGCAGCAACTGCGTGCCGGGCGTCAGCCAGTGCCAGCCCCACAGCACCAGCACGCTCAGCGCCAGCGCGATGGCCCAGCTGTTGGCCGCCGGGCTCTGGCGCACCACGCGCAGCGCCATGCCCAGCACCAGCAACCCGAACAGGCTGAGCACCACCTGGCCCAGGCGCCCGGTGCCGCCGTCGTCCAGGGCCGCGTGCAGCAGCACGCCCAGCAACTGCACCGCCAGCAGCGCGGCGGAAGGGTAGCGACGCAGGCGCGCCAGCAGCAGCTTCGGATCCATGGCCGCTATTGTGCGCACGGCCGGGCCGGTCGAATCCGCCACAATCGGGGCCACCATGACCGTGCCCGACCGCCGCCCGACCCGACCGATCCGCCACCAGTACGAGGATTTCATGCGCCACGTGCACGAGCACGGCGTGTTCAAGCCCGACCGCACGGGCACCGGCACCCGGAGCGTGTTCGGCTACCAGATGCGCTTCGACCTCGGCGAAGGCTTTCCGCTGGTCACCACCAAGAAGGTGCACCTGAAGAGCATCATCCACGAGCTGCTGTGGTTCCTCAGCGGGTCGAGCAACAACAACTGGCTGCGCGAGCGCGGCGTGACGATCTGGGACGAATGGGCCGACCCCGAAACGGGCGACCTGGGCCCCGTGTACGGCGTGCAGTGGCGCTCCTGGCCCAGGGCCAACGGCACGCACATCGACCAGATCGCGCAGGTGGTGGAGACGCTGAAGACGAATCCCGACTCGCGCCGCATCATCGTGAGCGCCTGGAACGTGGCCGAACTCGACCAGATGGCGCTGATGCCCTGCCATGCGCTGTTCCAGTTCTACGTCGCCCAAGGCAAGCTGAGTTGCCAGCTCTACCAGCGCAGCGCCGACATCTTCCTCGGCGTGCCATTCAACATCGCCAGCTACGCGCTGCTGACGCACATGCTGGCGCAGCAGTGCGACCTGGCGGTGGGCGACTTCATCTGGACCGGCGGCGATTGCCACATCTACAGCAATCACGAAGAGCAGGTGCAAGAACAGCTCAGCCGCACGCCCTTCCCCTACCCCACCTTGCATATCAAGCGCCGCCCGCCGTCGATCTTCGACTACGAGTACGAGGATTTCGAGGTGCTGGACTACCAGCATCACGCGGCCATCAGGGCACCGGTGGCGGTGTGACGGCCTGATGCCCCGATTGGCGCTCGGTACTATAGAAAACCGTTCGCACTGAGCCCTTCGGCGAACTCAGGACAAGCCTGTCGAAGTGCAGACCTCTGGCAAGGCTTCGACAAGCTCAGCCCGAACGGTTCTATATTTTCGAACGCGATTTCGCATGAATCCGGCTTTTGCCGCCAGCACAAGCACTAGTTTTCCTGACTTCCCCCAATGACCGACCTGCTCTCGCTCTACCGCACCATGGTGCGCATCCGCGCCTTCGAGGACGCGGCCGAAGTCGCCAGCCAGGGCGGCGTGGCGGCCTGGGGCCATGCAGCATCGGAGCAGCCAGCGCTGGTGCGCGGCCCGCTGCACCTGTCGACCGGGCAGGAAGCGGTGGCCGCCGGCGTCTGCGCGCACCTGAAACCCACCGACCTGCTCACCAGCACCCACCGCGGCCACGGCCACACCCTGGCCAAGGGCGCCGACCCGACCCGGATGATGTGCGAGCTGTTCGGCCGCGCCAGCGGCTACAACGGCGGCAAGGGCGGCTCGATGCACATCGCCGACTTCTCGGTCGGCATGCTGGGCGCCAACGGCGTGGTGGCGGCCGGCCTACCGATCGCCGTGGGCGCGGCGCAGGGGCTGAAGATCCGTGGCCTCCACGCAATCGCCGTGTGCTTCTTCGGCGACGGCGCCATCAACCGCGGGCCGTTCATGGAGGCGCTGAACTGGGCCGTGATCTACCACCTGCCGGTGCTGTTCGTGTGCGAGGACAACCACATCTCGGCCACCACCGACAGCAGCACCATGACGGCCGGGCCCGGCGCCAGCGCGCGTGCGATCGCGCTGGGGCTGCCGGCGGTGCAGGTCGACGGCACCGACGTGCGGGCCGTCAGCGATGCTGCCGCCACGCTGATCCGCGAGGTCCGAAACGGCAGCGGCCCGCGCCTGCTGCACGCCCTGACCGACCGGCACAAGGGACACGTCTCGGTCGACCCCGGCAGCTACCGCGACCCCGAGGCCGTGGCCGCCGCCCTGGCGCGCGACGGCATCGCCCGCACGCGCGCGCAACTCATCGCGCAAGGCCACGCCGCGCAGGTCGAGCAGATCGAGCGCGATGCCCAGGCCGAGATCGACGCCGTGGTCGCCACCGCTACCGCCGCGCCGTTGCCCGATCGGAGCGCCGCGTACACCGACATCCAGAACACCGGCGCGGGGGTGTGGCAATGAGCGCCGCGGTGCAGATGACGTACGCTCAGGCGGCCGCGCTCGCGCTGTCGCAGGCGATGGAGCAGAACCCGCACCTCATCGCGCTCGGCGAGGACCTGGGCCGCGGCGGCGTGTTCGGCCAGTACCGCGATGAAGGCGGCACGCCGCTGGTGCAGCGCTTCGGCGCGGACCGCATCATCGACACGCCGATTTCCGAGAGCACCATCGTCGGCGCCGCAGTCGGCATGGCGCTGGCCGGCTGCACGCCGGTGGTCGAGCTGCGCGTGGTCGATTTCGCGCTCTGCGCCATCGACGAGATCGTCAACCAGGCCGCCAAGAACCGCTACATGTTCGGCGGCCAGGGCCGCGTGCCGATGGTGATGCGCATGCCGATCGGCATCTGGTCGGCCTCGGCCGCGCAGCACAGCCAGTCGCTGGAGGCGTGGTTCGCGCACATCCCCGGCCTGGTCGTGGTCGCGCCCGCCACGCCGGCCGACAACCACGGCCTGCTGCTGGCCGCGCTGGCCTCGGGCGACCCGGTCGTGTACATGGAGCACAAGGAACTCTGGGCCACCCCCGGCCCGGTGACGCCGGGCGAAGTCGTGCCGCTGGGCCAGGCACGCGTGGCGCGCGCGGGTACGCACGTCACCATCGTGAGCTGGTCGCGCCAGATGCTGGCCTGCCTGGAAGCCGCCGACCAGCTCGCAGCGCAAGGCGTGCAGGCCGAAGTGATCGACCTGCGCACCCTCTGGCCCTGGGACAAGGCTGCGGTGCTGAACAGCGTGACAAAGACCGGCCGCCTGCTGGTGGTGCACGAGGCCGTGCGCGTGGCCGGCTTCGGCGCCGAGATCGCCGCCACCGTGGCGGAAGAAACCGGCGCCCGGGTCGCGCGCCTGGGCGCACCGCGCATTCCGGTCGGCTATGCCAGCAGCCTGGAAGCCGAGGCGCGTGTCACCGCCACCCAGATCGTCGACGCGGCGCTCAGGCTGGGGGCGCGATGAATCGCCCGCGCGTCGGCCTGATCTGGGCCCAGGCCCGCGATCGCGTGATCGGCAAGGACGGCGTCATGCCCTGGCACCTGCCGGAAGACCTGGCGCACTTCAAGCGCACCACGCTCAGCCACCCGGTCATCATGGGGCGCCGCACCTGGGACTCGATCCCGCCCCGGTTCCGCCCCCTGCCCGGCCGGCGCAACATCGTCGTCACGCGGCAGCCGGACTGGAGCGCAGCCGGTGCCGAGCGCGCGGCCAGCCTGCCCGAGGCGCTGCGGATGTGCCAGGGCGCCGAGCAGGCCTGGGTCATCGGCGGCGCGCAGATCTATGCCCAGGCGCTGCCGCTGGCCGACGAACTGGTGGTGACCGAGATCGACGCCGCAGTCGACGGCGACACCTTCGCACCCGCCATCGGCCCCGAATGGAAGCAGGCCGCACGCGAGCAAGTCGTCGCCGCCAGCGGCCAGCACCTGGCCTTCGTCACCTGGCACCGGGCCGCGCCGCGCGTGCCTTGACCCCACCGGCCTGTCGGCACGGCAACGCACGCCGATCCGTCCCACAATGCCTGCGGGACATCTTTCGCGCAGGAGGCGTGTCATGGCGAAGCCATTCAAGATCGGCGACCACGTGAGCTGGAACTCCGAAGCCGGCCGCGTCAGCGGCCACATCACCAAGGTGCACAAGGCCGACTTCGACTGGAAGGGCTACACGCACCACGCCAGCAAGGACGACCCGCAGTACGAAATCAAGAGCGACAAGACCGACCACGTGGCGGTGCACAAGGGCTCGGCGCTGCGCCACATCGCCAAGTAGCACCATGCCGGCGCGGCTGCCCTACCACACCATCGGCCATTCGACGCTCTCCATCGACGAGCTGGTCGAGCGCCTGCAGGCGGCGCAGGTCACCCAACTGGTCGACGTGCGCACCGTCCCGCGCTCGCGCACCAACCCGCAGTTCAACCGCGACACCCTGCCGCAGGCGCTGGCGCCGCACGGCATCGGCTACCAGCACCTGGCCAGCCTGGGCGGGCTGCGCAGCCGGCAGCGCGAGGTGGCGCCCGAGGTGAACGGCTTCTGGGACAACCGCAGCTTCCACAACTACGCCGACTACGCGCTGCAGCCGGCGTTCCGCGCAGGGCTGGAGGAGTTGCGCCAGCTCGGCCAGCGCGAGCGCTGCGCCGTGATGTGCTCCGAAGCCGTCTGGTGGCGCTGCCACCGCCGCATCATCGCCGACCACCTGCTGGCCACCGGCGAAACGGTGCGGCACATCATGGCAGACCGCATCGAAGACGCGAAGCTGACGCCCGGCGCGCAGGTGCATGCCGATGGCACGGTCACCTACCCGGCAACCGCTGCAAGGTGACGGCAGTCGCGGTGAAGGCGTGGGCAGCAGCGCCGCGATGCGCGGTGGTCCATCGATCACGAGATGATCGGCGCGGCTGGTCGCACCGGTTCAAACCGACTGCACCGTCGGCGGCACGATCCCGGCAGGCGGTTCGTGTACGGGAGGGCAGATAGACGGCGCATCGTATTACGGTGGAGAGTGCCGTTTCCTCCAGGATAGCTAGTAGTGCGGCGCCTCCGAACAGTGGGCGCGCTGTAGGGGGTGATTCCACACAGCCGAGGATCAACCAGCGATCCTGGATCGAATCAGGGAGTGCCACTAGGCTGCACTCTATTTCAAGGCCTTGTACCGCACCCGGTGCGGCCGCGCGCCCTCCTCGCCCAGGCGCCTGACCTTGTCGGCCTCGTATTCCTGGTAGTTGCCGTCGAAGAAGGTCCACTGGCTGTCGCCCTCGGCGGCCAGGATGTGGGTGCAGATGCGGTCGAGGAACCAGCGGTCGTGGCTGATGACCATCACGCTGCCGGCGAACTCGAGCAGCGCATCCTCCAGCGCGCGCAGGGTCTCGACGTCGAGGTCGTTGCTGGGCTCGTCCAGCAGCAGCACGTTGCCGCCCTGCATCAGCGTCTTGGCCAGATGCAGGCGGCCGCGCTCGCCGCCCGAGAGCATACCGACCTTCTTCTGCTGGTCCTGGCCGTTGAAGTTGAAGCGGCCGGCGTAAGCGCGGCTGGGCATCTGGAACTTGCCGACGGTGATGATGTCGAGTCCGCCCGAGATGTCCTCCCACACCGTCTTGTCGGCCGACAGCGCGTCGCGGCTCTGGTCGACGAAGGCCATCTGCACGGTCTTGCCGATCGCCACCTCGCCGCTGTCGGGCTGCTCGATGCCGGCGATCATCTTGAACAGCGTCGATTTGCCGGCGCCGTTCGGACCGATGATGCCGACGATGGCGCCGGCCGGCACCTTGAAGCTCAGGTCATCGATCAGCAGGCGGTCGCCAAATGATTTGCTGACGCCCTTGAACTCGATCACTTCCGTGCCCAGGCGCTCGGCGACCGGGATGAAGATCTCCTGCGTCTCGTTGCGCTTCTGGTATTCGTAGTCGCTCAGTTCCTCGAAGCGGGCCAGGCGCGCCTTCGACTTGGCCTGGCGGCCCTTGGGGTTCTGGCGCGCCCACTCCAGTTCTTTCTTCATCGCCTTGGCGCGCGCATCCTCGCCACGCTGCTCCTGCTTCAGCCGCGCCTCCTTCTGCTCCAGCCAGCTCGAGTAGTTGCCCTTGTACGGAATGCCGTGACCGCGGTCGAGTTCGAGAATCCACTCGGCGGCGTTGTCGAGGAAGTAGCGGTCGTGCGTGATGGCCACCACGGTGCCGGGAAAGCGCTGCAGGAAGATCTCCAGCCACTGCACCGACTCGGCATCCAGGTGGTTGGTCGGTTCGTCCAGCAGCAGCATGTCGGGCTTGGACAGCAGCAGCTTGCACAGCGCCACGCGGCGCTTCTCGCCGCCCGAGAGCTTGCCGATCACCGCATCCCAGGGCGGCAGGCGCAGCGCGTCGGCGGCGATTTCCAGCTGGTGCTCGCTGTCGGTGCCGGCGGCGGCGATGACGGCTTCCAACCGGCCCTGCTCCTCGCTCAGGGCGTCGAAGTCGGCGTCTTCCTCGGCGTAGGCCGCGTAGATTTCCTCCAGCCGGGCACGCGCGTCGTTGACCTCCTTCATCGCCTCCTCGACCGCCTCGCGCACGGTGTGCTCGGGGTTGAGTTGCGGCTCCTGCGGCAGGTAGCCGATGTCGAGGCCGGGCATGGGGATGGCCTCGCCCTCGATGTCCTTGTCGATGCCGGCCATGATCTTCAGCAGCGTCGATTTGCCCGAGCCGTTCAGGCCCAGCACACCGATCTTGGCGCCGGGGAAGAATGACAGCGAGATGTCCTTCAGGATGTGCCGCTTGGGCGGCACGATCTTGCCGACGCGGTTCATGGAAAAAACGTACTGGGCCATGGTTGACTCTCTTGAAGAAAAGCAGGCGGCCACCGGCGTCGATCGCTCCGATGCCGGCAGCCGGGCAGGCGTGAAAGGAAAGGGGTGGGACGGCAGCGGTCGCAGCAGCACCGGCCGCGCGCGCCGTTAAGGCGCCATTATCGGCGCTGGCGCGCCCCACCGCCGCCGGGCGGTCAAGCAGCGTCAGCACGGAGTGGCCGGCATCGATCCGGCGAACCCGGTCCAGCCGCGCGACCTCGTGAGGCACCCGCGCTTTCGTCCTACAAGGCAGGCTGTGGCGCAGCATGCGATAATCGACGCGCTGGCGGACCACCAGTTAATCCGCCGATGCCAGCGTTTCGCTGGGGTGTCCGGGGCTCATCGCCCGCAGGTGCCCATCTCAAGAAGAACCCGCTTCAGCCCCCTGACTGGCCGGCGCTCGCCGGAACAGGCCCGAAGCTCCTTGCGCCCTGATGAGACAGGCGCACCCGTTTGATGAACTTTGATGATCTGAACCTGGCCCCTGCCATTCTGCGGGCTGTGCAAGAACAGGGCTACACCGCCCCCACCCCCGTCCAGGCGCAAGCGATTCCCGTCGTGCTCGAAGGCCACGATCTGCTGGCCGGCGCGCAGACCGGCACCGGCAAGACCGCCGGCTTCACGCTGCCGATGCTGCAGTTGCTGAGCACCCGCCCCGCCGCCAGGCCCGGCGCCATCCGCGCACTGGTGCTGACGCCGACGCGCGAACTGGCCGCCCAGGTCGAGGAATCGGTGCGCACCTATGGCAAGTACGTGGATCTGAGTTCCACCGTGATCTTCGGTGGCGTCGGCATGAACCCGCAGATCGAGCGCATCCAGGCCGGCGTCGACATCCTGGTGGCCACGCCCGGCCGCCTGCTCGACCTGGAACAGCAAGGCCACATGGACCTCTCGCACGTCGAGATGCTGGTGCTGGACGAGGCCGACCGCATGCTCGACATGGGCTTCATCCACGACGTCAAGAAGGTGCTGGCGCTGCTGCCACGCGACAAGCAGAGCCTGCTGTTCTCGGCCACCTTCAGCAACGAGATCCGCGACCTGGCCAACGGGCTGCTCAAGAACCCCAAGAGCATCCAGGTGACGCCGCCCAACACCACGGTGGAGCGCATCCGCCAGTTGATCTACCCGGTCGGCCGCAACCGCAAGAAGGACGTGCTGGCGCACCTGGTCGGCGAAGGCGACTGGAGCCAAGTGTTGATCTTCACGCGCACCAAGTTCGGCGCCAACAAGGTGGCCGACTTCCTGAACGAGCGTGGCATCAAGGCCATGGCGCTGCACGGCAACAAGAGCCAGACCGCGCGCACCCAGGCGCTGGCCGAATTCAAGAGCGGCGAGTTGCGCGCCCTGGTGGCCACCGACATCGCCGCGCGCGGCATCGACATCGACCACCTGCCGTACGTGGTCAACTACGACATCCCCAACGTGCCGGAGGACTACGTGCACCGCATCGGCCGCACCGGCCGCGCCGGCGCCAGCGGCCAGGCCATCAGCCTGGTGTGCATGGACGAGGAAGGCTTCATGCACGAGATCGAACGCTTCACGCGCCAGCAGATCCCGGTGCAGATCCTGGAAGGCTTCGGCCCCGATCCCGACGAGAAGGCCGAGCCGATCGCCATGGGCCGCCAGACCCTGTGGGGCGGCCTCGGCAAGCCGCCCAGCCGCGAAGTCATGCAGGCCGCCGCCCGCGCGGCGCGCCAGGAAATGATGCAGCGCATCCGCGAGAGCAAGGCCGGCGGTGGCGGCCGCGGCCAGGGCGGCAACCGCCCGGCCCCAGCGCCACGCACGCGCACCCAGGACAGTGCCGTGCCAACCGACGCGGCAGAACTGGATGCCGACGGCCAGCCGATCGAGACCCGCGCCGGCGAACAGCGTCCGCAGGGCGAGCGCAGCGGACGCAGCCGGCGCCGCCGTGGCGGCCGTGGCAACAGCCCGAGCACCCAGGGATCGCGCCCGAACAGCCAGGGCGACAGCCAGCACCGCGCTCAGCCCACGCGTGAGTTCGGTTTCGACAACGACGATGAGCGCGAACTCGACCACCTGCCGCGCCACATCGATCCGCTGCAGACCAATCTGCACGGCAAGCGCCCACGCCCCAGCGGCCCCAGCCACGGCGCCGCCGGGCAGCCCGACCCGATGCGCACCAGCATCGACCTGATGGGCAAGAGCGGTAGCGGACGCAACCGCGGCCGCTCGGGCGGTGGCAACCGCGGTCTTGGCGGTGGCGGCTTCGGCAGCGGCAACCGCAGCGGCGGCAACCGGCGCGGGGGCTTCAGCCGCTGAAGCAGCAACTGCTGAAGGCGGCAGCACCGCGCGCGGTGCCACGCCACCGCGGCGGTCGACGGCTTCAGCGCTCGGCCGCGCGCACGAACAGCGTCACCAGCGGCTCGTCGCCGACCTGGCGGCTGCGATGGCCGTGCAGGCCGGGATCGAAGCTGGTACCTGCGGGCAAGGTGTCGCCGGAATAGAAATACTCGCCCGGCCCAAATTCGCGCGTGCTGCCGTCCTGCAGCCCGATCTCCATCCGGCCTTGCAGCACCAGCAGCCACTGCGGCGTGCCGGTGCAATGAAAACCGCTCCAGAACCCGACCGGGCTGTGGCGAAACTGCCAGCCGCCCGAGGCCATCAGCGTGGACAGCCGGGCCGCCGGCGTGCCCTCGCTCAGGATCAGCGGTTCGTCGCGGAAGCGCGCACGGCCGTCGGTGTCGGTGTAGAGCACGGCCTGGGTCAGGGTGATCATGGCGCTGGGAGGGGTCGGGTCAGATGCCGCACAGTGTAGGCGCCAGCGCATCGGGCCGATGCGGGACAATCGCGGCGACACCGGCCGCGCATCCGCACGCTGGCAGCCCTGCCCCGATTCCACACCATGAGCACTGACACCGCCTCCATTTCCTTCGGCCTGCGCGACCGCATCGCCCTCATCACCGGCGCGGCGCAGGGCATTGGCGAGGCCTGCGCCCGCCGCTTCGCGCGCGAAGGCGCACGCGTCGTGATCGCCGACGTGGCCGACGAGCGCGGGCGTGCGCTGGCCGCCGAACTGCAGGCCGACTACCTGCACTGCGACGTCGGCGACAAGCACCAGGTCGACGCGCTGGTAGCCGAAACGATGAAGGCGCACGGCCGCATCGACGTGCTGGTCAACAACGCCGGCATCTTCAAGGCGGCCGACTTCCTCGACGTCAGCGAGAAGGACTTCGACGCCGTGCTGCGCGTCAACCTGAAGGGCGCGTTCCTGGTCGCGCAGGCGGTGGCGCGCGAGATGGCCAGGGCCGGCCATGGCAGCATCGTCAACATGAGTTCGGTCAACAGCGTGCTCGCGATCCCCAACATCGCCAGCTACAACGTCAGCAAGGGCGGCATCAACCAGCTCACGCGCGCCATGGCGCTGGCGCTGGCCGACAAGGGCGTGCGCGTCAACGCCGTCGGCCCCGGCACCATCGCCACCGAACTGGCCGCGGCCGCGGTGCTGACCAGCGAGGAAGCGAAAAACAAGATCATGATGCGCACGCCCATGAAGCGCCTAGGTCAGCCGAGCGAGATTGCCGACGTCGTCGCCTTCCTAGCCAGCGACGCCGCCAGCTACATCACCGGCGAGATCATCATGGTCGACGGCGGGCGCATGGCGCTGAACTACACCGTACCAGTGTGAACCGCAGCGCGCCATCGCGCCAGGAGCTGCTCGACCTGACAACACTGCGCGTGGTCATTGCGGTGGCCGAGGCCGGTTCCATCAGCGCCGGCAGCGAGCGCAGCGGCCTCGCGCTGGGTGCCGTGAGCGCGCGCATCACGGCGCTGGAGCATGCGCTCGGGGTTGCGCTGTTCAAACGCGGGCCACGCGGCGTGCGGTTGACCGCGGCGGGCCAGCGGCTGGTGCAGCAGGGCCAGGAACTCATCGCCCGATCCGACCGGCTGGTGCGGGAGCTGCAGGACGAAGGCCAAGGCCGTCGCGGCCATGTGCGCGTGCTGGCCAACGCATCCTCACTGATCGAATTCCTGCCCGAGCGCCTGACTCGATTCCAACAGCAACACCCACAGGTGCAGGTGGACATCGAGGAGCGCAGCAGTCCGGAGATTCCCTTGTCGCTGCTCGAGGAGCGCGCCGACATGGGCATCGTCGATCTGCCGCACCCGGTGCAGGGTCTGCGCTCGTTCGAGCTGTTCCACGACCAGCTGGTGCTGCTGACGCGCGCCGACGACCCGATTGCCAGGCAGCGGCTGCTGAGGCTGGAAGACGTGATCGATCATCCCTTCGTGTGCCTGCCCGACGGGAACGCGATCTCCGGTCGCCTCGTCGCCACCGCCGCTATGCAAGGCCATGCGCTGGCGGTACGTATGCGCATGCGCAGCTTCGACGCCGTCTGCCGCATGGTGGCTGCCGGCCTCGGTCTGAGCGTGTTGCCGTTGCAAGCCATTGCCCCACAGCTTGCCGCACTGCCGCTGGCCGCCGTGCCGTTGGCGAACGACTGGGCCCGGCGCACGCACCGTCTGATGATGCGGGCAGACCTGCCGCCGACGTCTGTCATCGTCACCCTGGCAAGCGAACTGCGCCAAGCCTAACACCCGGGCGCTTTCGCATTTGGCGAAAGCTGGGTTCGCCGGTGGCGCCTTGCTGGCCCGCAAGGGCATCCCTATTCTGGCGTCCATGCCGGATCACCCCTTGCGCATCACACGTGTTCATGCCACCCCGCTGCACTTGCCCGTCACGGTCGGGCGCGGTCCGAGATCCAAGACCACCTCGCTGTCGGTCTGCCTGGTCGACATCGAAACCGACACCGGGCTGACCGGCACCGGCATGACCGCCATCACCGAGGAGGAGGTGATCGGCAGCATCGTCAACGACATCGCCGCACACGCCTTGGTCGGTGCCGATCCGATGCGCCACGAGCTGATCTGGGAACGCCTGTACTGGCTGCTGACGCCGCGCGGGCAGTCGGGTTATGCCAGCCACGCCATCGCGGCGATCGATCTGGCACTGTGGGACCTGAAGGGGCAGGTGCTCGGCCAGCCGTGCTGGCGCCTGTTCGGCGGCGCGCGCGCACAGGTGCCGGTGTACGCCACCTTCGGCTTCGCGTTCTTCGACCGCGACGAGCTTGCTGAAGCCGCGCTCACTTGGGTCAAGCGCGGTTTCACCCGCTTGAAGATGACGGTCGGCCACCATGCGCTGGCGCGGCGTGACGAGCCGCGGCCGCTCGGCGACGTCATTGCGGAAGACGTGCGGCGCGTGGCGGCGGTGCGCGAGGCGGTCGGGCCGCTGGTACAGATCTTCATCGATGCCAACTGCAGCCTGGACTACCTGCACGCGCTGCGTCTGGCACGCGCGCTGGAGCGCCACGACATCGCGTTCTTCGAGGAGCCGGTGTCGCACAACGACATCGGCAATCTCGCCAAGCTGCGCAGCCAGATCGGCATCCCGCTGGCGGCCGGCCAGAACGAAGGCCTGGCGAGCCGGTTCCGCGACATGCTGGTCGCGCAGGCCGTGGACGTGGTGCAGCCCAACGTCTGCATCACCGGCGGCTACACGCAGTGCCTGCGCATCGCCGGCATGGCGGCGGCCTTCAACACCGCGATCGCCAACGGCGGCGCCTGGCCGCACCACAACATGCACCTGCACGCAGGCCTCGCCAACGGTGGCCTGGTGGAGTACCACTCGGTGGCGGTCGACTGCTGCACGCTGGTCTTCGACGATCTGCCGGTACCCGAGCAGGGCGTGCTGACGCTGCCGGAGCAGCCCGGTCTGGGCTTCAAGCCCAGCCGTTCACGCATCAAGGAACTCGCGCGCCGTCCCGGATCCCGCGGTGCCGGAAAAGCCTGACCCACCAACCTACCGACAGGAGACACCATGGACCACCGGAACAGGGCTTTCGCCGCACGACGGCGCACGCTGCTCATCGCCACCGCCGCTGCTGCCGCCATGGTGGCTCCCTTCGTCCAGGCGCAGGACTATCCCGTGCGGCCAGTGCGCCTGTTCGTGGGCTATTCGGCCGGCGGCGGCATGGATACGGTCGCACGGCTGATCGCACCCAAGCTCGGTGACCTACTTGGCCAGCAGGTGGTGGTGGAAAACCGCGCCGGCGCCGCGGGCCTGATCGCGGCCGACGCCGTTGCCAAGGCCGCGCCCGACGGCTATGCGCTGCTGCTGGGCGAAAGCGGCGTGCTGATCGCGGAGCACATGCAGGCACGTATGCCGTTCGAGCCGCTGAAGGCGTTCACGCCGATCGCCGGCCTGTTCAACCTGCCGCTGATGATCGTCGCGCGGCCCGACTTCCCCGCCTCCGATCCGAAGAGCTTCGTGCAGGAACTGAAGGCCCATCCCGGCCGCTATGCCTACGCCACCCCGGGGGTCGGCACGGTGCACCACCTCGGCTTCGAGATGCTCAAGGGCCAGACCAGCACCTACGTGCTGCACATCCCCTATCGCGGGGCATCGCAGATCGTTCCGGACATCATCGGCGGGCAGGTGCCGCTGGGGGTGGTCAGCGCGGCGGGTTGACTGGCGCAGATCAAGTCGGGCAAGCTCAAGGGCCTGGCGATGATGAGTGATGACAAGCTTGCCGGCGCGGAAGCCGTGGCGCCGCTGTCGCAGGCGATTGCCGGCTTCAGCGCCGCGCCGCGGCTGTATCTGGCCGCCCCGGCGGGCACGCCGCCGGCAGTGATCGGCAAGCTGGAGCAGGCCGTCAGGACCGTTCTGGCCAGCGCTGAAATGAAGCAGTCGGCGAGCATGCAGGGCGCGGTACCGGCCTTCATGCCGGCGCAGGCGCTGGCCGCCGACCTCGTGCGCGAATCGGCGGCGTGGGGCAAGCTGATCAGCGCGCAGAAGATCTCCGCCCAGTGAGCGCAGCCGCGCCACCACCATTGCTGGGCCTGATCGTTCCGCCCGCGCACGGGCAGGTGCCGGACGATGGGCCGCAGTTGTACGCCGGTCGCGCGCGCTTCAGCGCCCGTGGACTCGGGATTGCCGCGATCTCACACCACGGCTTTGCACCGGTGATGCGGAGCATCGTCGATCACGCCCTCGCCCTGCGCGACGCCGGTGCGCAGGCGATTTCGCTCATGGGCACCTCGATCAGCTTCCAGCACGGGGCCGTCTTCGCCAATGAGCTGCGTGACCAGCTACGCGACGCAACCGGCCTGCCCTGCACCACCATGGCCCATGCGATCGTTCATGCCATGCAGACCCTTGGGGTGCAGCGAATTGCCGTCGCCAGCTCGTACAACGACGAGTTGAACCAGTGCCTGCGTGATTTTCTCGATGCGCAGGGTCTCGTGGTCACCGCCCTGCGTGGCCTCGACATGACCAGCGTGGATGCGGTCGCGCAGGTCAGCCCGCAGGAACTGATGGAGCTGGGCAGGTCGGCCTACGCACAAGGCGAACCCGCAGACGCCCTGCTGATTTCATGTGGCGGCCTGCGCACGTTGACCGTGGTTCCCCGGATAGAGGCGCAGCTGGGATGCCCGGTGATCGCCAGCTCACCTGCCGGTTTCTGGGACTTGATGTGCACTGCCGGGCTGGATCCGACCGTGACGGGACACGGCCGGTTGTTCGAACGACCCTGTCGCTGATGCGGGCGGGCCGTCGTCATCGCGCCGGAGTGCGATTTATTTGCCGGTTTGCTGAGATACTTTTCGACCGCTGCCTCCCAACCGGTACATCGGGCACCCGGCTCCGGTGTACAAAGCGGGGCCATGCTCATCGCCCACCTCACCGATCCGCATATCGGCCTCAACCCCGCTGAGCTGGGCGGACGTGCCGATCCCGTGGAAGGCTTGCGCCGGGCGTTGGTGCATGTGCGCACCCTGGATCCGGCGCCGGACGTGCTGCTGCTGAGCGGCGACCTGACCGAATGTGGGCGCGAGCAGGATTACGCGACGATCGGCCAGCTGCTGTCGCAGGAACTGCCGCATGCGGCCACGGGCGGCCCGCGCGTGCTGGCCGTGCCAGGCAACCACGACCAGCCACTTGTTGCGCGCCGCCTGCTGAGCGAGTTGATGCCGCAGGCCGCCGACGCGCCGCCGGACCAGGTCTGCATGCACGTCGAGCATGGCGGCCTGCACTTCATCGGCCTCAACACGGTATCGCCCGGACACGCCCACGGGGTGCTCGGCGCCGCTCAGCTCGACTGGCTGCGAGGCCGGTTGCAGCAGTGCTCCGGCGCGCCGGTGGTGATCTTCATGCACCACCCGCCGCTGGTCACCGGCATCAGCGCCATGGACCAGTGCGGGCTGCTGCAGGGGCGCGCCGAACTGGCCACGCTGGTGGCCGGGCACGGCGGCGTGCAGATGATCCTGGCCGGGCACATGCACCGCCCGATCGTGGGCGCGCTGGGTGGTGCGCCGGTGGTGGTGGCGCCGTCCACCTCGCACCAGATCGATCTGGACCTGCGACCCGGCGCAGCCCTGGCCTGCCGGTTCGAGCCGCTGATGATCGGCCTGTACCGCTGGACGGCGGCCGACGGCGTGGCGTGCCACTTCAGCCACGTGCTGCCGTTCGAAGGGCCGTTGCCGATCTAGGGTGCCGAGCCTTGTTCGAGGGCCGCCAGCCGTCGCCGCCGTCAGCGCCGCGCACGGCTTGCTCCAGAATGCGCGACATGAGAGAGCGAGCACCATGAGTCTGGCGCACCTTTTGCGGCGCCAGGCCTGCCAGCACCCCGAGGCGCCGGCCATTTTCGATGGCAGCGTTCAGCACGCCAGCTACGGTGAGTGGGCAGCCCGCAGCGCCGGCCTCGCGCAGCGCCTGCGCACGGCTGGCCTGGCGCCGGGCGATCGCGTACTGCTGTTCGGCCGCAACCACCCACGCTACCTGGAAGTGCTGTGGGGCCTGTGGTGGGCCGGCCTGGTCGCGGTACCGGTCAACGCCAAGCTGCACCCGCGCGAAGTCGAATGGATCATCGACAACTGCGGCGCCCGCTGGGCCTTCGTCACCGGCGACGTCGCGCCCTCACCGCTGGCCGGGCTGCGGTGCCAGATCGACCTGGAGTCCGATCAGGCCGCCGAACTGCTGGCGCCGGCGCCCAACGCCGACGCCGCGCCGATCACCGAGCGGTCGCTGGACGACACGGCATGGCTGTTCTATACCAGCGGCACCACCGGCCGCCCCAAGGGCGTGATGCTGACGCAGCGCAACCTGATGACCATGGGCATGGGCTACCACGTCGACGTCGATCCGGTAGCACCCGACGACACCATCGTCTATGCGGCGCCAATCTCGCACGGCGCCGGCCTCTATGCCATCCCGCACCTGATGGCCGGCGCGCGCCACCTGGTGCCGGCATCGGGCAGCGTCGATCCGGTCGAGCTATTCGCGCTCGGGCGCGAGGTCGGCCCGCTGTCGCTGTTCGCCGCGCCGACCATCGTCGGTCGGCTGGTGGACGAAGCCGAGCGACAGGGCCTGTCGCCCGATGACTGCGCGCGCTGCTTCAAGACCATCGTCTACGGCGGCGCGCCGATGTACCTGGCCGACATCCAGCGCGCGCTGCGCGTGATGGGACCGCGCTTCGTGCAGATCTACGGCCAGGGCGAGACGCCGATGGTCGGCACCGTGCTGTCGCGCGCCGATCTGGCCGACACCGCGCACCCGCGCCATCTCGAGCGTATCGCCTCGGTCGGCGTGGCGCAGACCTCGGTGCGGGTGCGCGTGACCGATCCGCAGGGCCGCGATCTGCCGCTCGGCCAGGTCGGCGAAGTCGTCGTCCAGGGCGACAGCGTGATGGCCGGCTACTGGGCCAACCCCGAGGCGACGGCGCCCGCCATCCGGGACGGCTGGCTGTTCACCGGCGACATGGGCGCGCTGGATGCCGATGGCTACCTGACGCTGAAGGACCGCAGCAAGGACCTGATCATCAGCGGCGGCAGCAACATCTATCCGCGCGAGGTGGAGGAAGCGCTGCTCACCGCGCCTGGCGTGGCCGAGGCCGCCGTGGTCGGTGAGCCGGACGCCGAATGGGGCGAAAACGTGGTCGCCTTCGTCGTCGCACAACCGGGCGGCACGCTGAGCAAAGCTGCGCTGGACGCCCATTGCCTGAGCCAGATCGCCCGCTTCAAGCGCCCCAAGCGCTACATCTTCGTGAGCGAGCTGCCGAAGAACAACTACGGCAAGGTGCTGAAGACCGAGTTGCGTTCGCGACTTGCTTCAGCCTGATCGCGGTGCATCATCACGCGGTCCGAACAACGGAAAACAGGCATGACGCACAACCACCTCGACCAATGGCTCGCCGAAGAGAAGGCCGTGATGGAGCGCCTAGCAGCCGGCCCCGGGCCAGGTGTCGCGCGCATGGACCAGATCGCCGGCATGAGCGGGCTGGAGCTGATGCAGGGGGTGCTCGACGGCACGCTGCCCTACGCCAGCATCGCCAGGACGCTCGACTTCCTGATGGTCGCAGTCGGCAAGGGCTACGCCACGTTCCAGGGCACGCCGGGGCCGCAGTTGCTGAACCCGATGGGCACGGTGCATGGTGGCTGGTTCGCCACGCTGCTCGACTCGGCCTTGGGCTGCGCGATACACACCCTGATGCCGGCCGGCCGCGCGTACACCACGGCCGAGCTGGGCGTGAACCTGGTCCGGGCCATCACGCCCAAGGTGCCGCGGGTGCGCGCCGAAGGCAAGGTGATCCATTGCGGCCGCCAGCTCGCCACCGCCGAGGCGCGGCTGGTCGGCCCGGACGGCACGCTGTACGCACACGCCACCACCACCTGCCTGGTGTTCGACCTGCCGACCGCCTGAAACAGGCCTGGACAGGAAAAAGGGCCGCATCGGCGGCCCTTTCGTGCTGGGGCACGCGTCCGGCACGCGGCGCATGCCTGGCAGCGACGCCTACTTGGGTTCGTACTTCTTCAGCAGCGCCTTGGCTTCCTCGATCAGCTTCTTGCCGTCGCCGCCCTTGGCGGCGACGTCCTTCAGCCAGATCTCGTCGACGCCGGCGGTGGCCTTCTCCCAGCGCGCCAGCTCTTCCTTGCTGATGACGCTGATGGTGTTGCCCCGGTCGCGCGCCATCTTGGAGTAGGGCTCGACGATGTTGTCGAAGCCCTCCTCGCCGGCCCAGGCCGAGGCCGCCAGGCCGGAGTTGTCGTCGATCACCTTCTTCAGTTTCGGCGGCAGGCTGTCGTACTTGGCCTGGTTCATGCCGAAGATGAAGATGGTGTTGGCAAAGCGCGGCGAGCCCACCGGTGCGTCCAGGTGGTACTTGACGATTTCGTGCAGCTTGGTGGCGGGAATCGCTTCCCAGGGCACCAGCACGCCATCGACCACGCCCTTGGACAGCGCGTCCGGCACCTGCGGCAGCGGCATCTGCACCGGCGTGCCACCCATCGCCGCCATCATGCGGGCGCTGATGCGGGTCGCGGTGCGGATCTTCTTGCCCTTGAGCTCTTCCAGCTTGTGGATCGGCATGTTGGAGTGCAGCACATAGCCTTCGGTGGTGTGCATGAACAGCGGCTTGATGCCCTTGAACTCGTCCAGCGCATGCTTCTGCGTGTACTCCCACAGTGCCTGCGAGCCCTGCTTGGCGTTGACGGCCATGAAGGGCAGCTCAAACACCTCGGTCTTGGTGTAGCGGCCGGCCGAATAGGTCGGCACCGACCACACGATGTCGGCGACGCCGTCGCGCACCTGGTCGAGCAGCTGCGGCGGCGTGCCGCCCAACTGCATCGCCGGGTAGATCTGGCACTTCAGCTCGCCAGCCGATTCTTTCTCGATCTTGGCGCACCAGGGCGCGATGATCTTCTGCTGCGAGCTCGAGCCCGATGGCAGGAAGTGATGCACTTTCAGCACGGTCTGTGCCGACACCGCGCCGGCGGCGAATGCCAGCGCGCCCGCGATGGCCAGTTTGGTCAGGGCTGAACTCATGTCGGTAGGTCTCCTCAAGAGGCTAGGTCAAGACAGCACACGCACCAGCCAGAGCGTGATGCCGGGGAACAGGATCAACAGGGCCAGGCGCATGAAGTCCCAGGCCAGGAACAGCGTCACGCCCTTGTAGGTCTCGATCATGGGCACGTCCTTGGCCAGGCCGTTCATGATGTAGACGTTCAGGCCCACGGGCGGGAAGATCATGCCGATGGCGCACACCGTCAGGATCAGCACGCCGAACCACAGCGCCTTGTCGGACGGATTGAGGCCGTAGAAGTCCAGCCCCATGATGACCGGGAACAGCACCGGCACGGTGAGCAGGATCATCGACATCTCGTCCATCACGGCGCCGAGGATGATGTAGAAGACCATGATCGCGGCCATCACCACCACCGGGGCGATGTCGGCATTGGCGATCACCTCGGCCAGCTGGTTGGGCAACTGCGACAGCGCCAGCGCGGCGTTGATCATGTCGGCGCCGATGAAGATCATGAAGATCATGCCGCTGGTCACCGCCGCCGTGCGGATCGACGCGATGATCTTCGGCATGGTCATCTGCCGCTTGAGCAGCGCGATGATGAAGGTCAGCGTGGAGCCGATGGCCGCCCCCTCGGTCGGCGTGAAGATGCCGCCGTAGATGCCGCCGAACACGGCCGCGAAGATCAGCGCGATCGGCCACACGGCGCCGGCGGCTTCCATCACCTCGCCGGCGCTGGCGGCCTGCGCCTCGGGTGCATGCTCGGGCTTCAGGCGCACGTAGATGGCGATCGCGGCGATGTAGCCGGCAGCCGCCAGGAACGCCGGCGCATAGGCGGCCAGGAAGGTCTTGGTGATGTTCTGCTCGGTCAGGATCGCGTACACCATCAGCGTCACCGAGGGCGGCAGCAGCACGCCCATGGTGCCGCCTGTGGCCAGCGCCGCCGTCGCCAGGCGGCCGGAGTAGTTGATGCGGCGCATCTCGGGATACGCCACCTGCGCGATGGTGGCGGTGGTCGCGACGGTGGAGCCGGAGATGGCGCCGAAAGCGGCGCAGGCTAGGATGCCCGCCATCGCCATGCCGCCCTTGAAGCGGCCCAGCAGCGCATTGGCGAAATCGAACAGCGCCTTCGACAGACCGCCGTTGACCGCGAACGCGCCCATCAGCATGAACAGCGGGATCACCGACAGGTCGTAGACCGACACGCGCCCGTACACCGCGCCGCGCAGGTGGGCCATCAGCGGATCCCAGCCCGAGAGAAACACGTAGCCGACCGCGCCGGGCACGAACATCGCGATCGCGATCGGCACGCGGATCGCCATCAGCACCAGCATGAAGGCGAACAGCGAGATGCCGATCATCATGGTGCTCATGACGCCACCTCCGCCTTGGCGTCGACACCGCTCCAGTGGCGAAACGCCTGGTACAGCCCGACCAGCGTGCACAGGATGAATCCCGGCACCATCAGCGCATAGGGAATCCACAAGGGCAGGTTCATCAGCATCGAGGCTTCCTGGTTCTCGTAGCTCATCACCGCGCCGGCGTAGACACGCCAGGCGATCAGGGCCGTGCAGCCCGCGTACAGGAAGGCGCCCAGGCCATCCATCCAGCGCTGCGTGGAGGCCGAGGCCCTGGTGGTGAAGAAGTCAACGATGATGTTGGCGCTGCGCAGCTGCGTGTAGGGCAGGAAGGTCGCCACGCACACCGCCAGGCCCAGTTGCACCAGTTCGATGTCGCCCAGGATCGGGCTGGCGAAGAAGGTGCGGCCGATCACGCTGAACACCGTCATCCCGGCCATGGCAATCAGCACCAGGCCGCCGATCACGGCGAAGATGTCGCACAGCAGGTGCAGCACCCGTCCAACCACGCCCTTGCGCATCTGCAGATCGCTGGTCATGGCTGCGGCACTCCGTGCCACGGGCACTGCCCGTGCGCCCGCGTGCAAACCCTTCCACCGGCCGCTTCGTCCGGCGCCATTCGCCTCGATCTCATGGGGTAGCTTGTCTCCGAGAAAAGGAAAACCGGTGGGCTTGTCAAGTCTAGCCAGCCGGCCGCGCTGCATTCTGAGGATGATCCCTGTGCGCGGCGCATTGTATCATTTAACTTATTAAATAAATCAAGAGCCTCTGCCCTGCCGATGCGCCGATGTCCGGCCGACGCGACACGGGGCGCACGCCCCGGTGCAAGCAGGGCACAATCGAACGCATGAGAATCCTGCACACCATGTTGCGCGTGGGCGATCTCCAGCGCTCGATCGACTTCTACACCCGGGTGCTGGGCATGCAGCTGCTGCGCAGCTCGGAACACCCCGAATACACCTACACGCGGGTTTACCTCGGCTACGAAGGCGGCAACCCGGGGCAGGCCGAGATCGAACTGACCTACAACTGGGGCACGACCGAGTACGAACTCGGCACGGCCTATGGCCACATCGCCATCGGCGTGCCCGATGTCCATGCGGCCTGCGAGCAGATCAGGTCGGCGGGCGGCCAGGTCACGCGCGAACCCGGTCCGGTCAAGGGCGGCACCACGGTGATCGCCTTCATCACGGATCCGGACGGCTACAAGATCGAACTGATCCAGCGTGCCTGGAACGCCGCCGGCCAGAAGCTGGACTGACACGCTGGTGTCACATTCGCTACATACCGGGCTGGTCTAATCAGGGCCACGCCGCAGGCGGCGTCTGCATGGGCAACCCCACGAGATGATCACACCGACCCCGACCAGCGCGGAAATCGAACTCAAGCTGCTGCTGCCCGGCGCCGACGCCCGGCAGATCGGCACGCAGCTGGCCACCATCCCCGGCCTGGCCGAACTGGTGCCGACCGAACAGCGCCTGCGCAACATCTACTACGACACACCCGACCAGCAGCTGCGGCGGGCCAAGGCGGCGCTGCGCCTGCGCAGCCTGCGCCAGGGTGGCGGCCGCACGCGCTGGATCCAGACCCTGAAAACCGCCGGCGCCGCGGCCGGCGGACTGAGCCAGCGCGGCGAATGGGAGTCGACGGTGCGCAGCGGCCGGCTCGACCCGGTGCTGCTGCAGGGCACGCCGTGGCCGACGCTGGATGCCGACGGCCAGCTGTTCGCGCAGCTCGCGCCCTGCTTCGAGACCGACGCGCTGCGCACCCTGCGCCTGTACACGGCCGACGACGGCAGCCGCATCGAGGTGGTCCTGGACATTGGCCAGGTGCGTGCCGGCGAGGCC
This sequence comes from Ottowia sp., assembly GCF_035444425.1. Taxonomy (GTDB): domain Bacteria; phylum Pseudomonadota; class Gammaproteobacteria; order Burkholderiales; family Burkholderiaceae_C; genus Ottowia. The sequence continues at coordinate 41,183 of NZ_DAOMOQ010000003.1, read as the reverse complement.
CGCAGCGAGCTGTGCGAACTCGAGCTGGAACTGCTCAAGGGTCGCCCCGACGCCCTGTTCGAGCTGGCCGAGCACATCGGCACCCATCTGGCGCTGCTGCCGGCACCGCTCAGCAAGGCCGAGCAGGGCTGGCGCCTGGTCGACGGCACCACGCACGCGCCGCGCCGCGCGCGCAAGCTGGACCTCGAGGCCGACACCCCGGTGCTGCAGGCCGCGCAAACCGTGCTGGGCGAGATGCTCGGCCAGTTCGTCGAGAACCTGGGCCGCATCCTCGAGTCCGACGGCTCCGAGCTGGTGCACCAGGCGCGCGTCGGCTGGCGCCGCTGGCGCAGCGCGCTGTGGCTGGCCAAGCCGCTGCTGGCAAACCATCCGGTGCCCGACATCAGCGCGCTGCGCCCGCTGCTGAATGCGCTCGGCGCCATGCGCGACCTCGACGTAGCGGCGCTGGAGAGCCTGCCCCAATGGGCCGACGCCTACATCGCCGGCAACCCCGAGCGCGCGGTGCAGTGGCAGGCCATGGAAGCCGCCGTGACGGCCGAGCGCAGCCTGCGCCGCGCCGCCCTGCTCTCGACCCTGCAGGCGCCGGCCACCGGCCGCACGCTGCTGCAGCTCGAGCGCTGGCTGCAGGCGCTGCCGCAGGGCGCCTGGACTCCGGAGCTGGCCGAGCAGACGATCGAGCACTGGGCCGTGGCACGCACCAAGCGCCTGCACAGCCGGCTGGCCGGCGAGGTGAAGGAGATGGAGGAAGCCGACCTGCAATCGGCCGAAGGCATCGAGCACCAGCACAAAGTGCGCCTGCTGGCCAAGCGCACGCGCTACGTGCTTGAGGCCCTGCGCACCGTGCTGCCGCGCGAGCGCACGCGCCGCTGGCAGGAGCAGGCGACCGAGCTGCAGACCAGCATCGGCGCCGCGCGCGACCTGATGCTGCTGGCCACGCTGCTGGAGCCGCTGGGCGTGACGCCGGAGATCCTCGGTTTCCTGCGCGGCGTGGCGGCGGGACGGACCGCCGACGCCTGAACTCGCTGGCGGGCGATCGCGCCCGGCATCGAGCAGAAAAAAGCCCGGTCACGACCGGGCTTTCTCGTGGCTTTGGCCTGGCGCCGCGGCCGGGCCGCCACCTACTCCAGCCGCACCTCGACGCGACGCGCCTCGGCGTTGCTGCCGTCGGCGGTGGTCACCTCGGGCTTGCGCAGATCCAGCTTGTCCTCGCCGATGCCGAGCGAGACCAGCGCATCGCGCACGGCGAAGGCGCGCAGCTTGGCCAGTTCCTCGTTCTTGGCCGGATCGCCGGTGGTGTCGTGGTAGCCGCTGATGACCGCCTTCTGGCCGGCGGCCACGCCCTTGACCACGTCGGCCAGTGCCTCCTTGGCACCTGCCGCCAGCTCGGTGCTGCCGCTGGCGAAATAGAACTTGACCACGCCATCGTCGATGCGCACGCTGGCGCCATCGGCGGTGGCCGTCGGCGCGCTGCCGGCAGCGGCTGCAGTCGCGGCATCCGTGCCGGCAGCAGCCGATGCATCGGTGGCGGGCTGCACCGCTGCTGCGGGCGCATCGCCGCCGCCGCCGGAGGTCACGCCGGTCGACGCCACGGCTGCCGATCCCGCCGCGCCCTGGCCGGTACGGTACAGGCCAATGCCAACCGCCAGGCTGATCGCCAGCAGGACTACCCCGACCAGCACGGTCCAGACCACGCCCTGGCCATCATCATTCTGTGTACTCATGTGTGCTCCGAATAAAACCTGCTGATTGTATAAAGTCTCGCCATGCGCCACCCTGACAGCAAGGTCTACGCCGCCTATGAACACCTGCGCCCGCCCGGCCGCGATCCGCTGCAGATGCTGGCGCGGGCACGCGCCGACTGGCAGCGGCGCGCCGGGCCGCGCGCCGACCTGTGGGTGTTCGGCTATGCGTCGCTGATCTGGCGGCCCGACTTCGACTACAGCGAACGCCACGCCACCCGCGTGCATGGCTGGCACCGCGCGCTGGCGATGTGGAGCCGGGTCAACCGCGGCACGCCCGAACAGCCGGGCCTGGTGTTCGCCCTGCTGCTCGGCGGCAGCTGCCAGGGCATGGCCTACCGCGTGCCCAGCCGCGACGCCGAGGCGGTGTTCGACACCCTGTGGGCGCGCGAGATGCCCAGCGGCGTCTACGACGCCCGCTGGCTCCCCTGCGCCACGCCGCACGGCCCGATCGAGGCGCTGGCCTTCACCCTGTCGCGGCGCAGCCCGTCCTTCACCGGCGCGCTGGCGCCCGAGCAATACCGCCACATCTTCCGGCACGCGAGCGGGCGCTACGGCAGCACGCTCGACTACGCGCGCCAGACGCACGACAGCCTGCGCGCCCACGGCGTCAGCGACCGCCGCCTCGCCGCGCTGCTGGCACTGGCCGACGAGCAGGAACCCGCGGCGTGATTCCTATACTGCCGGCATGAGCCAAGACATCGCCCACCTGCGCAAGAGCTACGAGCGCGCCGAATTGTCCGAGGATGCCTCGCACGCCGACCCGATGGCGCAGTTCGCCCAATGGTTCGACGAGGCGCGCAAGAGCGAGATCCCCGAGCCCAACGCGATGACGCTGGCCACCGTCGGCAGCGACCTGCGCCCGAGCTCGCGCGTGGTGCTGATCAAGGAGTTCGACGAGCGCGGCCTGGTCTGGTACACCAACTACCAAAGCCGCAAGGGCCAGCAGCTGGCCGGCAATCCGTACGCGGCGCTGCAGTTCCACTGGGTCGAGCTGGAGCGCGTGGTGCGCATCGAGGGCCTGGTCGAGAAGATCAGCGAGGCCGACAGCGACGCCTACTACGCGAGTCGCCCACTCGACCACCGCCTGGGCGCCTGGGCCAGCCCGCAAAGCCAGGTCATCCCGGGGCGCGCCTGGCTGGTCGCCGAGGCCGCCAAGGTCGGCGCGCGCTTCCTGCTGGCTCCGCCCCGGCCGCCGCACTGGGGCGGCTACCGCCTGAAGCCCGATCGCTGGGAGTTCTGGCAGGGCCGCAAGAGCCGGCTGCACGACCGCCTGTGCTACCGGCTGGAAGATGGCGCCTGGTTGCGTGAGCGCCTGTCGCCATGAACCGGATGTGAGCGCCGCGCCGCCATCCCGCTGGAGCGCCATGTGAGCGATTTCAGCTTCCTGCCGCACGACTGGACCACCCTCAACACCAGCACCCTGTTCGGCGTGCTGCTGGTGGCCGGCGTGCTGGGCGGCCTGCTGGCCAAGCGCGTGCGCTGGCTGCCGACCATCACCGGCTTCATGGCGGTTGGGCTGCTGATCGGCCCTTCGGGTCTGGGCCTGCTCGACGAGGCCATGCTGGCCGACGCCCGCGTGCTGGTGCAGGTGGCGCTGGGTCTGATCCTGTTCAAGCTCGGCACCTCGCTGCACCCCTGGATGGTGTTGCACACGCCGGCCCTGCTGATCGCCAGCCTGGTCGAAAGCGTCGGCACCTTCGCCGCCATCTGGGCACTGATGCACGCACTGGGCACGCACCCGCTGGCCGCCATCATCGCGGCCACGGTGGCGGTGTCGTCGTCGCCGGCGGTGCTGATCCACGTGGTGCACGAGCTGCGCGCCAAGGGCCCGGTGGTCGACATCAGCAAGGCGCTGGTGGCCATGAACAACGTGCTGGCCTTCATCTTCTTCTCGCTGGCGATGCCGTTCGCGCTGCGCGACGCCAACCTGCCGCTGGCCACCGCGATCGGGCTGCCGGTCTACCAGATGATCGGCGCCGCGCTGCTGGGCACCGCCATCGCCTGGCTGATCACCCGGGTCGGGCACTTCACCGCCACCGACGACGCCCACTACCGCTTCGCGCTGGTGGTCGGCGGCGTGATGCTGACGCTGGGCCTGTCCGAGCTGCTGCGCGTCTCGCCGCTGTTCGCCACGCTGTCGCTGGGCATCGCCAGCCGCGGCCTGCAGCGCCGCGCGCGCCTGGCGCACACGGAGTTCGGCGCCGGCGCCGACCTGTTCTTCATCGTGCTGTTCGTGGTCGCCGGCGCCAGCCTGCACCTGCACGAGGTGTTCCGGCTGGCGCCGCTGGCACTGGCCTACGTGGGCGTGCGGGTCGGCGTCAAGGTGATCGCGGTGCTGGTCTGCGGCAAGGCTTCCGGCTACGGCTGGCGCGAGTCGGCGGCGACCGGGCTGACGCTGATCCCGATGGCGGGCTTGGCCATCGGCCTGGTGCAGACCACGCAGGAACTGCTGCCGGCCATCGCCGGCGAACTGGGCGCCATCGTGCTCGCCGCCGTGGCGGTGTTCGAGACCATCGGCCCGCCGCTGGTGGCCTACGCGCTGCGGCTCGGCGGCACGGTGCCCGATGGCGGCGGCGCGCGCCAGACCGCGCCGGCCACGGGTGTGCGACCGGAGCTACCGGAGCCGCCGGAGCCATCGACCGCGCAGCGGACCGAGCCGCTGGCGCCCGCCGACTGAGCGCGCCCGGCGCCCCGGTGGCAGGGAAAAACGGCGCCACCAACGACCACGCGGCCGCGCGCCGGACCCAAAGCGGAGATAATCCATGCTTTGCCGACGCGGCACCCGCGCGGCGCCGTTCTTTGCAGGTGCGCCACCGGGGCGCACGCCGGCGCCGCCCCAACGCCGAGCACCGAATGAACGCTCCCCATCTGCCCACCCTGCCCGCTTCGAGCGCGATTTCGCCGGTCGAGGACATCGTCGCCGAGCTGCGCGCCGGCCGCATGGTCATCCTGGTCGACGAGGAAGACCGCGAGAACGAGGGCGACCTGGTCCTCGCCGCCGACCACGTCACGCCCGAGGCGATCAACTTCATGGCCCGCTTCGGTCGCGGCCTGATCTGCCTGACGCTGACGCGCGAACGCTGCGAGCGCCTGCACCTGCCGCCCATGGTGTCGAGCAACGGCACCAAGATGGGCACCGCCTTCACGGTCTCGATCGAGGCCGCCGAGGGCGTCACCACCGGCATCTCGGCGGCCGACCGCGCCCGCACCGTGCAGGCCGCCGTGGCGCCGGGCGCCAAGGCCACCGACCTGGTGCAGCCTGGCCACATCTTCCCGCTGCAGGCGGTCGACGGCGGCGTGCTGATGCGCGCCGGTCACACCGAAGCCGGCTGCGACCTGGCCGGCATGGCGGGCTGCTCGCCGACCGCGGTCATCTGCGAGATCATGAAGGACGACGGCACCATGGCGCGGCTGCCCGACCTGCAGCTGTTCGCGGCGCAGCACGGCCTGAAGATCGGCACCATCGCCGACCTGATCGAGCACCGCAGCGCGACCGAATCGCTGGTCGAGAAGGTTGCCACGCGCCCGCTGCGCACCGTGCACGGCGACTTCGTCGCCCACGCTTACCGCGACAAGCCCAGTGGCGCGCTGCACCTGGCGCTGACGCTGGGCCAGTGGGCGCCGCAGGACGTGGTCACCGTGCGCGTGCACGAACCGCTGTCGGTGCTGGACGTGCTGGAGACCGACCGCGGCATCCATTCCTGGAGCGTGGCCACCAGCCTGCAGCGCCTGCAGCAGGAAGGCCGCGGCGTGGCGGTGTTCCTCAACTGCGGCGAGAGCGCCGACCAGCTGCTGGCGCAGTTCCAGGGCACGACGCGGGCCACCCACGCGCCCGAGCGCGGCCGCATGGACCTGCGCAGCTATGGCGTCGGCGCCCAGATCCTGCGCGACTGCGGCGTGCAGCGCATGAACCTGATGGGCACGCCGCGACGCCTGCCCAGCATGACCGGTGGTTTCGGGCTCGAAGTGGTCGGCTACCTGCACCAGGATTGAGACGCATCATGTTCGAAGCCGACAAAGGACAACAGATCCCGCTCGATGGCAGCACGCTGCGCATCGGCATCGCGCAGGCGCGCTTCAACGAAGGCGTGACCAACGGCCTGCGCGACGCTTGCCTGGCCGAACTGGCGGCGCTGGGCGTGCCCGAGGACCACATCACCTTGGTCACCGTGCCCGGCGCGCTGGAGGTGCCGCTGACATTGCAGATGCTGGCCCGGCGCGGCGACGTCGACGCGCTGATCGCACTCGGCTGCATCATCCGCGGCGAGACCTACCACTTCGAGCTGGTCGCCAACGAGTCGGGCGCCGGCGTCACGCGGGTGGCGCTGGACAGCGGCCTGCCGGTGGCCAACGCCATCCTGACCACCGAGAACCTGGCGCAGGCCATCGTGCGTCAGGTCGAGAAAGGCCGCGACGCCGCCCGGGTGGCGGTGGAGATGGCGCTGCTGAAAGCGCAGCTCGCATGACCGCCACCAGGCGCCCGGCGCCGGGCAAGATCGCCGGCGGCGGCACCCGCAAGTCGTCCGCCAAGTCGCCCCGCTCGCGCGCGCGCGAATTCGCGCTGCAGGGCCTGTACCAGCACTTCGTCGGCGGCAGCGACGTGGCGGTGATCGACGGCTTCACGCGCGAGCTGCAGGGCTTCGCCAAGGCCGATTCGGTGCATTACGACGCCCTGCTGCACGGTTGCATCGAGCTGGCCGGCGACCTCGACGCGCTGATCGTGCCGCTGCTGGACCGCGAGCTGGGCCAGATCTCGCCGATCGAGCGCGGCTGCATGTGGATCGGCGCCTACGAGCTGCTCAAGTGCGCCGACGTGCCCTGGCGCGTGGTGCTAAACGAGTGCATCGAGCTGGCCAAGGATTTCGGCGGCACCGACGGCCACAAGTACGTCAACGCGGTGCTGAACGGGCTGGCGCCGCGGCTGCGCCCGCTCGAGGTCGAGGCCGACCGCGGCGCGGCGCGGAACCAGGCATGAGGATCGCCGCCCGCGCCCAGCGCATCGAGCCGTTCTACGTGATGGAAATGGCCAAGTCGGCCGCCGCCATCGCGCGCGAGGCCGCCGGCAGCGAGCGGCCGATGATCTACCTGAACATCGGCGAGCCCGACTTCACCGCGCCGCCGCTGGTGCAGGAGGCGGCGGAGAAGGCCATCCGCGACGGCCACACCCAGTACACCCAGGCCACCGGCCTGCCCGAGCTGCGCGAGCGCATCAGCCACTGGTATGCGCAGCGCTTTGGCGTGCCGGTGCCGGCACGCCGCATCGTCGTCACCGCCGGTGCGTCGGCCGCGCTGCAGCTGGCCTGCCTGGCGCTCATCGACGCCGGCGACGAAGTGCTGATGCCGGACCCGAGCTATCCGTGCAACCGCCAGTTCGTCAGCATGGCCGAGGGCCGCGCGGTGCTGATCCCCTCCACCGCCGCCGAGCGCTTCCAGCTCAGCGGCGACAAGGTGCGCGAGGCCTGGGGCGCGCACACGCGCGGCGTGCTGCTGGCCTCGCCGTCGAACCCCACCGGCACCTCGATCCACCCCGACGAGCTGCGCCGCATCCAGGCGGTGGTGGCCGAACGTGGCGGCATCACGCTGATCGACGAGATCTACCTCGGCCTGTCGTTCGACGACACCTACGGCCACAGCGCGTTGGGCCTGTCCGACCAGGTCATCAGCATCAACAGCTTCAGCAAGTACTTCAACATGACCGGCTGGCGCCTGGGCTGGCTGGTGGTGCCCGACGCCCTGGTCGACACCGTGGAGCAGATCGCCCAGCACCTCTACATCTGCCCCAGCACGGTGTCGCAGCACGCGGCGCTGGCCTGCTTCGAAGCCGCCAGCCTGGCCGAGTACGAGCGCCGCCGCGCCGAATTCAAGGCGCGGCGCGACTGGTTCGTGCCGCAGCTGAACGCGCTGGGCCTGCATGTGCCGGTCACGCCCGACGGCGCCTTCTACGCCTGGGCCGACTGCGGCGCGGCGTGTGACAAGTTGTTCGGCCCGCCCGGCGCGATCCGCTCCGAATACAATAGCGGCATGCAGACTGCCGGCAGTTGGGAATTGGCCTTCGAACTGATGAAGCGCGCCCACCTGGCAGTGACACCCGGCCGCGACTTCGGCCATGCCGACACCGCTCGCTACATCCGCTTCTCGACCGCCAACTCGATGCCGCAACTGCAGGCCGCGGTGGAGCGCCTGCACGAGGTGCTGGCCTAGGCGAGCCGTGGCGATGGCGTTTGAGTTCCCGATCCGCATCTACTGGGAAGACACCGATGCCGGCGGCATCGTGTTCTACGCCAACTACCTGAAGTTCTTCGAACGCGCCCGCACCGAATGGCTGCGCGCGCTCGGTCTCGGCCAGCGCGCGCTGCGCGAGCACTCCGGCGGCATGTTCGTGGTCGTCGATGCGGCGCTGAAATACCTGCGCCCGGCACACCTGGACGATGAACTAATCGTCACCGCCCAGCTCCAAGAGGCCGGCCGCGCCGGCCTGGTGTTGGCGCAGCAGGCGCTGCTGGCCGATCCCGCGACCGGCCAGCGCGACCTGCTCTGCAACGGCACCATCCGCGTCGGCTGGGTCGAGGCCGCCAGCATGAAACCCGCCCGTATTCCAGCCCCCATTCTCAATAAGCTGAACCCATGAGCCAGGATTTTTCCATCCTCCATCTGGTGGTCAACGCCAGCTTCATCGTGCAGTTCGTCATGCTGCTGCTGCTGGTCGGCTCGATCGCCAGCTGGGCCGCCATCTTTCGCAAGCTGCGTGCGCTCAAGAGCATCAAGCTGCAGAACGACGACTTCGAGCGCGACTTCTGGTCCGGCACCAGCCTCAACGACCTGTATGCCTCGGCGGCGCAGAACGCCAAGCGCGGCGGTCCGATGGAGCGCATCTTCGCCAGCGGCATGCGCGAGTACCAGAAGCTGCGCGAGCGCCGCATCGGCGACCCGGGCACGCTGCTCGACGGCGCGCGCCGCGCCATGCGCGCCAGCTTCCAGCGCGAGCTCGACGCGGCGGAGGTCAACCTGTCCTTCCTCGCCTCGGTCGGTTCGGTCAGCCCCTACGTCGGCCTGTTCGGCACCGTCTGGGGCATCATGCACGCCTTCACCGGTCTGGCCAGCCTGCAGCAGGTGACGCTGGCCACGGTGGCGCCCGGCATCGCCGAGGCGCTGGTGGCGACCGCGCTCGGCCTGTTCGCCGCCATTCCGGCCGTAGTCGCCTACAACCGCTTCGCGCGCGACATCGACCGCATCGCCATCAAGCTGGAGACCTTCATCGAGGAGTTCTCCAACATCCTGCAGCGCAACCTGGGCGTGCACGCGGCGCCGGCCGGCACCGCGACCCCGACCGGATACTGAGATGATTACCCCCCACGCTCTCCACTTCGTGGTTCGCTGCCCCCCCACGGGGGGCCCAGTGCCCTTCGGGCGGCCGGGCGGGAGCACGAAAGCCCCCCACGCTCTCCACTCCGTGGTTCGCTGCCCCCCCGAGGGGGGTCCAATGCCATTCGGGCGGCCGGGCGGGCATTGACATGGCGACCGTCCCACCCCGCGGGCGCGGCCGCCGCGCCATGAACGAGATCAACATGGTGCCCTTCATCGACGTGATGCTGGTGCTGCTGATCATCTTCATGGTGACGGCCCCGTTGATCGCGCCTGGCGTGATCAACGTGCCGAGCGCCGGCAAATCGAGCAAGGCGCCCGACAAGCGCGTCGACGTGCAGATCGACAGCGAGGGCAAGCTGTCGCTGGCCGGCGAGATCCAGCGCGAGGGCATCAGCGAGAAGGAAGCCGTGGCGGCCATCCGTGCGCTGCTCGAGGACAACCCGGACATGCCGATCATGATCGCTGCCGACAGCGAACTACGCTACCAGCAGGTCATGAACATGATGAAGGAGCTGCGCGAGGCCGGTGTGCAGCGCGTCGGCCTGGCCGTGAAGTAGGGAAATCGTGAACGCCATCGCCCTCGAACGCGCCGAATTCGATCCGCCCCCACCGGGCGGCTTCGGCCGCTCGTTCGCGCTGGCGCTGCTGGCCCACCTGCTGCTGATCCTGGCACTGACCTGGGGCCTGCAGTGGAACAAGGATCCGCAGGACGTGGCGGTCGATGCCGAGCTGTGGTCGCCGGCGCCACAGCGCGCAGCGCCGCGCGCGGCCCCGCCGCCACCCGAGCCGGTGGTAAAGACCGCGCCACCACCGCCCGAGCCGACACCAGCCCCGGCGCCAGCCCCAGCGCCGGAGCCCGTGGCCAAGGCACCGCCGCCACCGCCGAAGCCCGCCGTCGACGAGCAGCGTGATGCCGAGATCGCGCTGGCGCAGAAGAAGAAGCGCGAAGAGGAACAGCGCAAGCTGGCCGAGGCGCGCGAGGAGCAGCGCAAGGAACTGGCCGAGAAGCGCCGCCTGGAGCAGCAGAAGCTGGCCGAGGAAAAACGCCGCGAGGAACAGGCGCGCAAGGAACTCGCCGAGAAGAAGAAGGCCGAGGAAGCCAGGCGCAAGGAAGTGGCAGAGCAGAAAGCCGCCGAGGAAGCCAAGCGCAAGGAAGTCGCCGAGAAGAAGGCGGCCGAGGAGGCCAGGCGCAAGGAGCTGGCCGAGAAGAAGAAGGCCGCCGAGGAGGCCAAGCGCAAGGAAGCGCTGGCCAAGGCCGAGGCGGACAAGAAAGCCAAGGAAGAAGCGGCGCGCAAGGCCGAGGCCGATCGCGTGGCCAAGGCCGAGGCAGCCGAGAAACGCGCCGAAACCGCCCGCCGGCAGGAAGCGCTGCGCCGCATGGCGGCGCTGGCCGGCAGCGATGGCGGCAGCGCCGCAGCCGGCTCGGGCAGCGGCAAGGGCCGTGCCGGTGGCGACGACGAGCGTGACGCCGGCCCCTCGGGCAACTACGCCGCCCGCATCCGCGCCGCCGTGCGTCCCAACATCGTGTTCACCGACGACGTCTCCGGCAACCCGGTGGCCGAGGTCGAGGTGCGCACCGGCCCCACCGGCACCATCATCAGCCGCCGCGTCGTCAAGTCCAGCGGCGTCAAGTCCTGGGACGATGCCGTGCTGCGCGCGCTCGACCGCACCGAGAAGCTGCCCTCGGACAACGGCCGCTACTGGAATCCGATGCTGATCACCTTCCGGCTGCGCGACTGAGGCAGCGGCGGCATCGGCAGGAGATGGTGGGCGGCGGCAGCCGCGAACCGGCGAACAGGCGTTCCGGTCTGGCGACAAGCCGGTTCGCGGCTTCCGCTGCTGCTACGGGCGACGGACCGAGGTGATCAGCACATCACTCGTACACCACCATCGCCCGCCCCTCGTCGGCCTGCGCCATCCAGCTGGCCAGCGCCGCGTCGCTGGGGAAGAACCGGGCCTCGTCGCCGAGCTGCAGCTGCGCCATCACGCCGCCTTTCTCGCCGCGCCGCTCCAGCAGCAGGCGCACCGGCAGGCCGCGCAGCAGCTCGCCATGCTCGGTGCGCTCGATTTGCGGCGGGTACTCGGCCAGCAGCCGACGCACGTCGGGCACGCGGCCATTGACTGCCACGCGCAGGAACTTGCCGAAGCGGCAGCGCGCCGTCGGCAGGTCCCACACCTGCGTGACGTTGAACTGCAAGCCGCCCGAGAAGCGGTCCGGCATGGCCTTGCCCATGACGACGACGAACTCGTCGTCCTTCAGCAGGTTGCGGTGCTGGTTGATCAGCGCCTCCTCAGCGCGCGCCTCGACCACACCTGACTTGTCGTCCAGCTTGAACAGCGCCAGCTTGCCGCGCTGGCCGTTGATGACGCGCAGGTCGCCGACGATGCCGGCCAGCAGCTGCGGCTCGCGGCTGTCGCTCAGGTCGGCGATGGACCGGCGCACGAACTGGCGCACCTCGCGCTCGACCTCATCGAACAGATGGCCCGACAGGTAGAAGCCGATGGCGGTCTTCTCCAGCGACAGGCGCTCCTTCACGCCCCAGGGCGTGACAGCGGGCAGCTCGGGTTCCTGCGTACTGGAGCCGTGGCCATCGTCGAGCAGGTCGAACAGGCCACCCTGGTTGGCATTGGCCTCGCTGGCGGCGGCAAAGTCGAACGCCAGATCGAGTGCCGCTGCCAGGGCGGCCCGGTTGCGCTGCAGTGAATCGAAGGCGCCGGCGCGGATCAGTGCCTCGACGGTGCGCTTGTTGACGCGCGTGCGGTCGATGCGGCGGCAGAAATCGAACAGGCTGGTGAACGGCCCGCTCTCGCCGCCGCCATTGCCGTCGCCGCGGCCCTCGCGCGCCGCCACGATCGCCTCGATGGCTTGCTGGCCGGTGCCCTTGATGGCGCCCAGTCCGTAGCGGATCAGGCTGTCGCTGACGGGCTCGAAGCGATGGCCGCCGCGGTTCACGTCGGGCGGCTCGAACGCCATGCCTTCCTTCAGCGCATCCTCGTACAGCACCTTCAGCTTGTCGGTGTTGTCCATCTCCACCGTCATGTTGGCGCAGAAGAACTCGGCCGTGTAGTGCACCTTCAGCCAGGCCGTGTGGTAGGCCAGCAGCGAGTAGGCGGCGGCGTGCGACTTGTTGAAGCCGTAGCCGGCGAACTTCTCCATCAGGTCGAAGACCTCGTCGGCCTTGCCCTCGCCGATGCCGTTCTTCGCTGCGCCGGCGCGGAAGATGCCGCGGTGCTTCGCCATCTCCTCGGGCTTCTTCTTGCCCATGGCTCGGCGCAGCAGGTCGGCACCGCCGAGCGAGTAGCCGCCCAGGATCTGCGCCGTCTGCATCACCTGCTCCTGGTAGACCATGATGCCGTAGGTCTCGGCCAGGATGCCCTCGACCAGCGGGTGCGGGTACTCGACCGGCTCGCGCCCGTGCTTGCGCGCGACAAAGCTGGGAATCAGGTCCATCGGGCCCGGGCGGTACAGCGCGTTGAGCGCGATCAAATCCTCCAGCCGGGTCGGCCGGGCGTCGCGCAGCATGCCCTGCATACCGCGGCTTTCAAACTGGAACACGGCTTCGGTGCGGCCATCCTGGAACAGCTTGTAGGTGTCCTTGTCATCAAGCGCGATGCGCTCGAAGGCGAAGTCGCGCTGGCCCGGGTGGCGCCGGCGGATCAGCTCCTTGGCGATTTCCAGGATCGTCAGCGTGGCCAGGCCGAGGAAGTCGAACTTGACCAGGCCCACCGCCTCAACGTCGTCCTTGTCGTACTGGCTCACCGCCGATTCGCTGCCGGGCTGCTGGTAGAGCGGGCAGAAATCGGTCAGCTTGCCGGGCGCGATCAGCACGCCGCCGGCGTGCATGCCGACGTTGCGCGTCAGCCCCTCGAGCTTCTGCGCCAGCGCCAGCAGCGTCTTGACCTCATCCTCCTTCGCGTAGCGCTCGGCCAGGATCGGCTCGACCTTCATGGCGCCGTCGATGGTGATGTGCTGGCCCGGCTTGTTCGGGATCAGCTTGCTGATGCCGTCGCAGAAGGTGTAGCTCATGTCGAGCACGCGGCCGACGTCACGGATCGCCGCGCGCGCCGCCAGGGTGCCGAAGGTGGCGATCTGGCTCACCGCCTCCCTGCCGTACTTGCCCTTCACGTAGTCGATCACGCGGTCGCGGTTGGCCTGGCAGAAGTCGATGTCGAAGTCGGGCATCGACACCCGCTCGGGGTTCAGGAAGCGCTCGAACAGCAGCTGGTATTCCAGCGGGTCGAGGTCGGTGATCTTCAGCGCGTAGGCCACCAGCGAACCGGCGCCGGAGCCGCGCCCCGGCCCGACCGGACAGCCGTTTTCCTTGGCCCAGTTGATGAAGTCGCCGACGATCAGGAAGTAGCCCGGAAAGCCCATCTTCAGGATGGTGTCGATCTCGAACTCCAGCCGCTGCAGGTAGCGCGGGCGCTCGGCATCGCGCCTGGCCGCATCGGGGTAGAGCTGCTGCAGGCGCTCCTCCAGACCCTGCACCGACATCTGGTGGAAGTAGCTCTCGGTGTTGTGGCCGGCGGGCACCGGGAACTCCGGCAGCTGCGGCTGGCCCAGGCTCAGCGTCAGGTTGCAGCGCTGGGCGATCTGCACCGTGTTGGCCAGCGCCGAGGGCACGTCGGCGAACAGCTGCCGCATCTCGGCGCCGGACTTGAAGTACTGCTCGGTGGTGAAGCGGCGCACGCGCCGCGGATTGCCCAGGATCTCGCCCTCGGCGATGCACACGCGCGCCTCGTGCGCCTCGTAGTCGTCGGCGCCGGCGAACTGCACCGGGTGCGTCGCCACCACCGGCAGTTGCAGGCGCGCCGCCAGCTGCACCGCGGCCACCACGTGCACCTCGTCATCGGCGCGGCCGGCACGCTGCAGTTCCAGGTAGAAGCGCTGCGGAAAGGCCTCGGCCAGCTGCCGCCCCAGTTCGTCCGCCTGCGCCGCGCTGCCCTGCAGCAGCGCCATACCGACCGGGCCGGCCTGCGCGCCCGAAAGCAGGATCAGGCCGTCGGACAGCTCGCACAGCCAGTTCCACTGCACCACCGCCTGCGCCTTCACCAGCCCGCGCGTCCAGGCCCGCGCCAGCAACTCCGACAGGTTGAGGTAGCCCTGCCGGCCCTGCACCAGCAGCAGCACGCGCGACAGCGCTTCCGGGTCGCTGCCCAGCCCCTGCAGCAGGATCTCGGCGCCCAAGATCGGCTTGACGCCCTGTTCACGCGCCGCCCGGTAGAACTTGATGGCGCCGAACAGGTTGCCCAGGTCGGTGATCGCCAGCGCCGGTTGCTGGTCCAGGCGCGCGGCCTTGACCAGTTCATCGACGCGCATGGTGCCGTCAATGACCGAGAACTCGCTGTGGATACGCAGGTGGACAAACATCGGGTGCATCAGGGCGCGGGCGCGCAAGGGAAAACGGGATTGGCGGCGCCATCAGCCGATGCGCAGCGTGCCGGCGCCGGCCTGTGGGCGATGACGACGCGGCAAGAATACACCCTGCCCGCGCCTGCGGCCGCCGCCGGCCTTCAGTCGCGCAGCACCGCCAGCACCTCGGAGCGGAATTCGCGCGAATACAGCACGATCGCCACCAGCACCGCCGCCAGCATCAGCACCGCCGGCGAGAAGAACCAGCCCATCGCAGCGAACGAGAAATAGTACGCGCGCAGGCCGTCGTTGAAGGCCTCGGCGGCCGCAGCCACCAGCGCGCCGGCGCGCCCGGCGTACTTCTTGCGGTCGTAGCGGCCGGCTTCGAACTCTTCGGCCGGCGGCATCGAGCCGATCACCAGCGCGACGAAGGTGTACTGCCGCATCGACCAGGAAAAGCGGAAATAGGCATAGACGAAGATCGCCACCAGCAGCACGATCTTGAACTCGAACACCAGCATCGGCGTCGGCTGCGCGAACGGGAACTCGCGCACGAACTCGGCCGCTCGGTCGGTGGTGCCGAGCAGGGCGAACAGGCCGCCGATGACGATGATGGTGGTCGAGCAGAAGAACGCCGGCGTGCTCGACAGGTTCTGCGTGATCATGCCGTCCAGCATGCGCGGCTCGCGCGCCGTAGCCTGTTCCATCCAGTAGCGGCGGTAGCGGTTGGTGGTACTCAGCAGCGAGCGCTGGCGCCGTCCCCACACGCGCGCAAACGCCACGTAGCCGACCCAGATGGCCAGGAAGGCTGCCAGCGCGAGCCAGTCGAGCAGCGGCAGCATGGCGAAGATTTTCATGGCGCGATTATTGGCGCAGATGCGTCAACGCCTCGCGGCCGCGAGGCGCGAGGCGTTGCTGTGCCGACGACTCCGCGGAGCCGATCGGATGGGCGCGATCAGGCCCGGCGGCGGGCGTCCAGGCTCAGCGCGCCGGCACCCAGGGCTGCGAAGGCCAGCAGGCCGCCGACCATGCCCAGGTTCTTGCCGAACATCAGCTGCTGCACCATCTGCTGCTCGGCCGGAACCGCCCAGTAGTTGTGGAAGAACAGCGCCGCCGCGGCGGTGAACAGGGCCAGCGCCAGCGCGGCCCAGCGTGTCTTGTAGCCGATCAGCAGCGCGATGCCGGCGCCGATCTCGACCACGATCGCCAGCGCCGCCAGCACTTCGGGCATCGGCAGGCCCTTGGAGGCGATATAGCCGACGGTGCCGCCGAAGCCAGCGCCCAGCTTGCTGAAGCCGGCCGGGATGAAGATGTAGGCCAGCAGCAGGCGGCCGATCAGGGCGAGGGGATTCTGCAGTGCGTTCATGGTGTTTTCTTGTCTTTCAGTTCAGGTTGAAGATTGATGTGAATAGTTGAAGCGTTGAACATTGGGCTGCCGTACGACGCGCGACAGCCCAGCCTGCACCGCCCCTTGCGAGGGCGGCACAGGCACGCGTTTCTTGGGTTGCTCAGGCCGCCAGGTCAAACACCAGCACCTCGGCATCGCGGCCGCCATCGAGCCGGATCGCGCTCTCGCGCTCGATCAGCGCCGCATCGCCGCCGGACAGCTGCTGGCCGTTCACCGCCAGCTCGCCGCGCACCAGGTGCACGTAGGCCTTGCGCGCCGGATCCAGACCCAGTTCGGCCGACTCGTCGCCGTCGAACAGGCCGGCGTAGAGCGCGGCATCGGCATGGATCCTGACCGCACCCGCATCGGGATCGTGGGCGGCAATCAGCCGCAGCTGGCCGCGCTTGTCGGCGGCCGGTACGGTCTTCTGCTCGTAGCTCGGCGCGATGCCGGTCACGTTGGGCTCGATCCAGATCTGCAGGAAGTGCGTGTGCCGGCCCTCGGCGTGGTTGAACTCGCTGTGCATCACGCCGCTGCCGGCGCTCATGCGCTGCACGTCGCCGGGTGGGATGCCCTTGACGTTCCCCATGCTGTCCTTGTGCGCCAGATTGCCTTCCAGCACGTAGCTGATGATCTCCATGTCACGGTGGCCGTGCGCGCCGAAACCGGTGCCGGGGGCGATGCGGTCCTCGTTGATGACGCGCAGGTTGCCCCAGCCCATGTGCGCCGGGTCGTAGTAGCCGGCGAACGAGAAGCTGTGGTAGGACTTCAGCCAACCGTGGTCGGCGTAGCCGCGGTCGAGTGATTTGCGAATCGAGATCATGGCGTGCGTGCTCCTTGAATGACCCTGACTTTAGGCCGCGGTCGCGGTTTTGAAACCGCACGGCTTTGATGGCATCATTCAAAAAAACTGAATCGCCCTCATGAGCTTCGCCGCCGACGTCCTCACGCCCGACGCCTTCCGCATCCTCAACGCGATCGCCAGGGCGCGCAGCTTCGCCGGCGCCGCGCGCGAACTCGGCATGGTGCCCAGCGCGCTGACTTACCGCGTGCGTCAGATCGAGGACGCGCTAGACGTGCTGCTGTTCGACCGCAGTTCGCGCCAGGCCCGGCCGACCGCCGCCGGCGCCGAGCTGCTGGCGCAGGGCGAGCGGCTGCAGCAGGAGA
This sequence comes from Ottowia sp., assembly GCF_035444425.1. Lineage (GTDB taxonomy): Bacteria > Pseudomonadota > Gammaproteobacteria > Burkholderiales > Burkholderiaceae_C > Ottowia. The sequence continues at coordinate 24,169 of NZ_DAOMOQ010000003.1, read as the reverse complement.
TCGACGCCGTGGTGCATCGTGTCAAGCGCGTCGCCTCCGGCTGGGAGCCCGAGCTGACCATCGCCGCCGACGGCGTGATCTCGCATTCGGCGCTGATGGAGTTGTGCTGCGACTTCTTCGGCCTGAAGCCGCCCACCCGCCTGCGCCTGCGCGAGGAAATCCTCAGCGGCACCATCGGCGCGCTGACCTCGGGCAAGGCCGACCTGGCGATCGGCGTCATCCTGGAGCCCTCGCGCGCCGCCAACCTGCAGGCCCGGCCGCTGGGGCAGATCCGCTTCGTCTACGCGATGGCGCCGCACCACCCGCTGGCCAGCGCGCGCGAGCCGCTGTCGGACCTGGACCTACTCAAGCACCGCGGCATCGTGGTGGCGGATTCGGTGCAGAACGGGATCACGCAGTCGTTCGGCCTGATCGAGGGCCAGGAAACCTTCACCGTGTCGAGCTTGCGCACCAAGCTCGACGCCCACCTGCGCGGCCTGGGCGCCGGCTTCCTGCCGGAGCCGATCGCCCGGCCCTACCTGGCCACCGGCCGGCTGGTGGCGCGGCGCGTCGAGCGCAGCACGCGGGTGGCGACACTCAACTACGCCTGGCGCTCCAGCGCCAGTCCGGGCCAGGCACTGTCGTGGTGGCTGACACAGCTCGAGCGTCCGATCACGCGGCGCGCATTGCTGGAACAGCACGGCAGCCTGTAGAGTTCGCGCATGGCCCAAACCTCCGCACCCTCACCCCGCCGCATCGCCGTGATCGGCGCCGGCATCGCCGGCCTGGCCTGCGCGCGCACGCTGCGGCAGGCCGGCCATGCAGTGACCATGTTCGAGGCCGACGCGCAGCCCGGCGGGCGTGTGGCGACGCTGGCAACACCGTTCGGCAGCTTCGACACCGGGGCGCAGTACTTCACCGTGCGCGATGCGCGCCTGGCCACCACGCTGCAGGCCACCGCCGCCGACCTGGCCCGGCGCTGGAGCGCCAGCGCCGTGCGCGTGCTGGACGACTGCGGCCGCGTCGCCGAAGCCGCGCGACCGCGCGGCGAGGCGCACTGGGTCGCCATGCCCAGCATGAGCGCGCTGCCGGCGCGCTGGGCCGAACCGCTGCAGACCGAAGGTGCGCTGCAGCTGTCGACCCACGTCCAGAGCCTGGCGCCCGACGCCCTCGACGCCCGGCGCTGGCAGCTGCACACGCAGGGGCCGGCCGACGAGCAGCGCGTGCACGCAGGCTTCGACGCCCTCGTGCTGGCGCTGCCGGCGCCCGAGGCGCGGCGCCTGCTGGCCGGCGCGCCAGCGGCGGCGGCGCTGGCCGAGCCGCTCGACGCCATCGAGATCGCGCCCTGCTGGAACCTCTCGCTGGCCTTTCCCAACGCCAGCCAGCCGGGCACGCTGGGCCCGCAGTGGAACGCCGCCCGCAGCACCCACCACCGCGTCGCCTGGCTGACGCGCGAATCGTCCAAGCCCGGGCGTGAACCGGTCGAGCGCTGGACCGTGCAGGCCAGCCACGTCTGGTCGACCGAGCACGCCGGCGACCCGGCCGCGCGTGTCACCGCCAAGCTGCTGAAGGCGTTCGCCGAGATCACCGGCATCCGCGCCACGCCCGCCTGGACCGAGGTCCGGCTGTGGCCGCAAGCGCGCACGCTGCACGCGCTCGGCCAGCCCTTCGTCTGGGATGCGCAACGCGGCATCGGCCTGTGCGGCGACTGGTGCATCGGCGACCGGGTCGAAGACGCTTTCGTGTCGGGGCTGGAACTCGCGCTCCGGATGGTTAAGCGCTGAGCATCGAACGGTTGGCGGTGCATCGCGTCAGCAAGTCCCGGCTTCCACGCTGAACGCCCGGCACCGGACGCCGAACCATCTCATGTACGTCGGCCGCTTCGCCCCCTCACCGACCGGGCCGCTGCACGCCGGCTCGCTGGTGGCGGCGCTGGCAAGCTGGCTCGATGCACGCGCACACGGCGGGCGCTGGCTGGTGCGCATCGAGGATATCGACACGCCACGCTGCGTACCCGGCGCCGACGCGCTGATCCTGCAGCAACTGGCCGCCTGCGGTCTGCGGCCCGACGCAGCGCCGCTGTGGCAGTCGCAGCGCACGCCGCTGTACCGTCAGGCGCTGGACCGCCTGATCGACCAGGGCCTGGCCTATCCCTGCGGCTGCTCGCGCAAGGACATCGAGGAGGCACAACTGCTGCGCGGCATCATCCGCACGCGCGGTGCCGAGTTGCCCTACCCCGGCACCTGCCGCCCCGAGCGCGGCGGCCTGCAAGGCCACACCGCACGCGCCTGGCGCCTGCGCACCGGCTTCGATGCCGGCACCGTGCCGGTAGCTTCATGCATCCCGGCGTCGGGGCAGCCGATCCCGTGGCACGACCGGCGCCTGGGCGCGCAGTCGCAGGACCTTGAGCGCGAGGTCGGCGACTTCGTGCTGCTGCGCGCCGACGGCCTGTGGGCCTACCAGCTGGCGGTGGTGGTCGACGACGCCGACCAGGGCATCACCCACGTGGTGCGCGGCGAGGACCTGGCCGACAACACACCGCGCCAGATCCTGCTGCAACGTGCGCTCGGCCTGCCCACGCCCGGCTACCTGCACACCCCGCTGGTGCTGGCCGCCGACGGCCAGAAGCTCAGCAAGCAGAACGGTGCGCAAGCGCTTGACGTCGATGATCCGGCCTTGGCCCTGAACCAGGCAGCGGCGCATCTGGGCCTGACGATTCATGGCGGACTCACTGGTCCAGGTGAACTGCTGATGCGCTGGACAGCCGAGTGGCGCGAGCGCTGGCCGCTGCCGTCATGACTTGCGAGCGCGCGTACCGGATGGCACGGCCCGCACCCGCACGGGCTCCTTCCGGGCCAGGATGCCACCCAACAGCAACTCCACTGCCTGGTCGGTGACCTGCTCCGGCGTCAGGCCGCCGTCGTCGCGGTACCAGCGCCCGATCCAGCTTAAAGCGCCGGCCAGCGTGAAGGCCGCCATCTTGGGATCGCAGGGCACCAGGCTGCCCTCCGCTATGCCCTCGGCAATCAGGCGGCGGAACTCGCGATCGATGCCGCCCTTGAGCTGCCGCAACTCCTTTTTCAGCGGCGCCGGCAGCGGGTCCTCGCCGATGCGGATCACGCACTTGCCGAACTCCTCGGTCACGATGCCGGCATAGATCCTCATGCAGGCGATCAGCTGGTCCAGCGCCCGCCCGCCGTCACGCCGCACCGCGTCGATGCCCTCGTGCATCATCACCAGCGCGCTGCGCACGCACTCCAGCAGGATCTCGTCCTTGCTCTTGACGTAGTAGTACAGCGTCGGCTTGGTGACGTGCAGGCACTCGGCGATGTCGTCCAGCGAGGTGGCATGGAAGCCACGCTCGTTGAACAGCCGCGCCGCCGTCTGCAGCACCGCCTGGCGCTTGGCCTCGCGCTGGCGCGCACGCGCGACGGCCGGCTCCCAGGGAGAGGCCGCGACGCGCTTGGCGGCAGTCGTGGATCGAGTTCGACTCATGAATGACTGGGGTAATTCCCGATGCCTGCGTGTCTCGTCATCACGAGAATATCCACGCTTGTTACTGACGAGTAGCTAATCTACGGTTCAGTAGCATCCTCGACAAGCCCTGGCAAACCCTGCCCCACTCCACGAAGCCAACCAGACCGATGCAAGCGCTGCCTGCTGACGCCAGCACCGCCCGTCCGGCCGGCGCCGCAGCGCCGGTGCTGGGCATCGACGCGGTGACGCTGGCGTTCGGCGGCGTCAAGGCGCTCACCGGCGTCGGCTTCGAGGTGCAGCCCGGCTCGATCACCGCCGTCATCGGCCCCAACGGCGCCGGCAAGACCTCACTGTTCAATACCATCTCGGGCTTCTACCGGCCGAGTGCCGGGCGCATCGTGTTCGAGGGGCACGACATCTCGCGCGTGCCGGCGCCGCAGCGCGCCAGGCTGGGGTTGGCGCGCAGCTTCCAGAACATCGCGCTGTTCCGCGGCATGACGGTGCTCGACAACATCAAGCTCGGCCGCCACGCGCACCTGACCAGCAACGTGCTGCACGCGCTGGTCTACGCCGGCCGGGCGCGCCGCGAGGAGGCGGCGCTGCGGCGCGAGGTCGAGGAGCGCATCATCGACTTCCTCGAGATCGACCACATCCGCCACGCGCCGGTGGCGGCCCTGCCCTACGGCCTGCAGAAGCGGGTCGAGATGGCACGCGCGCTGGCCATGAAACCCAGGGTGCTGATGCTAGACGAGCCGGTCGCCGGCATGAACCGCGAGGAGACTGAGGACATGGCGCGCTTCATCCTCGACGTGCGGCGCGAGTGGGGCATCACGGTGCTGATGGTCGAGCACGACATGGGCATGGTGATGGACCTGTCGGACCATGTGGTGGTGCTGAACTTCGGCCAGGTCATTGCGCAGGGCACGCCGGCCGAGGTGCAGCGCGACCCCGAGGTGATCCGCGCCTACCTGGGCGCCGGCGACGTCGGCGAACTGCGCCGCAAGCTGCGCGCGGCGGCAGCGGCCACGCCAGCGGCGGAGGTGGCCTGATGGATTGGGCCTTCCTGTTCGAGATCACCCTCACGGGCCTCGCCAGCGGCGGCCTGTACGCGCTGGCGGCGCTGGCCTTCGTGCTGGTCTACAAGGCCACCAAGGTGGTCAACCTGGCGATCGGCGAGATGCTGATGATCGGCGCCTACCTGTTCTTCGCCTTCGCCGCCAGCTTCGCGCTGCCGATCTGGCTGGCGGTGCTGGGCGCCATGCTGGGCGCCGGCCTGCTGGGCGCGGTGATCGAGCGCACCATGATCCGCCCGCTGTTGGGCGAGCCGCCGATCTCGGCCTTCATGGTCACCGTCGGCCTGGCCTCGATCCTGGTCGGCGTGGTCGAGATCATCTGGAGCGCCGACCAGCGCCGCCTGCCCGAGTTCATGCCCAGCACGCCGGTGATGATCGGCGACGCCTTCCTGGCACCCAAGGTGGCCTACGGCGCACTGACCGCCATCGTGCTGATCGCCTTGGTGCTGCTGCTGTTCCGCTTCTGGCGCGGCGGCGTGGCGCTGCGCGCGACCGCCTCCGATCAAGGCGCGGCCTACATGATGGGCATCAACGTGCCGCGCGTGTTCTCGCTCGCCTGGGTGGCCTCGGCCATGATCGCCGCGGTGTCGGGCATCATCGTCGGCGCCATCGGCGGCATCTCGTCGTCGATGGGCATCTTCGGCCTGTCGGTGCTGGTGGTGGTGATCGTCGGCGGCCTCGACAGCGTGCTGGGCGCGCTGGTCGCCGGCCTGCTGATCGGCCTGATCGAGGCGCTGGCCGGTGCCTACCTCGGCGGCGAATACAAGCTGCTGGCCACCTTCATCGCGCTGGTGGTGGTGCTGATGGTGCGGCCCTACGGCCTGTTCGGCACGCACGAGATCGAGCGGCTCTGAAGACTGTCCCATGCGCATCGGAACCCTGAAGGAAAGCTACATCGCCGACGCGGCGCTGTTCGACTCGCGCACGCAGAAGACCTGGCTGGGCGTCGGGCTGGCGCTGCTGGTGCTGTTCCCGTTCATGGCCAACGACTACTGGCTGTACCTGGCCTGCCTGGTGGCGATCAACGTCGCCAGCGCCACCGGCCTCAACGTGCTGACCGGCTACACCGGCCTGGTCAGCCTGGGCCAGGCCGCCTTCATGGGTTTCGGCGCCTACACGGTCGCCATCATGCAGGCACGGCTGGGCACGCCGGTGCTGCTCAACCTGCTCGCGGCCGGCGTGGTCGCCATGCTGGCCGGCCTGGTGGTCGGCATCCCGTCGCTGCGCGTCAAGGGCCTGTACCTGGCCATCGTGACCATCGCCGCGTCCTTCATCGCCCATTTCCTGTTCGCCAATTTCGACTTCACCGGCGGCACCGGCGGCCTGACGGTGCAGCCGGCCAGTTTCTTCGGCTTCGCGCTCGACACCTCGTTTCGCATCTACTGGCTGATCGTGCCGGTGACGCTGCTGATGCTGCTGGGCGCCGCCAACCTGTTCCGCACCCGGGTCGGCCGCGCGTTCATCGCCATCCGCGACCGCGACATCTCGGCCGAGGTGCTGGGCATCCCGCTGCTGCGCTACAAGCTGCTGTCGTTCGGCCTGTCGTCCTTCTACGCCGGCGTGGCGGGCGGCCTGTGGGCCTACTTCTTCCGCGTCGTCACACCCGAGAGCTTTCCGCTGCTGATGTCGATCTTCTTCCTCGCCGCCATCATCGTCGGCGGCATGGGCAGCATCCTGGGCGGCATCCTGGGCGCGGTGTTCATGACCATGGTGCCCGAACTGCTGAAGTTCGCGTTCGACCTGCTGCCGCAGACCGGCCACGACATGAAGGTGTTCCTGTCGCCGGTGCGCACCGTGGTGTTCGGTCTGCTGATCGTCGGTTTTCTCGTCTTCGAGCCGCTCGGGCTGGCTGAAGTGTGGCGGCGCATCCGCCGGTTTTTTCATCTGTGGCCTTTCAGAAACTAGGAGACCCGCATGTCGACTTCCCCCTCTCACAAGCATTTCTCGGCGCGCCGTCGTGGCCTGGTTATGGCCGCGGCCGCCGGCGCCACCCTGCCGCTGCCGCTGGTGGTGCAGGCCCAGGCCGACAACGAGATCGTCATCGGCGGCTCGATCCCGATGACCGGCGTGTTCGCCTTCGCCGGCGTCGGCATCAACGCCGGCATCGCCGACTACGTCAAGATCGTCAACGACGCCGGCGGCATCAAGGGTCGCAAGTTGCGCTACGTGCCCGAGGACACGGCCTACAAGGTCGATGTCTCGGTGGCCGCCTACAAGAAGATCACCAGCCAAAACAAGGTCAACCTGTACTACGGCGACTCCACCGCCTTCTCCAAGACCATCAACCCCGAGCTGGAGCGCAACGGCCAGATCCTGATGGCCGGCGCATCGTTTGCCACCGAGCTGAACGACCCCAAGAAGTACCCGCACCAGTTCCTGGTCGGTCCCGACTACACCGAGCAATTCGGCATCCTGCTGCGCCACATCGCCAAGGAGAAGCCGGGCGCCAAGGTCGCCTTCGTCTATTCGGATTCCGAGTTCGGGCGCGACCCGATCGACTCCAGCGAGGCGGTGGCCAAGAAGCTCGGCCTGTCGGTGCCGATCAAGATCATGACGCCGCCGGGCAGCGTCGACGTCTCCACCGAGGTCATCAAGCTGCGCCGCGCCGCGCCCGACTACACCATCTTCCACGGCTACATCCTGGCGCCGATCCCCGAGTTCATCACCCAGGGCAAGCAGATGGGCATGACCAGCAAGTGGATGGGCACCTTCTGGACCATGGACAGCTCCACCGTGATGAAGCTGGGCGAGGCCGGCGACGGCTTCATGGGCGTGATGCCCTTCCGCTACTACTACGACACCTCGGCCAAGGCGCCGATGCTGGAAAAAATCCGCGCCATGCGCCCCGAGTACCAGAGCACCGCCTACATGCAGGGCTTCCTCACCGCCATGCTGTTCGCCGAATCCGCCAAGCGCACGCTGGATGCCGGCAAGCCGCTCACCGGCGACAACCTGAAGGCGGCGCTGAACTCGATCAAAGACTTCGACACCGGCGGCATCATCGGCACGCCGATCAGCATCCCGGGCAACTCGATTCCCGTCGGCCGCGTCTACCGTGCCGACATGAAGGCGCAGCGCATGGTGGCGGCATCGGACTGGATCTCGCTCGCGAACTGATCCGCCGATGAGCCAGGCCGGTGCCCCCATCCTCGATGTCAACAACATCGAGGTGGTCTACAACAGGGTCGTGCAGGCGCTGCGCGGCCTGTCGCTGTCCGTGCCACAGGGCCAGATCGTGGCCCTGCTCGGCAGCAACGGCGCCGGCAAGTCCACCACCTTGAAAGCCATCTCGGGCCTGCTGCCGCTGGAAGACGGTGCCATGCCCTCGGGGCAGATCAGCTTCGACGGCCATCCGGTCGCCGGGCAGGCGCCGCAGCAGCTGGTACGGCGCGGCCTGGCGCACGTGATGGAAGGCCGGCGCGTGTTCGAGGACCTGACTGTGGAGGAGAACCTGGTCGCCGCCACCTATGCGCGCAGCGGGCGCCAGGCCGGCGCCAGCGACTTCGACGCCGTGTACAGCTACTTCCCGCGCCTGCACGAGCGCCGCAAGGGCCTGGCCGGATACCTGTCGGGCGGCGAGCAGCAGATGCTGGCCATCGGCCGCGCACTGATCGGCGAGCCGAAGCTGATCCTGCTCGACGAGCCCTCGCTCGGCCTGTCGCCGATGCTGGTGGAGGAGATCTTCACCATCATCGCGCGCGTCAATGCAGAACGAAAGGTCTCGATGCTGCTGGTCGAGCAGAACGCCAGCATCGCGCTGGCGGTGGCGCACCAGGGCTACATCATGGAAAACGGCAAGATCGTGATCGACGGCAGCGCCGAGCGCCTGGCTGCCGACCCCGACGTGCGCGAGTTCTACCTGGGCGTGGGCGGCAGCGGCGACGCGCGCAGCTTTCGTCACCTCAAGCACTACAAGCGCCGCAAGCGCTGGCTGTCATGACCCGCGCCCTCGAGCTGCCGGAGCAGACGCTGCCGCAGATGCTGCGCGAGCAGGCGCGGCAGCGCGGCGAGCGCATCGCCATCCGCCAGAAGGACTTCGGCATCTGGAAGCCGCTGAGCTGGAACGAGTACCTCGCGCGCGCCAGCCATTTCGGCCTCGGCCTCACCACGCTCGGGCTCGGCCTCGGCGGCCACGTCGGCGTGATTTCCGAGAACCGCATCGAGTGGGTGCTGGCGCAGATGGGCGCCGGCCTGGTCGGCGCCGTCACCGTGGGCGTCTACCCCACCAGCCCGAGCAACGAGGTCGCCTACGTGGTCGGCCACGCCGATGTCGAGGTCGTGGTGTGCGAGGACCAGGAGCAGGCCGACAAGGTGCTGGAGGCGATCGAGCAGCTGCCTCGGCTGCGCCGCATCGTCATCGTCGAGACCAAGGGCCTGAGCAGCTACGGCCCCGAGGACCGCGCGCGCATCGTGACCTTCGCCGAGGTCGAAGCCACCGGGGCCGAGCTGTGGCAGCGCGAGGGCAGCGGCCGCATCGACGCCGTGCTGGCGGCGCAGCGGCTGGACGACATCGGGCTGATGATCTACACCTCGGGCTCGACCGGCGCGCCCAAGGGCGCCATGATCTCGTGGCGCAACATCCGCGGCGTGGTGCCCGGCATCGTCGAGCGGCTCGACTTGAGTGCCGACAGCTCGCACCTGTCCTACCTGCCGCTGTGCCACGTGGCCGAGCAGATGCTGACCACCTTCGTGCCGGTGTACCTGGGCTCGCAGGTCAACTTCGGTGAATCGATCCGCACCGTGCAGGAAGACCTGCGCGAAGTCGCGCCCAACATGTTCCTCGGCGTGCCGCGCATCTGGGAGAAGCTGCACGCCGCCATCAGCATCAAGATGCAGGAAACCGGTGCGCTGCGCCGCCGCATGTACGAGCGCGCCCTGGCCGCCGCGCTGCCGCTGGCCGAGAAGGACCGCGCGCGCTGGTCGCTGGGCGAGCGCCTGCGCTTCAGCGCCGCGTACTGGCTGGTACTGCGGGCACTGCAGAACTTCATCGGCCTGCGCCGCGCGCAGGTGGCGCTGACCGGTGCGGCGTCGATTCCGACCGAGGTGGTGCGCTTCTTCCGCGCCATCGGCGTGCCACTGGTGGAGGTCTATGGCCTGACCGAGTCGACCGGCATGGTGACCGGCCAGCGCACCGATGACGTCAAGCTCGGTACCGTGGGGCCACCGACGCTGGGTGTCGAGCATCGCCTGGGCGAGCACGGCGAGCTGCTGCTGCGCGGCGACATGGTGTTCGCCGGCTACTACAAGAACCCCGAAGCCACCGCCGCCTCGGTCCAGGACGGCTGGCTGCACACCGGCGACGTGGTGGTGGAAGAGCACGGCCACATCCGCATCGTCGACCGCCTGAAGGACATCATGATCACCGCCGGCGGCAAGAACCTGACGCCGTCCGAGATCGAAAACACCATGAAGGCCAGCCCCTTCATCAAGGAGTGCATCGTGATCGCCGAAGGCCGCAAGTTCGTCTCGGCGCTGATCCAGATCGACTACGAGACGGTCGGCAAGTGGGCCGAAGCGCGGCGGCTGGCCTTCACGCATTTCCGCTCGCTGGTCGAGCTGCCCGAGGTGCGCGAGCTGATCCAGGGCGAGATCGATCAGGGCAACGGCCGGCTGGCGCAGGTAGCGCAGATCAAGAGCTTCCACCTGCTGACCAAGGAACTCGACCACGACGACGGCGAGGTCACCGCCACCATGAAGGTACGTCGCTCCAGCATCTACAAGACCTACGCGCCGGAGATCGAGGCACTGTACGGCGCCTGAGGCGCAAAAGAAAACCCGCTCGCGAGGAGCGGGTGTCAAAGGTGGTCACCTTGGAGAAACCTGGTTCGCGGCGCCAGCCTGGCCAGACCGCGCCGCTGATCGCGCTACTCAATCCCAGTCGTCGTAGTGGCGATGCTTCTTGCGCCACTTCCTCGACTGCTTGTAGTGCCCCGGTGGGCCGTAGTAGACCGGCGCCGGGCGGTAGCTGACGCGTGGCGGCGCATAGTACGCCGGTGGCGCCACGTACACCGGACGCGGCTGAACGTACACGGGCGCCGGCTGCACATAGACCGGCTGGGGCGCGTACACCACCGGCGGCGCATTGGCGACGCCGACCGACACGCCGGGCGAGCCGATGCCGATCGACCAGTACACATCGCTGCGGGCCTGCGCCGCACCGGCGAAGGCCAAGGCGCCTGCCGCCAGCAGTGCTGTGGCCAGAATGCGTTGCGTCGTCTTCATGCTGAACTCCTTCTCGCGGCGCGCCCGAACCAGATCCGGCGCACCCAACATGTCCATTAAACGCAGCCAAGGGCGATACAGACCACCTCGCTCAGGTGAAAGGGGTATCCAGGCGTTAACAGAAGCAGAAAAATCAAGGACTTGCACGCGGTTTGCCCACCTGCGGCCGGCACGCCTGAAACAGGTACGGCGTCCGGCACACAGCACCGGCAAGGCGGGGCGCCGACCTAGAATCTGCGCCATGTCCTCCCCCACCAAAAAAACACCGCCGGCCGCGGCTGCCGCCGACGCCGCCAAGCCCAGCCATTTCATCCGCCAGGCCATCGATCACGACCTGGAGCAAGGCACCTACGCCAAGCGCATGTGGGGCGGCCAGCCCGGCGACGGGCCCAGCCATGCCACCGGCATGCCCGACCCGGCGCGCATCCGCACCCGCTTTCCGCCCGAGCCCAACGGCTACCTGCACATCGGGCACGCCAAGAGCATCTGGCTCAACTTCAGCCTGGCGCAGGACTACGGCGGCGTCTGCCACCTGCGCTTCGACGACACCAACCCCGAAAAGGAAGAGCAGGAATACGTCGACTCGATCCGCGAAACGGTGCGCTGGCTCGGCTGGGACCACCACTACCCCGACGACCCGGCGCGCCCGGGCGTGGCCCAGCCGCATGAGTACTTCGCCAGCGACTACTTCGACTTCATGTACCGCGGCGCCGAATACCTGATCGAGGCCGGCCACGCCTACGTCGACGAGCAGACACCCGAGCAGGTGCGTGCCACGCGCGGCGACTTCAGCACGCCTGGCACCGACAGCCCGTTCCGCGACCGCCCGCCGGCCGAGAACCTGGCGCGTTTCCGCGAAATGCGCGATGGCCGCCACGCCGACGGCGCCATGGTGCTGCGCGCCCGGATCGACATGGCGTCGCCCAACATCAACATGCGCGATCCGGCCATCTACCGCATCAAGCACGCCACTCACCACAACACCGGCGACACCTGGTGCATCTACCCCATGTACACCTACGCGCACCCGATCGAGGACGCGCTGGAGCAGATCACCCACAGCATCTGCACGCTGGAGTTCGAGGACCAGCGCCCCTTCTACGACTGGGTGCTGGAGCGGCTCACCGAAGGCGGCCTGCTCGCCGCCCCGCCGCCGCGCCAGTATGAGTTCGCCCGCCTCAACGTCGGCCACGTCATCACCAGCAAGCGCAAGCTGCGGCAACTGGTCGAGGACGGCCACGTGGCCGGCTGGGACGACCCCCGCATGCCCACCCTCGCCGGCCTGCGCCGCCGCGGCTACACGCCGGAAGCCCTGAAGCTGTTCGCCGAACGCAGCGGCGTCACCAAGACCAGCAACGCCTGGACCGACTACGCCGCCCTCGACGCCGCCCTGCGCGACACGCTGGATCCAGTCGCTCCACGCGCCATGGCCGTGCTGGAGCCCGTCAAGCTGGTCTTCGAAAACTGGGCCGAGATCTTCGGCAGCGAGCAGTACCTGGAGCCCTGCGAAGCCCCCGTCCATCCCCACCACCCGGAGATGGGCCAGCGCCGCTTCAACCTGGGCCGCGAGGTGTGGATCGAGCGCAGCGACTACGAGGAAACGCCGCCCAAGGGCTTCTTCCGGCTGTTCCCAGGCAACAAGGTGCGCCTGAAATACGGCTACGTCATCGAATGCCTGGGCGCCACCCAGCATGAAGCCGGCGCCGTCAGCACGGTGCGCGCCAGGCTCATCCCTGACACCAAGTCCGGCACCCCCGGCGCCGACAGCGTGAAGGTCAAGGGCGTCATCACCTGGGTCGGCGTGGCCGACGGCCAACCCGCCGAAGTGCGCCTGTACGACCGCCTGTTCACCGAAGAACAACCCGACGCCGGCGGCCGCGACTTCCTCACCGTGCTCAACCCCAACAGCCTGACGACAGCGCAGGCGATCGTCGAACCCAGCTTGGCCAAGGCCGCTCCCGAAGACCGCTTCCAGTTCGAGCGCCACGGCTTCTTCGTCGCCGATCGGCGCGACCATGTGCCGGGCGGGAGGTTGGTCTTCAACCGGGTGACGGGGTTGAAGGATTCGTGGGCAAAATAATACGGTATATCTATGCTCAATCAGGAACTCGACTGGATATCCATAAACGGCTTTAAGAGCATTGAATCGACCGGCCGTGTTCAACTAGAACCCGTCAACATTATTATTGGACCAAACGGCGCAGGCAAGTCAAACTTCATTGACGCATTTGCTCTCCTACAGACCATAAAAGAGGGACGCCTCTTCGAATACGTCCGCACAGCCGGAGGGGCAGACGAAATACTAAATTTTGGAGCAAAAGTCACTCAAAAACTTTCTATTGAGCTATCCTTCATGAACGAGGTCAATGGATATAAGTTGATCCTCAAAGCTGATAATAATGACAACCTCTTCCCGCTAAGCGAAGAAGTGAGTTTTTGGGACAAAAGCAGATATCAACGCGAATACACCGATCAACTCGCGCCAATGAAAGCCGGCAAAGAGGCCGGCATTAGCAACAGTCACATCACCAGTGCAATCGGCACATGGATAAGGGCCAGACTTGATCGCTGGCGAGTTTATCATCTGCACGACACCAGCCCATCATCTCCACTCCGGAAGATAGCAAAGGTAGATGACAACGACTTTTTGAGACCCGACGGCTCAAATCTTGGGGCTTTTTTATACCGATTACAGGAAACCGAAGACTATAAGCCTTCCCTTGATTTAATAAAAAAGTCCCTCCAACGAGTGGCACCATATTTTGAAGACTTCATACTCAAGCCAGATAACATTAATTCAAATGTAATTAAATTGGCCTGGAAACATAAAAAATCTGATAAATATTTTGGAGCACAAGCATTTTCTGATGGCACGCTTCGCTTTCTAGCACTCGCCACACTGTTCCTGCAACCACTAGAGCTTCGTCCATCAGTTATCTTGGTCGACGAACCGGAACTAGGTTTACACCCGAGCGCGATTAGTTTGTTAGCAGCAATAATTCGCCAGACATCCAAAGAAACCCAAATTATTGCATCCACCCAATCGTCGTTGCTAATCGACCACTTTGATCCTGAAGATATCCTAGTTGCCGAAAGGAATGAGCGCGGCACCAACCTAAACCGCCTCGACTCTGCCCAGTTAAGCGCGTGGCTAGAAGACTACAGCCTCGGCCAACTGTGGGAAAAAAAAATCAAATTGGCGGTAGACCAAAATAGCAAGTATGACTCGATTAATTGTTCACGTTGAAGGCCAAACTGAGGAGCTTTTCGTTAATGAGACTCTAGCCCCCATCTATACAAGAAGGGGTTTACATTGATTTCTGCACGATTAATCGGAAACGCAAGATTGCGAGCCAACAGAGGCGGAATTAAAGGATGGGACTCAGTCAAGCGAGATATTCAACGCCATCTTGAGCAGGATCGGGGATGCTATGTCACGACAATGGTAGATTATTACGCCCTTCCGCAATCTGGACAAAAGGCATGGCCCGGCCGACACGAAGCAACCGATCTGCCTCATGATTTTAAGGCGCAGCATATCGAGAATCTCTTGCAACAAGAGGTAATCGCACTCTGCAACAGCCACACGGCCATCAATAGATTCATACCATACATTGCCTTGCACGAGTTTGAAGCACTTCTTTTCAGCGATTGCCACGCCTTCGCAAGCTCCCTAAACTGCTTCGAGGTAGAGTCTCAACTTTACACAATAAGGAATAGTTTTCAGACGCCGGAACATATCAATGACTCACCCGAGACCGCACCCTCCAAGCGAATTGAGGAAATATTTCCTCGATATGAAAAACTGCTATTCGGTAATATTGCCGCATTTGAAATTGGAATAGATTCAATGAGAACACAGTGCCCACATTTCTCCGATTGGCTAACACGTCTGGAATCAGTCGCTTGATTAAAAATTGGAATGGGGAATTGGGGTCAGGGGAATTGGGTCAGATTCCAATTAAGAATCCGCACGGGGCTCACCCCATGACGCACGACGATGCCGTGGCGCGAGATCAAAGTCGGCATCGACCTGCGCGAGCCGGCATGGGGGTGTGGCAGGCCTGAGGCGCGGGCCGCTGCCCTTGACACTGGATCACAGACCCCGATTTGGGTACCATAAGCCCCAATTTGGGTACGATAACGCCATGTCCTCGGTTGCCGACGCCCTCTTCCCCGACGTACGCCAGCGCGTGCTGGCCCTGCTGTTCACGTCGCCGGACCGCAGCTTTTACGCCAACGAGTTGATCACGCTGGCGCGCTCGGGCAAGGGCGCGGTGCAGCGCGAGCTGGCCAGTCTGCTGGCCGCCGAGTTGGTGACGGTGCGCGAGCAGGGCAACCAAAAGCATTACCAGGCCAACGCCGCCTCGCCCGTGTTTGCCGAGTTGCGCGGGCTGGTGCTGAAGACAGTGGGGCTGGCCGACGTGCTGCGCGCCGCGTTGGCGCCGCTGGCGGAGCAGATCGCAGCGGCCTTCGTCTACGGCTCGGTGGCACGGCACGAGGACACGGCCGGCAGCGACGTGGACGTGCTGGTGGTGAGCGACTCGCTGGGCTATGCCGAGCTGTTCGGCGCGCTGGAAGCTGCCACGCAGACGCTGGGTCGCACGATGAACCCCACGCTGTACACCCAGGACGAACTGGCGCGCCGCCGCGCGCAGGACAATGCCTTCGTCACCCGCGTGCTGGCGCAGCCGCGCATCTGGCTGTTGGGCGACGAGGAGGTGCTGGCCCATGGCGACTGACCCGCTGCGCAACCTGAGCGGCCCGGGCAAGCCGCTCAAGGCCGAGCCGCCCGACGCGGCCGAGACCGCCGGCCTGCTGCGCACCGGCCGCGCACGCTTGGTTGATGCGGGCAACGCCACACTGTCGCTCGAAAGCCGGTTCGACCTAGCCTACAACGCCGCGCATGCGCTGTGCCTGGCCGCGCTGCGGCGCCAGGGCTTTCGGCCCAGCCAGCGCTATATCGTGTTCCAGGTGCTGCCGCATACGCTGAGCCTGGGGCCGGAAGTCTGGCGCGTGCTGGACAAGTGCCACAACACGCGCAACCTGGGCGAATACGAGGGGCTTCTGGACATTGATGAACGGCTGGTAATCGGCCTCATCGAAGCGACGCAGCGCGTGGATGAGGCCTTGCGCGCCAACGGACTGTGACAGGACTGGCCATCCGGATGGGCGGCCCGACGTCGCTGCTCGCCTGAATCATTACCCCGGCCACACCGGATACGTCGAAGGTGGACGCGCGGTTACGATCGACGCCCATCGCACCCGCCACCTCAACCATGCTCGCCAACCTCACCCCCTTCCTGCTGCACTGGGCCATCACGGCGTTCGGGCTGTGGGTGGCCGGCCATGTGTTCAAGGGCATGCACTTCGCGAGCGGCGGCGCGCTGGCGGTAGCGGC
The DNA here is from genome assembly GCF_035444425.1 of Ottowia sp. Taxonomy (GTDB): domain Bacteria; phylum Pseudomonadota; class Gammaproteobacteria; order Burkholderiales; family Burkholderiaceae_C; genus Ottowia. The sequence continues at coordinate 8,017 of NZ_DAOMOQ010000003.1, read as the reverse complement.
GCTGCTGCTGGGGCTGGCCAACGCGGTGGTGCGACCGCTGCTGGTGGTGCTGACGCTGCCGCTCACGCTGCTGAGCTTCGGGCTGTTCCTGCTGGTGATCAACGCGCTGGTGCTGATGCTGGTAGCCAGGCTGGTGCGGGGCTTCCACCTCGACGGCTTCTGGACCGCGTTCTGGGCCAGCCTGTTCATGTCGCTGCTGAGCCTGGTGCTGGGCGCCTTCATCCTCGGCGGCACGCCCGAGTACACGATTGAGACCAGCCCGGCGCCGGGCCAGACCTGGCTGTAGGCACGGCGCCGTACCGGCGAGCGGCGCCCGCTGCTACGATGGCCGTCCTGCCCTGCCGCCGAGGCCCCGCCATGCCCCAAGCCGCCCAGCACGCATTTTTCGACTCCGCCGCCGACGGCCTGCGCATCGCCACCCACGCCTGGGGCACCGGGCAAGCCGCGCCGTGCGGCGTGGTGCAGATCGCCCACGGCCTGGCCGAGCACGCCATGCGCTACGAGCGGCTGGCGCAGGCGCTGGTGGCCGCAGGCTACGTGGTGCATGCCGCCGACCACCGCGGCCACGGCGGCTCGATCGCGCCCGGCGGCGTGCCGGGCGACTTCGGCGCCGGCGGCTTCAAGGCGTTGATCGCCGACGTCACAGCATTCGGCCGCACGCTGCGGGCGCGGCATCCGGGCCTGCCGCTGTTCCTGGTCGCGCATTCGATGGGCTCGTTCGCGGCGCAGAGCCTGCTCATCGACCAGCCCGGGCCGTACGACGGCGTGGTGCTCTCGGGCACCACGGCGCTGGACGTGCTGGCCGCCGAACTGGCCAAGCCACCCGCGCCCGGCGCGCCGGCCGGGCTGGAGGCGTTCAACGCCCCGTTCGAGCACCGTACCGGCTACGAGTGGCTGTCCCGCGACGCGGCCGAGGTCGACAAGTACGTGGCCGACCCGCTGTGCGGCTTCGATCTGCCGCCCGAGACCATCCCGCAGCTGTTCGGCGACGCGGCGCGCCTGGCCGACGCGGCGGCGCTGCGGCGCATCCGCCCCGAGCTGCCGGTGCTGCTGATGTCCGGCAACGCCGACCCGATCGCCGGCGGCGGCGCACTGGTCGAGACCGTGGCCCAGCGTTACCGCGACGCCGGGCTGCGCGACGTCACCGTGCGCCTGTACCCGCAGGCGCGGCACGAGATCTTCAACGAGACCAACCGGGACGAGGTGACGGCCGAGCTGATCGACTGGCTCGGGCGGCACCGACCCGGCACATCACTCGGGTAGCACAGGCAGGTGCAAGCTGGCGGCCGGAAACACGCGTGCGCCAGTCGGCTTCTGTGGCGTGGGCCCGCACACCCGGCAGCGTCGGTTAGCATGGCATATCAGCCATGACTTATAGATTGATCCCAAGGAGTGACCCATGAGCACCCCGCTTAAGACCGACGTCGCCATCATCGGCGCCGGCACCGCCGGCATCGGCGCCTTTGCCGAGCTGGGCCGGCTGGGCCTGTCGCGCCTGCTGATCGACCACGGCCCGCTGGGCACCACCTGCGCGCGGGTGGGCTGCATGCCGTCGAAGGCGGCGCTGCACGCGGGCAGCAAGTGGGCCACGCTGCGCACGCTGCTTCACGGCACCGAGCCGCCGGCCGGCGCGCAACGCCCGATCGACCTGTGGCGCCACGCCCGCACCACACGCGACATGCTGGCGGGCAACACCGCCAAGCGCACGATCTCGGCCGCGGGCGAGAACCTGCTGATGGGCCGCGCGCGCTTCACCGGCCCCGGCGCGCTCGACGTCGACGGCCGCCGCGTCGAGGCCAGGGCGGTGATCGTGGCCACCGGCTCCAGCCCGGTGGTGCCGGGTTTCCTGGCCGGACTGGGCGAGCGCGTGCTGACCACCGACACCCTGTTCGACCTCGACGAACTGCCGGCCAGCATCGGCATGCTGGGCCTGGGCGCGATCGGGCTGGAGATGGGGCTGGCGCTGTCGCGCCTGGGCGTGCGCGTGGTGGCCGGCGACATGAAGGAGTTGCCGGCCGGCATCAGCGACCCCGAGATCGGCCAGGCCGCCATCGCGCGCTTCGCGCCGGAGCTGACGATGTGGCTGGGCCAGCCGATGCAGGCCAGGCTGGACGGTGCGCGCATCACGGTGAGCGCCGGCGATGGCCGATCGGAACACGTCGACTTGGTGCTGGCGGCGCTGGGCCGCAACCCGAACCTGGCGGGACTGGACCTGGCCGCCGCCGGCGTGCCGCTGGACGACAAGGGCCGGCCGCGGCTGGACGACAGCGGTCTGTGCGCCGGCGATGCGCCGGTGGTGTTTGCCGGCGACGTCAACGGCGTGCGCCCGCTGATGCACGAGGCGGTGGACGAGGGCTTGTTCGCGGCCCGGCTGGCGGCACGGATGGTGGACGGCGGCACCGGTGAGCCACCACAGCGGCGCGTGCCGATCGGCATCGTGTTCAGCGACCCGGACATCGGCAGCGTCGGCCTGGCGCACGACCAGCTCGACATGGGCAGCACCGTGATCGGCAGCGCAGAGGGCTCGGGCAACGGCCGCGCCCAGGTACTGGGCGCGCCGGGCGACCTGCTGCGCGTGTATGCCGACGCGACGTCTGGCCGCCTGCTGGGCGCCAGCCTGATCGCCAGCCACGGTGAGCACCTGACCCACCTGCTGGCCTGGGCGGTGCAGCGCGGCGAGACCGCGCAGCAGTTGCTGGAGCTGCCCTACTACCACCCGACGATGGAAGAACTGCTGCAGAGCGCGCTCAAGGACGCGGCGCGCCAGGTCGGCGGCTGAAGCGGCGCGGCCGGCGCGCGGCGTTCAGGCAGCGCTCAAGCCAGCACGCGCAGCAGCCAGGCGCGCAGGTCGCCGAGTTCCTCGGCACAGACCGAGTGCCCCATCGGGTACTCGTGCCACTCGACGGCGTAGCCGAGCGCGGCCAGCGCATCGCGCGAGGCCGTGGCACGCGGCAGCGCGACCATCTCGTCATGCCGGCCGTGTGCCAGGAACACCGGCACGTACTGGTTGGCGGCGCTGCGCTCGGCCGCCAGCTTGCCGGCCAGCGGCAGGTAGCCGCTCATGCCGATCACGCCCGCCAAGCGCTGCGCGTGGCGCAGGCCGGTCAGCAGCGCCATGGCACAGCCCTGCGAGAAGCCGCCCAGCACGATGCGCTGGCTCGGCATGCCGCGCGCCTGCTCCTGCGCCAGCAAGGCCTCGATGGATGCCTGCGAACGGCGCAGACCGGCTTCGTCCTCGTCGCTGCGGTCGTGGCGGATGTCGAACCAGGCCGGCATCACGTAGCCGCCGTTGATGGTCACCGGCAGTTCGGGCGCGTTGGGAAACAGCCAGCGCACGGGGCCGACGTCGGCCAGGTCGATCTCCTGCACCAGCGGCGCGAAATCGGTGCCGTCGGCGCCGAGACCGTGCATGACGACGATGGTGGCGCGCGGGTCGGCGCCGGTGCTGAATTCAAGTGTGTGGGGTGCGGCGGTCATGTGGGCATCGTAGCGCCATGCGCTGTGCCCACGTCACGATGCGGCAGACGCGAGGCCGCAGCTTCCTGGGCTGTGCGGTGCGCTGACCTGGGTTAGCAGCGTGCAGGGTGGATACGGCGGCTTTCAGCGCCCGTCGCCGTCGGCGTCGCCCGGCAGGGCTTGCTCGACGCGATCCCAGGCCGCGCGGCCGGCGCTCCTGGCCTGCTCCCAGGTCAGGCGCGACTTGCCCTTGAGCGCGTCCCAGTCGCGCTCGAGCCCAGCTTCCGCCTGCTCCCAGGTGCGGCCCGGGTAGAGGCGGCGGCCCTGGTAACCGAGGCGATAGGCCGCCGCGTAGTCGTCCGCGTAGTCGAATTCGCCGACGTAATCATCCTGCGTGACGTGGTGGGTCTCCCAGTAGGCGTAGTCCGGGTCCGCGGCGTCGACCGCGGCGTAGCCGCCCAAGGCGCCGAGGATGGCGCCGGCGGTGCCGCCGACCAGCACGCCGACCGGGCCGGCGGCAACCGCGCCGACCGCGGCCCCTGCCGCGGCGCCAGCCGCCATGCCGCCACCCATGGCGATGCTGTTGACCTCGCGCGCGGCGGTTTCCGCGTCCATCGGTTCTTGCGCCGCCAGGCGCGGATCCTGCGAGGGTTGTTGCAGTGGCGCCGGCGCTTCGGCGGGCGCGTTCTTGCGGGTATCGACCATGGTGATGCTCCGTGAAGAAAGAAGGCCTGGATCACCGACACGCGGCGACCAGCGGACATGGCAGTCTTAGAGTTCGCCGGCCGCGGCGGCCTCGGCACCGGGGCTGGCCTCGACCAGCTCCTCGATCACCAGGGCTCGGTAATGGTAGGCCAGCAGGGCACCGGCCGCCTTGAGGGCGCTGCCGAGGGCGTCGGTATCGGCATCACCGACCTCGATCAGCAGGCCGGCCTTGCCAGCCTGGGCCAGTTCGACGAAGCGCCGCATGAACTGGTCCTCGCGTCCGAGCGAGGGCATGCCGCCCGTGTCTTCGGCGCGCTTGCCGAACGCCTGCTCGATGGCGGCGGGCGCCGCCAGTTGCACGCCGCCCACACCGGCGACGCCGGCCGCCGCGCTGGCGGCCGCCTCGGCTGCCGATTCGCTGCGGAACATGGCAAACACGTGGCCGGTCGGGTAGTAGGCGCCGCTGGCGCTGAAGTGGCCGGGGTCGGGAGAGAAATAGGTACTCATGGCATTCGATTCGTCACGGCCGGAACCGCCGGCCGTCCAAGCCATTGTTGAACTGTTGCCCGAAACCAGGCTGTAGGACACCTGCCCGCCGCCACGGCAGGCCATCGCCCGCATGCCGGACGGCGCCTGGCGGCAGCGCGCAAATGCGGCGTCTGCCAGCGCCCGCACGGCTCAGTTGCGCCAGGCTATGCCGATGGTGGCGGACACGCCGCTGTCGCGCACCGTCAGCGGGCTGCGCCGGGCGTCGCCGTGCAGCCGTGCGTAGCGCACGCCGCCGAACAGCACCCAGTGGCGCGACAGCGCGTGGGCCAGGTCGACGCCCAGCTCGGTCTGGTACAGGCCGCCGCCCGGCTTGAACGCCCGATAGCCCGAGCTGGCCACCGCCGATTGCGGCACGCCGAACTGGCTGCGCATGTACTGGCTGTTGCCCCACGAGGCGCCTAGGCCGACGTCGAGGCGCGTGGCCGTGCTGATCGGCCAGCGGTAGCCGAGCCAGCCATCCAGTTCCATGCCGCGCCCCCGGCCCAGGATGTCCTGCGACGCCGCCAGGCTGGCGGTCCAGCGCTCGGTCAGGTTGTAGCGGGCTCGCAGACGCGCGCGCAGGGTGGCGCGCACGTCCGGCACGCCCTTCAGGCGCTCGGTCTCGGCGACATCGCGGCCGCGGTCGATGTTGAGCGACAGGCTCAGGTTGAAGCGGTCGGTGGCGCGCAGCATCGCCTGGGCGCCGCTGCCGCGGTCGCGCCGGCCCTGCCCCATCAAGCCGTAGCCGCCACCGGCGCTGAGGCGCCAGCGGCCCCACTCCAGCGCGCCGACCGGCTTGAGCTTGAAGTGCTGACTGTCGCCGCCGAAGAAGTTGGGGCTGGTGTTGGCGGCCACGCCGAGCAGCCAGCGCACCCGGTCCTCGTCGGCCTCGCCCTCGTTGTCGCGCGCCGGCAGGCGGTCTTGCGACCAGTTGCGCAGCTGGCGCGGTGCCGACGGATCGCGCGGGCTCGGACGGTCACCGGCGGCGGGCACTTCGGGGCCGCCAGCCGGCGCCTGCGCCAGCTGCATCGGGAGTTGATCGACGGGCGACTCATCGAGCGCATCGGACCATGCCAGCACCGGAGCAGCGCTGCACAGGCCGATGGCTGCGACGATCCAGGTGCCGACGGGTGTGGCGTGCTGGCGGTGCTGATGCAAGGGCTTCAAGGGCATGATGACAATGGGCAAATCAAACGGCTCGCCAGCCGCCGAGCCCGGGGCTTGCCGGTCGCCGACCAGGCTGGCCGCCGCGCAGCATGCGGCTGGAATGGCTGCTTTGTATCATCGAATTCACCAGCGACAGCCAGTCCAGGACCGAGCCAATGGCACGTCGGCGGGGCCATGCAGCCAGGAGCTGCGCAGCCTCGCACCGCCGCCACCAGTGATGGCACTGGCGTTAAGATTTTTCATTGCCGCCGACGCGCCGAGACACCGGCAGCCCGCGTCGGCACGCTTGGAGCCACGCCGGCGCATGACGAACCGACCATGAACGACGACGCCGAGAAATCACTGGCCATGGTGCTGCGCGGGGCACGGCAGGCGCTGCAGGCCGAGCGTCGGCCGCCACCGCAGCCGGGTCCTGGCGAAGTGCGCTTGCGCGTGCGCGCCTGCGCGGTCTGCCGCACCGACCTGCACCTGCAAGACGGCGATCTGCCGATGGCGCGCTGGCCGGTGGTGCCGGGGCACGAGGTGGTCGGCAGCGTCGACGCCCTCGGCGCCGGCGTGACCGCGCTGCGCCTGGGCCAGCGCGTGGGCGTGCCCTGGCTGGGTGGCTGCTGCGGCCGCTGCCGCTACTGCCTGGCGGGACAGGAAAACCTGTGCGACGCACCCGAGTTCACCGGCTGCACACGCGATGGCGGCTTCGCCACCCATGTGGTGGCCAATGCCAGCTTCTGCGTGCCGCTGGACAAGCTGGCGCTCGACGACGCCACCGCGGCGCCATTGCTGTGCGCCGGGCTGATCGGCTGGCGCTCGCTGCGCATGGCCGGCGACGAGGCGCGCGTGCTGGGCCTGTACGGCTTTGGCGCCGCCGCGCACCTGATCGCGCAGGTGGCGATTGCGCAGGGCCGGCGCGTGCATGCCTTCACCCGCGCCGGCGACAGCGCGGCGCAGCAGCACGCGCGCGAACTCGGCTGCAGCTGGGCCGGCGACTCCGGGCAGGCGCCGCCGGAGGAACTCGACGCCGCCATCCTGTTCGCCCCCGTCGGCGCGCTGGTGCCGCTGGCGCTGAAGGCGGTGCGCAAGGGCGGGCGCGTGGTGTGCGGCGGCATCCACATGAGCGAGATCCCGGCGTTCCCGTACGCGCTGCTGTGGCAGGAGCGGCAGCTGGTGTCGGTGGCCAACCTGACGCGCGTCGACGCGCACGAGTTCTTTGCCGCGCTGCAGGCGCTGCCGCCGCTGCAGGTGCACACGCACCGCTACCCGCTGCAGGACGCCGAACGCGCCATGGACGACGTGCGCGCCGGCCGGATCCAGGGCGCGGCGGTGCTGGTGCCGCAGTAGCCGTCAACGGTGCCAACGACGAGCACGGTGGCGCCGCGGCGCGCGGAATGCCGCTGTGACACGGCCCGTAAACCGTGCGGCCGGGTGCGGGCCGCGACGGCAGACACGCGCGCGATCGTCCTACGCACGCGGGTCGGGGACCGGATCAGAGTGCCTCTATCGACCTCAGGTCGCTTCCAAGCCAAGGAGCCACTCATGAACCACCTCAGCGCCGAGATACAAGGCTGCATCCGGGATTGCCTCGATTGCCACAGCAGTTGCTACGGCATGGCGATGACACATTGTCTTGACAGCGGCGGCGAGCACGTGGCGCCGGCGCACTTTCGCACCATGATGGCGTGCGCGGAGATCTGCGCCACGGCCGCCCGATTCATGATGATGAACTCGCCTCATCATGGCGACATCTGCCGCGAATGCGCCGCGATCTGCCGTGAATGCGCCGCCGATTGCGAGCGCCTGGACGGCATGCAAGCCTGCGTCGATGCCTGCCGTCGCTGCGCCGAGAGCTGCGAGAAGATGGCGGCCGCGCCGCGCCATTGACACGCTTCGATCACCGCCCGGTGGCGCATGCCCGATCGGCCACCGACGCCGTCAGCCCGGCCGCGGCCCAGCCACCCGGCGCGCGATCCGCAGCAGCAGGCGATCGGGCGTGAGCCGGGTACCCAGCGCCATCAGCCGATTCAGCCAGCCATGCACGGCAATCAGGTCACCGCGCTGCACGGCGCGAAAGCCCAGCTCGGCCACCGCTTCAGGCGTCGGCAGCCGCCGGCCCTTACTCATAAGTCAGTAATTTAGGGAACAAATGTTCACATCTTCTGTCCAAGTC
>NZ_DAOMOQ010000002.1:0-162881 GCF_035444425.1 Ottowia sp. | reverse complement strand
GAACCCACGAAGGCTGGTTGTGCCTGGCGGTTGTGGTCGATCTGTTCTCGCGTCAAGTAGTGGGCTGGTCCATGGGCAGCCGCATTGACACGAGCCTGGCCCTCGATGCATTGCTGATGGCACTATGGCGCCGCCAGCCGCAGGCGCCTGTCCTGGTTCACTCCGATCAAGGCTGCCAGTTCACTGGCCACGAGTGGCAGGCCTTCCTGCGCGACCACAACCTGGTCAGCAGCATGAGCCGGCGTGGTAACTGCCACGACAACGCTGTGGCCGAGAGCTTCTTCCAGTTGCTCAAGCGCGAGCGCATCCGCCGCCGCATCTATACGACCCGCAGCGATGCGCGAGCGGACGTCTTCAACTACATCGAAATGTTCTACAACTCACAGCGCCGTCACTCGTCGGCGGCAGGACTATCACCGGTAGAGTTCGAGCAGCAACATTCCCAACGGCTCAAAAGTGTCTAGGGAATCCGGGGCGATTCATCGCGCTGGGGCGGCATGGCCGGGCCGGGAACACCTGGCGAGAGGGTTCACCGCGTCGATATGAGCACGACGCTGCACACCCTCACCTATTCCAAAGACCGGACGAGTCCGGGCTTTTTTTGTTGCGTCTGCGCGCGCGTGAGGCGCGGGGCCGGAACATCTTCCGCGCCGCGTCTCGCCCTGGTAGTTCCAAGAAAACAAGGGTAAACCCTTAGAATTTGTCCGCAGTTTGGAGAAAAATGTGGACACGCTGCGGACACCTAAGCCGTTGATTTATAAGGTTGTCTTCAGTGTCCACAGTGTCTGCAGTCAAAAAAGCATGAGCCGAGGTCAAGCGCTTTTTGGTTTTGGTTTTTGGTCTCAGCCGGGCATGGCTTGAGGCCGGCGAGTCACCGGCTTGTCGTGTCCGGAAGTGGTATAGCCTGGCGCTATCCAGTGGGCGGGGGGCGGTCAAAAGTCGAGGCGGCCGTGCCGGGAAACCGACCGGTCCCCCCTTTTTTTACGTGCGCAGGCTTCGGGGGAGGGGGTACCGACCGCTGCATCTACAAAGATGGTCCGGCGGGCGCTGAGAAAATGTGCCCCCACTTTCGAAAAATGTGCCCCCAAATGTGCCCCCAGGTTGCTCCGGATGGATGCATACTCATGCGGACTCACATGCACCAATAAGCACAGGGCTACAGAGGGAAAAACAGAAAAGCCGCACGCTTGTGGAAGCATGCGGCCTTACACTTGGTGCCCGGAGCCGGAATCGAACCGGCATGGTGTTGCCACCGGCAGATTTTGAGTCTGCTGCGTCTACCGATTTCGCCATCCGGGCGGCACGCGATAGTCGAACAAGAAATTATGGCACAGTGAAATCCATGAACTACCCCACCATCGAAGACGCCATCGGGCGTACGCCGCTGGCGCGGCTGCAGCGCATCGGTGCGCAATCCAACGCGGAGCGTGGCACCGTGGTGCTGGCCAAGCTGGAGGGCAACAACCCGGCCGGGTCGGTGAAGGACCGGCCGGCCCTGGCGATGATTCGCTACGCCGAGGAGCGCGGCGAGATCAAGCACGGCGACACGCTGATCGAAGCAACCTCCGGCAACACCGGCATCGCGCTGGCGATGGCGGCCGCGGTGCGGGGCTACCGGATGGTGCTGATCATGCCGGAGGATCTGTCGGTCGAGCGCGCGCAGACGATGAAGGCCTTCGGCGCCGAACTGATCCTGACGCCGCGCTCCGGCGGCATGGAGTACGCACGCGACCTGGCCGCCAAGATGGTGACGCAGGGCAAGGGCTTCGTGCTGGATCAGTTCGCCAACCAGGACAACTCGCGCAGTCACTACGAAGCCACCGGGCCCGAGCTGTGGGAGCAGACCGGCGGCCGCATCACGCACTTCGTCAGCGCCATGGGCACCACCGGCACCATCACCGGCGTGTCGCGCTACCTGAAGGAGAAGAATCCGCAGATCCGCGTCATCGGCGCGCAGCCCTCGGAAGGCTCGCGGATTCCAGGCATCCGCAAATGGCCGCAGGAGTACCTGCCCAAGATCTTCGACCCGAAGGCGGTGGACGAGGAGATCCTGGTCGATCAGCTTGAGGCCGAGGACATGGCGCGACGGCTGGCGAGCGAGGAGGGCATCTTCGGCGGCATCTCGTCCGGCGGCGCCGCATGGGTGGCGCAGCAGGTGGCGGCGCGCGAGCAGAACGCCACCATCGTGTTCGTGGTGTGCGACCGGGGCGATCGCTATCTTTCCACCGGGGTGTTTCCGGCCTGAGGGGCCATAACGAAATGACCGCGGCCTGCGGTTCGCGATGACGAAATGACTGCGACAGGTGTTCCGGTCATCTGGTCATGGAGGCCGCCTCGGCGGCGAAATCATTCCGTCATGATTCATACGAACAGCAACAAGAAGAGCAAGCCGTGACGAACTTCAACTACTGCCCGAATTGCGCCACGCCGCTGATGATGCTGGTCGCCGACGAAGACACCGGCCCGGTCGAGCGCCTGCGCTGCCCGGCCTGCGGCTTCACGCACTGGAACAACCCAGTGCCGGTGCTGGCCGCCATCGTCGAGTACCGGGGCCAGGTGCTGCTGGCGCGCAACGCGGCCTGGCCGGGCAAGATGTTCGCCCTCATCACTGGCTTCATGGAGGCCGACGAGACGCCGCAAGAGGGCATCGCGCGCGAGCTGAAGGAGGAGACCAACCTCGATGCCTGCTCGGTGGATCTGGTCGGCGTGTACGACTTCCAGCGCATGAACCAGGTCATCATCGCCTACCACGTGGTGGCCGAGGGCGAGGTGCGGCTGTCGCCCGAACTGGTCGACTGGCGGCTGTACGATCTGCCGGATCTCAAGTGCTGGCCGGCCGGCACCGGCTACGCGCTGGCCGACTGGCTGCGCACGCGCGGGCACGAGCCGGTGTTCTTCACGCCGCAAGAGAACGCCGAGCGGCGGCGCGGTCTCGATTGACCGACAATCACCTGATGGACATTGCCAAGGAAGTCGACGCGCGCGGGCTGAATTGCCCGCTACCCATCCTCAAGGCCAAGAAGGGCCTGGCCGAGTTGCAAAGCGGCGAGTTGCTGCGCGTGCTGTCGACCGACCCTGGTTCGGTACGCGACTTCCAGGCCTTCGCCAAGCAGACCGGCAACGAACTGGTCGAGCAGCAGACCGCCGGCGACGAGTTCATCCACGTGCTGCGCCGGCGCTGAGCGCCGCCCCGCACGTGCGGCTCAGAGCGCCAGCGACTTCAGGTAGTCACGGAACGGCGCGCCCATCTGGGGGTGCTGCAGCGCCAGTTCCACGGTGGCCTGCAGGAAGCCTTCCTTGCTACCACAATCGTAGCGCTTACCTTCGTACTGGTAGGCGTAGACGCGCTCGGTCTGCATCAGCCGGGCGATGGCGTCGGTGAGCTGGATCTCGCCGCCGGCGCCTGGTGGCTGATTGCGGATCTCGTGGAAGATGCGCGGCGTCAGGATGTAGCGGCCGGCCACGCCCATGCGCGAGGGCGCGTTCTCGGGCGCCGGTTTCTCGACGATCTGCTCGATGCTGATCAGGCGCTCGCCCGCCGCCGAGCCGGCCACGATGCCGTAGCGGCGCACCTGGTCGGGCGGCACCTGCTGCACCGCCAGCACCGAACGGCCGAGCGCCTCGAAGGCCCGCACCATCTGCGCCAGCACCGGCTGGCCGCCGGCCGGGCCGACCATCAGGTCGTCGGCCAGCAGCACCGCGAACGGCTGCTCGCCGACGATGTGCGCCGCGCACAGCACCGCGTGGCCGAGGCCGAGCGAGCGGTGCTGGCGCACGTAGGTGCAGTCCATGTCCTCGGGCGCGACGGCGCGCACCACCTCGAGCAGCTCGGACTTGCCGGCCGCTTCCAGCTCGTTCTCGAGCTCGTAGGCGGTGTCGAAGTGGTCCTCGATGGCGCGCTTGCTGCGGCCGGTGACGAACACCATGTGACGCACGCCGGCCGCATAGGCTTCTTCCACCGCGTACTGGATCAGCGGCTTGTCGACGATCGGCAGCATCTCCTTCGGGCTGGCCTTGGTGGCCGGCAGGAAGCGCGTGCCGAGGCCGGCGACGGGGAAGACGGCGGTGTTGACCTGGCGCGGAGCGGACATGGGGTGGTGCCTTTCTCTTGGGATAACGCCGGCCTTCAGCCCAGGCGCGCCAGTTGCTCGCGGATCTTGGCCAGCGTGCCACTGAAGTCTGCCAAGCGTTGCTGTTCCTGCTCGATCACTGCCGGCGGCGCCTTGGCGATGAAGGCCTGGTTACCCAGCTTGCCCTGGGCCTTGGCGATCTCGCCTTCCAGCCGCTTGACTTCCTTGCCCAGGCGCGCCTTTTCGGCGGCGACGTCGATCTCCATGAACAGCGCCAGGCGCGCATCGCCCACCACGGCCACCGGCGTGGCGCCGGCCGCCTCGGCCCACTGGCTTTCGGTCTCGAACAACCTGACTTCACTCAGCTTGGCCAGCGCCTGCAGGGCGGGCGCCATGGTGCGCACGAACTGGGCGTCGCCGGTGACGTACAGCGGCAGGCGCTGTGCCGGCGAGACGTTCATCTCGCCACGCAGCGTGCGGCAGGCGTCGACCAGCGCCTTGAGGTGAGCCATCTCGGCTTCGGCGGCCTCGTCGATGTTGGCTTGCTCAGCCTGCGGGTAGGGCGCGACGGCGATCGAAGCACCGGTCTTGCCTGCTACGGGTGCCACGGCTTGCCACAGCGCCTCGGTGACAAAGGGGATGATCGGGTGCGCCAGGCGCAGGATGGCCTCCAGCACGCGCACCAGCGTGCGCCGCGTGGCGCGCTGCTGCGCCGGCGTGCCGGCCTGGATCTGCACCTTGGCGATCTCCAGGTACCAGTCGCAGAACTCGTTCCAGACGAAATCGTAGAGCGTGTTGGCAACCACGTCGAGGCGGTAGTCGGCAAAGCCTTTCTCCACCTGGCTTTCGGTCTTCTGCAGCAGGCTGACGATCCAGCGGTCGGCGGCGCTGCGCTCGGGGGCCGTGTCGGCTTCGACCCCGCCGCCGGGCCGTCCCAAGGCGGGGTCAGCCCCCTCGAGGGGCAGCGAACCATGCGCAGCAGGGAGCGTGGGGGCAGGTTGACCGCAATCGTGCCCCTCGCAGTTCATCAACACGAAGCGGCTGGCGTTCCACAGCTTGTTGCAGAAATTGCGGTAGCCCTCGCAGCGTTTGGAGTCGAAGTTGATGGTGCGCCCCAGCGTCGCCATCGCGGCGAAGGTGAAGCGCAGCGCGTCGGCGCCGTAGCCCGGGATGCCGTCGGGGAATTCCTTGCGCGTGTTCTCGCGCACCTTCGGTGCCGTCTCGGGCTTGCGCAGGCCGGTGGTGCGCTTGTCGAGCAACGGCTCCAGCGCGATGCCGTCGATCAGGTCGACCGGGTCGAGCACGTTGCCTTCCGACTTGCTCATCTTCTTGCCGTGCGCGTCGAGCACCAGGCCGTGGATGTACACGTCCCTGAACGGCACCTGGTCGGTGAAGTGCGTGGTCATCATGATCATTCGGGCGACCCAGAAGAAGATGATGTCGTGGCCGGTCACCAGCACGGAGGAGGGCAGGTAGAGCGACAGGTCTTGCGTCTGCCCGGGCCAGCCCAGGGTCGAGAACGGCACCAGCGCCGACGAGTACCAGGTGTCGAGCACGTCCTCGTCGCGCGTCAGCGTGCCGCGGTAGCCCGCCTGCTGTGCCTTGGCATGCGCCTCGTCCTCGCTGCGCGCGACGAACACGGTGCCGTCTTCGCCGTACCAGGCCGGAATCTGGTGCCCCCACCACAGCTGGCGGCTGATGCACCAGTCCTGGATGTTGTTCATCCACTGGTTGTAGGTGTTGACCCAGTTCTCGGGCACGAAGCGCACCTGGCCGCTGGCCACGGCGTCGATGGCCTTCTGCGCAATCGACTTGCCGGTGTCATCAGGCTTGCTCATCGCCACGAACCACTGGTCGGTCAGCATCGGCTCGATGACCTGCCCGGTGCGGGCGCAGCGCGGCACCATCAGCTTGTGCTTCTTGGTCTCGACCAGCAGGCCCTGCGCTTCCAGATCGGCCACGATGGCCTTGCGGGCGGCGAAGCGGTTCAGGCCGCGGAAGATCTCGGGTGCGTTCTCGTTGATCGTCGCATCGAGATGAAGTACGCCGATCATCGGCAGGCCGTGGCGCTGGCCCACGGCGTAGTCATTGGCGTCGTGCGCGGGTGTCACTTTCACCACGCCGGTGCCGAAATCCTTGTCCACGTAGTCGTCGGCGATGACCGGGATCTCGCGTCCCACCAGTGGCAGCGTGACCGACTTGCCGACCAGGTGCTGGTAGCGCTCGTCCTCCGGGTGCACCATCACGGCGACGTCGCCCAGCATGGTCTCGGGGCGGGTGGTGGCGACGACCAGCTTCTCGCCGCTGCCATCGGTCAGCGGATAGGCGATGTGCCAGAGGAAGCCGTCTTCCTCCTCGCTTTCCACCTCGAGGTCGGACACCGCGGTCTTCAGCTCGGGGTCCCAGTTCACCAGCCGCTTGCCGCGGTAGATCAGACCCTGCTCGTACAGGCGCACGAAGGTTTCGGTGACCACCTTGGACAGCTTGTCGTCCATGGTGAAGTACTCGCGGCTCCAGTCCACGCTGGCGCCCATGCGGCGCATCTGCTGCGTGATGGTGGCGCCCGACGTGGCCTTCCAATCCCACACGCGGGCGACGAAGTTCTTGCGACCCAGGTCGTGGCGGCTCTGGCCCTGCTCCTGCAGCTGCCGCTCGACTACGATCTGGGTGGCGATGCCGGCGTGGTCGGTACCCGGCACCCACAGCGTGTTGAAGCCGCGCATCCGGTGGTAGCGCGTCAGGCTGTCCATGATGGTCTGGTTGAACGCGTGCCCCATGTGCAGCGTGCCGGTGACGTTGGGTGGCGGCAGCTGGATCGCGAAGTTCTCGTCCTGCGCGGCAGCCTCGAGCTTCGGCTGACCGGTGCCGCGCCAGCCGGCGCGGCCCAGGCCGGCGCGCTCCCAGGCCGGGCCCCATTCGGCCTCGATGGCGGCGGGTTCGAAGGACTTGGACAGGGACTGCAGGCCCGGTTGCGAGAGCTGGTCAGACATGGTGGATGATCGCGGTGCCTGCAAAGGCGGCGCGCAGCGCATCGGGCGATGCGGCGCTCGGGTGACGAAACAATCGATTCTAGCGGCCGGTCACACGGGCAGGAACGTGCCGCAACCGGCGCGCGCCAGCGGCGGTGTGAGCGGCCCTGACGGCGCCCGCTGGTCTGCGCTGCTACAAGATCAATAGTGATTCCGGGCTGGCGGCGGTGTCGGCGCCGCGCACGCGAATGCCCGCGCTTCAATAGAATCCAGCGCCATGCCCGATCTCGCCGACATCCAGCAACTCACGCGCAACGTGCTGCTGATGACCTTTCTGCTGTCGGTGGTGTTCGGCGCCATCGTCCAGCGCACTGGGTTCTGCACCATGGGCGCGATCGCCGACGTGGTGACCATGGGCGACACCGCGCGCCTGCGTCAATGGGTGCTGGCAGCCGGCGTTGCCATCGTCGGCTTCGGCCTGCTGGCGGCCGGCGGCTGGATCGAGGCCGCCGATTCGGTCTACGCCGGACCGCGCTGGATGTGGCTGTCGTCCGTGGTCGGCGGCCTCATGTTCGGTATCGGGATGGTGCTGGCCTCGGGTTGCGGCAGCAAGAACCTGGTGCGCATGGGCGCCGGCAACCTGAAGGCCCTGGTGGTGTTCCTGGCCATGGCGCTGGCTTCCTACGTCACGCTGCGTGGCGTCACGGCGGTGCTGCGCGATCGGACCGTGGACCGGGTCTTCGTGGAATTCGATCAGCCCGCGATCGTCGGCGCACTGGTGGCCGCCGCGGGCGATTGGCCGGCGCCCATGGTGCTGGGCGTGGCGGCGCTCGTGGTCGGCCTGCCGGTGATGGCCTGGGCCCTGGCTGGCCCGGGTTTTCGCACGGTGCGCAACTTGCTGGCGGGGCTCGGCATCGGCGCCGTGATCGTCGGCATGTGGTGGGTCAGCGGCTCGCTCGGCCATGTTGCCGAGCACCCGGAAACGCTGGAATCGACCTACCTGGCCACCCGCACCGGCCGCATGGAGGCGCTGACCTTCACCGCACCCCTGGCCTACGCGATCGACTGGCTAATGTTCTTCAGCGACCGCAACCAGCGCCTGAGCATCGCCGTGGTGTCGGTCGGCGGCGTGATCCTCGGCGCTGCCCTGATGGCGCTGGCGACGCGCCAGTTCCGCTGGGAAGGCTTCCGGACCACCGAGGATCTGGCCAACCACCTGATCGGTGGCACCCTGATGGGCGTCGGCGGCGTGACTGCGCTGGGCTGCACCATCGGCCAGGGGCTGAGTGGTCTGTCGAACCTGAGCCTGACCAGCTTCACCGCGGTGGGCGGCATCGTGGCTGGTGCGGTGCTGGCCATCAAGTACCAGTACTGGCGCCTGGAGCGCATGGCGTGAGCGCGACGCCGTCGGCGCTCGACGACACCGACCTGGCGCGCCGGTTCGGTGGCGTCACGCGCCTGTATGGCGCCGAAGGTGCACGCCGCATCCATGCGGCGCACGTGGCCGTGGTCGGCATCGGCGGCGTCGGTTCCTGGGCAGCCGAAGCGCTGGCGCGCAGCGGCGTCGGTGCGATCACGCTGATCGATCTGGACCACGTGGCCGAATCGAATGTCAACCGTCAGGTTCATGCGCTGACCGACACGCTGGGTCAGGCCAAGGTGCAGGCGATGCGCGAGCGCATTGCGCAGATCCACCCTGCATGCACGGTGCATGCGCTGGAGGAATTCGTCGCTGCGGATAACTGGCCCGGCCTGTTGCCGGCGCCGGTCGATGCCGTCATCGACGCCTGCGACCAGGTCGCGGCCAAGGTGGCGATGGCGGCCTGGGCCCTGCGGCAAGGCACGTGCTTCATCACGGTTGGTGCTGCCGGTGGCAAGCGTGCCGGCGAGCGCGTCGACATTGCCGACATTGCCAGCGTCACGCACGACCCGCTGATTGCCCAACTGCGCTACCGCCTGCGCCGCCACCATGGCGCGCCCAGCGGCAACCAGCCGATCGGCATCGAGGCGGTGTTCAGCCGCGAGCAGATCGCGATGCCGGAAGCCTGCGACACTGGCGCCGAAGTCGACGGCAGCCTCAGCTGCCACGGCTACGGATCGGCGGTCGCCGTCACCGCCACCTTCGGTCTGTGCGCGGCGGGGCGGGTGCTGGATCAGCTGGCAAAAAGCAGGCTATAATTTCTGGCTTCCCAGCGCACCACATGGCGCTGCTGGTAGTGGGACGTTAGCTCAGTTGGTAGAGCAGCGGACTTTTAATCCGTTGGTCGCAGGTTCGAATCCTGCACGTCCTACCAAACCCCACAAGAAAAGCCCGCTACGAAAACAGTAGCGGGCTTTTTGCTTTCCAGGGCTGGGCGCCGTTGCTTCGACCGATGTTCGTTCGTGCCAGCGGCGCCTTTTCAGTTCCTGCGCGACATCAATCGGCCGACGCAAGTACGGTACCGACGCATTCACCGAAGCCGATGCGCGCGGCGCCGGGGCGCTCGCACCAGCCGCGGAGGATGACGGTGTCGCCGTCCTGCAGCCAGGTGCGCTGCTCGCCATTGGCAAGCTGGATCGGGTTCTTGCCGCCGCTGGTCAGCTCGATCAGCGCGCAGGCCTGGTCCAGCGTGGGGCCGGACAGGGTGCCGGTGCCGAGCAGGTCGCCCGGCTGCAGGTTGCAGCCGTTCACGGTGTGGTGGGCGACCATCTGCGCGGCGGTCCAGTAGGCGTGGCGGTAGTTGGTGTGGGTGATGCGCGCCGGACCGCCGCCGGCGGCACGCATCTTGGGCGTTTCGATCAGCGCCTCGAGCTGGATGTTGAGGCCACCCGCCGCGCTGTTGGCGCTGCTGCTCAGATAGGGCAGCGGCTGCGGGTCGCCCTCGGGGTGGGCGAAGGGTGCGCGGAACGGCGCCAGCGCCTCCATGGTGACGATCCACGGCGAGATGGTGGAGGCGAAGTTCTTGGCCAAGAAAGGCCCCAGCGGCTGGTATTCCCAGGGCTGGATGTCGCGTGCCGACCAGTCGTTGAGCAGGACCAGGCCGAAGATGTGCGACTCGGCCTGTTCGATGGCGATCGGCTCGCCAAGCGCGTTGCCAGCGCCGACGAACAGGCCCATCTCGAGTTCGATGTCCATGCGCTGGCTGGCCTGCACCTGCGGCTGGTCGGCATCGGCCGGCTTGACCTGGCCGCGCGGGCGCTTGAACGACTGGCCCGAGACGCCGATGGACGACGAGCGGCCGTGGTAGCCGATCGGCACCCACTTGTAGTTGGGCAGCAGTGGGTTGTCGGGGCGGAACAGCTTGCCGATGTTGGTGGCGTGGTGCACCGAGGTGTAGAAGTCGGTGTAGTCGCCAATGCGGGCCGGCAGCGCGTATTCGGCCTCGGCCTGCGGCACCAGGCAGGCTTTCAACGTGGCTTCCGCGGCCGAGCCGGTCTGCAACGCCTGCGACAGCGCCTGGCGCAGCGCCGACGAGGCCGTGGCCCCCAGGCCCATCAGGCGGTTCAGTGTCGGCTCGGTCGCCGCCTGTGCCGCTGCCCGCGCGTTGCCACTGAACGCACCGGCCTGGACCGAGCCGGCCAGGTCGACGATCTGGTCACCGATGGCGACACCGCCGCGCCAGGCTTCCTGGCTGCCCTGGCGGCGGAAGATGGCGAACGGCAGGTTCTGGATCGGGAAGTCGGTCCGGCCGTCGTTGGCGGACTCGACCCAGCTGGTCAGTTTCGGGTCGTGCGTGGCGTTGAGTTCAGGCATGGGCGTTCTCGGTGCTGTTGTTGTCTCAGGGCGTGAATTCGACCCGGTGAGCATAGCCCAGCCGCCGCGGTGCCGTGTCGTTCAAATCGTCGGGTGCAGTGTGGCCACTGTTGGCAGCACGGTGCTCGAATGCAAGCAGCCGGCCCGTCAGGCGCTGCGCGTCGGATACAGGTCCGCGCATCGGCACAGAGGGCGAACCGATGGTCGGGCGTCCGCTTCATCGGGGTGTGCCCGCCCGGGTGGTGCCCTGGCTAGATTCGGGCAGACAACGCCGTCAGCGCTGTCTGCCCGCCCAGCTTGTCGGGCCGCTATACGTTCGATGGCCGTAGGCGGGCCTGGTCGACCGCCGGCCGCCGGCTTTGCACCGCGATCGGCATCAGCCAGGACGCGCCTGATCGGACTGGCCGTAGTCGCACACACCCGACGGGAAGATCCGGTTCAGCGTGGCGATCTGCTCCGCGCTGGGGGTCCACGAGCCGTAGGTGCCGTCGCCCACCGCCTGCGCCACCGGCTTGAGCGCGCAGCGGTACATGGCGCCGTGGATCGGCGCGCCGGCGACGGTGCGCGAGGTGCCGTAGAGCGGGAAGGCCTGGGTGCAGGCGCCGGCGGGACGACTGTCGAGGATGCCGTCCCACACGCCGGCGCCGGCCTGCATCAGCTTGCCGTCGCGGTCGAAGCAGGCGTCGGTGGCCATCGGCGGCTTGTTGCCGGCGATACCGGCCTTCGGGTTGGCGCGCAGGTTGGCGAGCCACTGGTCCATCACCGCGAGCGCCTCCAGGCTCTGGCTGGCCTTGGGCGTGCCCGGCACGGTGTCGGTGAACCAGACCACCAGGTGGTCACTGTGGCCCATGCTGTCCAGCGTGCGCTGGCGTACCGCGAAGCTCTGGTGCGCGTTGTGCATGTCCAACTCGCGCTCCATGTACTGGCGGTGGTCGATCGCCGGCACGTCGAGGCGGCCGTCGAACACGTGGCCGCTGGCATAGGCGGCGCGCATGGCCTGCGGATCGCCCACGGTGCGCGGCGCCGGCGTGTCGGCCGGCGGCGCGAGGCGCATGTTCTTGCGGCTCCAGGGGTCGAAGTAGCCGGGGATGCTCAGCGCCTTCTGGATCTCGGCTTCGCTGGTGCCGAAGAAGGGGAAGGTCTCCTGCACCATCTCGCTCGGATGCTTCCAGCCGCCGACGTGCCAGTTCAGGTGCAGGAACTCCTGCGGCGTGATCTTGCCTTCCCGCAGCGACTTCAGGCCGTACTGCACGCCGACGTTGTCCCAGGTCGGGCGCGCGGCGCCGGCGGCATCGACGCCATAGATGTTGCGCAGGTCGTCGTAGTGGGTCCAGCGGATCGCCGCGATGTCGCTCTGCGGCTCCCAGAACTGCTGGTTCGCAGCTTGGCCGTAGTGTGGATTCATGGCCAGCGGCGACAGCCCACGCCAGCCCGGGATGCACTCGGTCGAGCCCTTGGCCGTGCCGTAGCCAAGGGCGATCTTCAGCGGTGCCAGCGGGTCGTTAACCTTGGCGTTGTTGCCGACGTCATCCTGCTCGGCATTCATGCCGACCAGCCAGCTGCGGTTCTTGGTCACCTGCCACTTGGGGTTGGTGCGGTCGGTGGCGTCCATGTAGTACTCGAGCAGTTCGCAGTCGCCCACATGGATGGTCTGCGTGACCATGTCGGGGTAGCTCTGTACCGGCAGCAGGCCGTCGAGCACGCCGGGGTAGTTGCGCGCGATGTGGTACTGCTGGATCGCACCGCCCGAGCCACCGAGCCCGACGGTGTGCAGCGGCACGCCGTAGCGCTCGATGAAGCGCTCCTTGGTCATCATCGCGGTCTCGCCGCTGAGATTCAGGTTGTAGTGCGTGCCGGTGTTGTTGCCGCTGCTGTGCACGATGGCCCAGCCCTGGCCCAGCACGTCGGGGTTCATCGAGCCGCCGTGCACCGTGCCCTGGCTGTGGCCGATCGCCACGCCGCCCTGGAACCAGTACAGCAGCTTGCCGTTCCAGCGGCTGGTGTCGTCCTGCGCCGCGCTGTCGCCGGATGGCAGCGGCGCCAGCATCGCGATGCTGTAGAGAAAGCGGTTGATGGAGCCGATCTCGCGCCGCACCACGAAGTCGACCGTGCTGCCATCGGCCAGGGTGGTCGTGCCCATGTCCGCCGGGCGCTGGCCATCGGCCGGCAGCGGCACCAGGCTGCCGCCGGTGTTCCTGCGGTACCAGTAGCCGACGAAGGTGTCGATCGAGCAGTCGCGGCTGTAGCCGACCAGCTGGCCATTGGCGTCAGTGACCCGGTAGCCCGGCGCCGTGGCGCTGTCGACCTTGGGCTGCTGGCCAACCGCGCCCTGGATCGTGGTGCAGACGAAGGGCGTCTGCTGGGGGCCGGTGAACATCGGCCCGGTGATCGGCCAGTTGGTCAGCGTGATGGCGTCGCGCACGTTGGCCGTGCGGTGCTTCACCTCAAGTCGGTTGTCGCCGGGCAGCAGTCCGCTGATCACGCCTTCGAGACCGCTGTCGACTTCTTTCAGCGGCACCTCGATGCGGGTGCCATTGAGCCACAGCTCGAGCTTGTCGCGCTGCCCGGGCGCGGCGCGCACGTGGATGCGGGCGTCCCCGCCCGAGACCCATTGCGGTGCGCTCGACAACACGCTCAGGGCCACCGTCATGGCCGGATGGGCCGGTTTGATGCGCTGCGCGGTCTCGCCTGGCGAGTTGTCGGAGCCGCCGCACGCGGCCAGCAACATGGCGGCAACGAGCGCCGCCATGTGGTGCATGGATGGTTTCATGGTGGTGTCTCCTGCGCCCGCAGCTCGTTGTCTTGATTCGGCATCCCGCGCTGCTGCCGGCTCCGGCGCGCGATGCTTGCACCGGTGCGAGGCATCGGCGCAGGACGACGATAGCCGAGCGCGACGGGATCCGACACCCATGGGGGTCAGGGTCGCTGTCGCATGGGTGACAGTTGCGTGTGAAGGGGTGGCGCTCGGTGCCGTGCCCGGTCGTGCGCCGGCTCGCGTTGCCCTGGCGGGATGGTCGGTTCGAAGCGTGGCGGCGTCGACTGCTTGATGCAGCTTGAGCAGCATCGCATCGGCGGCCCGAAGCTGCGCGCGACATTGATCCGATTGCGCGCGCAGCGAATCAATGCGAGAATCGAAGGCTTGCGTGATCGATGTCCTCGACGGGTTCGGCACGCAGAATACGTAGCGCATCTTCCCTCTCACATACGGTCGCCTCGAGTCCAGTTTTCCGGGCGGCCTTCAATCCAGCCACTGTGATCCCGGCCTGTGCCGGGGCCAAGGTGCTCGCTGTCCGGTGCCGAAGGCCTTCGAGCCTTCAGCCCTGCGTTGTCAGATGGTGGGTGTCGATTTCTGAGGAAACCCCGGCATTTCGGTGCCCCATCACATGACGACACGCGCGGGTTGCGCGGCCGCTGACGGCCGCCATGCGGCGTGCGAGAAAGAGAGATTCAGCCATGGCCTCCTACGAGGACGAATGCTTCCTGGCGCCTGAGCCGCAGGCGCCGGAAACAAGCCTTGCCAACCCTTTCGCAGCGCTGGGTCTGGCGCCCGAACTGCTGGCTGCCGTCGCCGACCTCGGCTTCACCGAGCCGACGGCGGTGCAGCAGCGCACCATCCCGCTCGCGCTCGGCGGTGGCGAGGGCTTCAACGACCTGATGGTCAGCAGCCAGACCGGCAGCGGCAAGACGGCGGCCTTCCTGCTGCCGGTGCTGCACACCCTGCTCGGCCTGCAGGCCGAGACTGCGGCGCGCGAGAAGGCGGCCTGGGATGCCCAGGTGGCCGAAGCGCTGGCCCGGGGCGAGCCGGCGCCCAAGCGGCCGCGCCGCAAGAACCCGACCAGCGCACGCCACTACAAGCCCGCCGTGCCCGGCGCGCTGGTGCTGTGCCCGACGCGCGAACTGGCGCAGCAGGTGGCGCAGGATGCGATCGAGCTGGTCCGGCATTGCCGCGGCCTGCGCATCGCCAGCGTGGTGGGCGGCATGCCGTACCAGCTGCAAATCGCCAAGCTGCAGAACGCCAACCTGGTCGTCGCCACGCCGGGCCGGCTGCTGGATCTGGCCCGCGGTGGTCAGATCAAGCTGGATCAGGTGCGCTTCCTGGTCATGGACGAGGCCGACCGCATGCTCGATCTGGGCTTTGCCGACGAACTGGCCGAGGTGCACCAGCTGACGGCGCAGCGCCAGCAGACCATGATGTTCTCGGCCACCTTCGAGCCGCGCGTGCAGCAGCTGGCGCTGCGCGTGATGCACGAGGGCGGCGCCAGGGTGCGCAAGGTGCAGGTCGACAGCCCGCAGCAGCAGCACGCCAACATCCGCCAGGAGCTGTACTGGGCCGACAGCCCGGAGCACAGGCGCCGCCTGCTCGACTACTGGCTGCGCGATCCGTCGATCGACCAGGCGATCGTGTTCGCCTGCACGCAGATCGAATGCGAGCAGCTGGCCGATGATCTGCAGCAGGCCGGCTTTGCCGCCGTGTCGCTGCACGGCGCGCTCAGCCAGACGGTGCGCAACCGGCGCCTGGGCGCGCTGCGCAGCGGACGCGTGCAGATCCTGGTCGCCACCGACGTCGCCGCACGCGGCATCGACGTGCCCAGCATCACCCACGTGATCAACTTCGGCCTGCCGATGAAGGCCGAGGACTACACCCACCGCATCGGCCGCACCGGCCGCGCCGGGCGCGATGGTCTGGCGGTGACGCTGGCCGAGTTCCGCGATCGCCGCCGGCTGGCCGACATCGAGGCCTGGACGCGCCAGCAGTTCCGTCCGCTCACGGTGTCGGGGCTCGAGCCGACCCGGCCGTTTCCGCCGATCAGCGCACCCCGCACGCCGGCGCGCGGCGGCAAGGCGCGCCCGGGCGGCGGCCGACCCAATGGCGGCCGACCTGGTGCGCGCGGCGAGGGCCATGCCAGCAGAAGCGGTCCCAAGCCGGTGCGTGCGGCCCACAGCCCCCGCGTGATGGATGGCGGCCGCAAGCCCAGGCCGCAGCCGGGCCAGCCGCGTCACGCCGCGGCAGCGCCGCGTGCTGCCAAGCCGGCGCGGCCCTACGTGGCACGCGGCGGCCAAGGTCGATAACGAGAAAGGCGCCGCTCGGCGCCTGTTCAGTGGATGCGCGGCCGTTTGGCTGCGCCATCCGCGGGTTCGGGTTGGTCGGCCGACCTGCTCCAGCGCAGCAGCTGCCGGATCGCGATGGCGCCGATGACCAGCGCCCAGGCTACCAGGCCGTAACCGGTGTGCACCTGGTCGTCCTGCCCGTAGTTGACGCACAGCTGCATCGGCGCCTCGACATACAGCAGGCCGGCGGTGGCCATCATCCAGCTCAGGTTGCCGGCCAGGAACATCAGCACCTCGGCCGGCATGCGTGCCACGCCGCCGGCCAGCAGCCAGCCGGCCAGCCACAGGCTGAGCACCTTCAGCAGCGCGATGCGGCCGTCGATCAAGGCCATGTCGAGCGCCGACGGAACCATCCAGACGATTGACACCAGCGCGCAGTAGGTGGCCGTGCTCCAGCCGTGCCAGTCGAGCTGGCGCGCCCACGTGCCGGTGCGCTGCCACCAGCGGCTGTCGCTGGCCAAGCGCTGCGCCGCCCAGCCGGCGGCGAGCAGCAGCGGGAACTCGGCCAGCATGTGCCAGCTCATGCGCGCCTCGATCAGGTGGCGCGCCGCCGGCCACAGCAGCAGCAAGGGCAGGCCCGCCAGCACGATGCGCATGAGGTGCATCAGCCGTTGCCGCGGCACCGCACGGGCGCAGCCACGCATCGCCAACGCGGTCATGGGTGCGCCTCTGCCGCGAGGGCGCGGGCGGCGTCGAGTGCGCGCGGCCAGCGTGCGTAGTCGAACAGGCCGCGCAGCCGGCCCTGCGCGTCGATCAGATGGACGGCGCCGTTGTGGTTGAAGCCGCCGCGCCCATCCGGCACCACGACCACGCCAAGTGCGCGCTGCAGCGCGTTGGCGGCCTCGTCGCTGGCCGGTACCGCCAGCTGCCACCAGCGCGCATCGGCCTGGTGCCGGCGGGCGTAGCGCGTCAGCGCGGCCGGTTGGTCATAGGCGCGATCGATCGACACCGACAGCAGCCGGATGCCGGCGGCCGGTTCGGGGCGTTCTTGCAGCTCGCGCTGCATCTGCTGGTAGTGGCTGCCGAGGGACTGGCACACGCCGGGGCAGCGCGTGTAGATGAAGTCGACCAGGTAGACCGGCGCCGCGGCGTCGCTGCGCCAGGCCGGCAGCGGTGTGCCGTCGGAGCCGATCAGCTCGATCGCGGGTGCTTGCAGCACCTGCTGCTCGACCTGCCACAGCCGGCGCGATTCGAAGGTCCAGCGCTCGAAGCCGACGGTCCAGTGCCCGAGGCCGGCGACCAGCGCCGCCACCATCAGCAGGCACAGCAGCGCGCTGGCCACCGGCGCCCAGCGCGCGCCGTTGGGCGACGTGGCGGGCGGGCGGCGGGCTGGCTTCATTGCAGCGCGTTCAGCTCCGCATCGCCCTGGTAGGGCTTGGTCTGCGAGGCGGTCTCGGCGCGCACGGCGGCGACCGCCTCGGCGCTGATCGGCTCGGCGCTGTTGCCCCACTGGCTGCGCAGGTGCGTCAGCAAGGCCGCCATCTCGGCGTCGCCCAACTGGGCTGCGAAGGCCGGCATGGACCCGGTGTAGGTCTGCCCTTTCACCGTCAGCGAGCCTTCGATGCCGTGCAGCACGGCGGCAATCAGGGTCTTCTCCTTGCCGACCACCCATTCCGAGCCCGCCAGCGGCGGGAACACACCCGGCAGGCCGGCGCCGCCCGCCTGGTGGCAGGCGGCGCAGCGGGCGCCGTAGATGGCCGCGGCATCGACCGCGCCGCCCGCGGCAGCACCGGCGCCCGGCGGCGCGGCGCGCAGTTCGGCCAGCTCGCGGCCGTCGCCCAGCTCGGGTGCGATGGTGAGGTCGGAGCGCAGGATGTAGACGATGCCGAAGGCCATCAGGATGGTGGTCAGCACGATCACCACCCAGGGCATCGGGTTGTAGCTTTCCTGCGGCTCGGGGTTCTCGCGTGCTTCCTGCACGTTGGGGTCGCGGACCTGGTTCATGGCTTGGCGACCTCCGCCTCGGCGGCCGGCAGGGCCGGATAGCTGCGGTCGAGTGACTGCAGATAGCGCACCAGGTCGACCGCCTCGGGCCGTGCCACCACCACCTGGCCGTTCGCCGGTGCAGCGGTGGGCGGCAGGTTGACGACGATCTCGCCGTCATCGGCCTTGGGCTTGATCTCGAACAGGTAGGGGTAGCTCGGCATGATGCTGTCGGGCACGTAGGCGCGCGGCTGGTACAGGTGACCCAGCTGCCATTGCTCGCTGGGCTGGCGCACGCCGATGTTCATCAGGTCCGGCCCCGTGCGCATGGTGCCGAGCAGGTGCGGGGTGTCGTAGGCGTAGTCGCCGGCCACGGTGGCGCGGCCCCAGCCGCGGCTGAAGTCGGGCGCGAAGGACTTGGCGCGCGGTTGCTGCGTGTGGCAGTAGATGCAGCCGTTGGCGATGTAGACCTCGCGGCCGCGCCACTCGGTGCTGGTGTAGGGCTTGAGTCCCGGCAGCGGCTCGACATCGCGCACCTGCAGCATGGGCAGCACCACCAGGGCGCTGGTCGACAGCGCCAGCATGACCATGGCTCCGCCGATGAGTTTGACTTCGCTTTGCATCAGGCTTGCCTCGCTTTCATGGGACTGCCCGCGGTTTCAAGCCGGAACAGGGTCTTGAACAGTGCCGGCCGGTC
The DNA here is from genome assembly GCF_035444425.1 of Ottowia sp. Classification (GTDB taxonomy): domain Bacteria; phylum Pseudomonadota; class Gammaproteobacteria; order Burkholderiales; family Burkholderiaceae_C; genus Ottowia. The sequence continues at coordinate 144,380 of NZ_DAOMOQ010000002.1, read as the reverse complement.
GCGGTTGGGGCCCCAGCCCAGCGTCAGTGCGGCGAAGTGCAGCGCGAACAGCAGGTGCCCGGCCACCATCAGCGTGCCGCCGATGCTGCGGGCCTGGAGATAGGGCAGGGTGACGGTGACCGATTCCATGAAGTTGCGCGCCTCGTCCAGCATCGCCAGGCCCTGTAGCCAGCCGCCGATGGTTAGCATCACGAAGTAGATGCCGAAGCCGATCGCCACCAGCCAGAAGTGCAGCGAGATCCAGGACGGATACGGCCATTCGCGCGCCGTGATGCGCGGCATCACGAAGTACATGGCGCCGAAGAACACCAGGGTGACGAAGCCGTACATGCCCAGGTGCGCGTGCGCCACGGTGTAGTGGGTGAAGTGCGTCACCGCGTTCATGCTGCGCAGCGCCTCGAACGAACCCTGCACTGAACTGGCCGTGTACATCAGGCCGCCGATGCCGATGAAGCGCAGCGTGGGCGAGTGGCGCAGCGCCGACAGCCGGCCCTGCAGTGTCTGGTACTGGTTCACCGTGAAGGCGGCCACCGGGATGATCATCATCATGCTCTGCACGATCGACAGCGTGATCATCCATTCCGGCACCGGGCCGCCGACCAGGTGGTGGCCGCCGACCTGGCCGTAGAAGAAGGCCAGGCCCCAGAAGCCGAGCAGCGACAGGTTGTAGGACTGGATCGGCCGGCCGATGATCTTGGGCAGGAAGTAGTAGATCGAGGCCAGCGCCAGCGGGGTGTAGAACAGGCCCAGCACGTTGTGGCCGAACCACCAGTTCATCGCCGCCTGCTGCACGCCGCCGTGCAGGCCGGGGATCTTGGCCACGATGTAGAGCACCGGCAGCCAGAACAGCCCGCAGGCCATGTACCAGACCGACACGTACAGGTGGTCGACGCGCCGGTTGACCAGGGTGAAGATCAGCGGCAGCGCCATCAGCGCGCCGCTGATGCCGAACAGCAGGCCGATCTGCCACGGGATTTCCAGCCATTCGAGTCCATCGCTGATGCCGGCCGAGACGCTGCCGAGGCCGGCGATCAGCGCCGCGTTCCACAGCGCCGCGCCGACGAAGGCGAAGCGCGCGCCGATCAGCGGCGTCTTCAGCAGGCGCGGGATGATGAACATGGCGATGCCCAGGCCCGCCATCGGCGCCCAGCCGTAGGCCACGCCGTTCAAGTGCACGGTGCGGATGCGGCCGAAGGTGAGCCAGGCCTGCTGGGTCAGCCAGTCGGGCTCGTGCAGCTTGATCGACGAGGTCAACCCTGCCGCCGAGGCCACCACCAGCCACACCATGGCGCAGCAGAACATGAAGAACACCAGCGGTGCGGTCGAGGCGTCGGCCTCGGCGCGCGCCGCCAGTTCGTCGGCGTCGGCGACACCGGCCGCCTGATGGCGCGCGGCGTCCATCGCGCCCTGCAGGCGCGCCTGTGCGGACGGATCACCGGCCGGCTCTTCGATGCGTCCGATCTCGCCGGGCGCGAAGATGACTTCCGCGCCCTTGCTGCTGCGGTCGAACAAGCCCTTGCGCTGCGACCAGATGAAGACCATCAGGGCAACGAATGACAGCACGAAGGCCGACAGCAATATGGCAACTGTGTTCATGGGGGAACGCTTGATAGGGGAACTGGGATGGCCAGCGGCGATGGCTGGCACCGGGGGCGCCGGGCGCGCGCAGCGGCGCCGGGCCCGTGATCAGGGCGCCGCGCGGTTGCGGCGCCGCGCCGTGCCGTTCAGCAGCAGGCGCCGCCGGAGCAGCAGGAATCGTTGTCTTCGGCCACGGCTGCCAGGGCGGCCACGCGGCGGATCTGCACGCGCCAGCGCTGCGGCCCGCGCTCCAGGTAGGCCCATTCGAAGATGCCCGGGCGCTGGGCTTCGAACTGCTGGTGTAGCGGCGCCGGATCGTGGTCGTTGACCAGTTCCATCCACTGCTCGGGCGCGAGCTCGTCAAAGCGACTGAAGATGGTCGCGTGGCGCTGCGCGGGCTCGATCGTGCGCACGTCGATGCGGCAAGCGGAGGAAGTAGGCATCATCGCAAGGTCCTTTCTTGGAAAGATGATCCCGGCCGGGCACCATGCCTGGCTCGGGTGAGGGAGGGAAAAGGCGCGGAAGAAGGCTCAGCCGTCCTTGCCGTCGGCGCGCGTGCGCAGCAGCCAGGGGCCGTACTGGAACAGGTACAGGGCGAAGGCCAGGCTCCAGGCGCTGGCAGCCAGCGTCAGCGCGCCCACGGCGGCGCCGGGCGTGACCAGCGGGTACAGCACCCGCACCAGGGCGGCGACCAGCATCAGCGCGTAGGCCGCGACCTCGATGCGGCCGACCTTCAGCGGCCGGCCGGTGTGGCCGCGCGCGGTGCGGGTGATCATGCCGATGATCAGGCCGCCGGTGGCGCCCACGCCGAGTGCGTGGATGCCGGCGCTGGGTGCCACCAGCCCGGCCTGCGCCAGCGCCAGCAGCGCCAGCCCGATCGGGATCCAGATGTAGGCGGCGTGCAGGATCCACAGGATCGGGCGGGTCAAGGTCTTCCACGGCGCCCAGCGCAGCTGGCGCCAGAAGTGCAGCATCGCGGCCAGCGCCAGCACGGCAACCGACCAGGCGCCTTGCGCCTGCGCCACCCAACTCAGCAGGGCGAGGCCGGTCACTGCCAGCACCAGGTACTCGAACCTGGGCCAAGCGGCGATCTTCAGGCCGGGCGTGGCGTTGGTGGTGAAGAACGGGATCACGCGGCCGCCGATTACGCACTCGATCATCACGATCAGCGCCAGCGCGGCGTACAGCGCGTGCAGCGCGGGCCACTCGATCACTTCCAGCACGTTGAGGTGGAACGCCAGGTTCACCAGCGCCAGCGTCATCAGGATGCCGGCCAGCGGCAGGTTGCGCCGGTTCTTGGCGCGCAGCAGTACGCTCAGGAACACCCCGGCGACCACCGGCAGCAGCGCCACGTCGAGCACCGCATAGACCGCATAGGGCGCTCCCAGCGCGGAGATGCGTGCTGCCAGCCAAAGTAGTATCAGCGCGCCCAGGAATGGGCCACGCGGTGTCTGCAGCCCGGTCCAGGCCTTGCCGGCGGTGAGCAGGAAGCCGACGATCACCGCGATGGCGAAGCCGAACAAGATCTCGTGCGCGTGCCACAGCAGTGGCGGCAAGCTGAGAGTTTGGCCGGACTTGCCCGACCACAGCAGCAGCCAGAATGGGATCGCCAGCAGCGCGAAGATAGCGGCGCCCAGATAGAAGGGCCGAAAGCCCAGACGCAGGACAGGCCAGCCCCAGGCCGCGTCGGCGCCAGAGGGGTTTGCGGCAGTTGAACGCACGCGGGCTGGCGCCGGCAGCGGTGATGTACTCATAAGTGGAACAGAAACTGCAAACAAGTATTTGATATACATCATATCCACATGAGATGCTAAAAGCAATACAATGAATGCATCTTTAGGTTCCCATGCGTCTATCCGAATACACCGACTACGCCTGTCGCGTGCTGATGCACTGCGCTGCGCATCCGGATGAACTGACGACGATCGGAGAGTTGGCCGAGTTGTACGGCATCTCGAAGAACCATCTGATGAAGATCGTCCAGGATCTGGGGCGCAAGGGCCTGCTGGAAACCACCCGTGGCCGTGGTGGCGGAGTGCGGCTGGGCGCCGATCCGACCAAGGTGCGGCTGGGCGACATCGTGCGCATGGCAGAGACCGACCTACGCCTGGTCGAGTGCTTCGACCCCGAGACCAACCGCTGCCGCCTGGTGCCGGGCTGCCGTCTGCAGCACACGCTGAACACCGCGCTGAAGGCCTATTTCGCCGAGCTCGACCGCGTCACGCTGGCCGATCTGGCCTGGCCGGGCTCGGGCTTTGGCGAGTTCGTCGGTGCCGAAGCGCCGCTGCCGAAGCCGGTGGGCGGGCAGCCACCAGTCCAGGCCTCAGCCACGACCAGCGGCAAGCCGGCCGAGGCCCAGCCCTAAACGCCGTCTGACGCCGGGCCCGGGGCCAGTACGCGGCCCGGATTCATGATGCCCTGCGGATCCAGTGCCTGCTTGATGGCGCGCATCAGGCCCAGCGCCACCGGCGACTTGTAGCGTGGCAGCGTGGCTGCTTTCAGGCTGCCGATGCCGTGCTCGGCGCTGATCGAACCCTGGTGCCGCGCCACCGAATCGAACACCAGCGTGTTGATGCGTTCTTCCTGCTCGCGCAGGAAGGCTGCGGCGTCGGTGCCCTCGGGTGCCTGCACGTTGTAGTGCAGGTTGCCGTCGCCCAGGTGGCCGAAGTCGACCAGGCGCACGCCGGGTATCTCGCGCGCCAGCAGCACATCGGTCTCGGTCACGAAGGCGGGGATGCGCGAGATCGGCACGCTGATGTCGTGCTTGATGTTCAGGCCTTCCTCGGCCTGCGCCAGCGGAATGCTCTCGCGGATGTGCCACAGCGCCTTGGCCTGGGCCAGACTTTCGGCGACCACGGCGTCGGTGACGCAAGCCGACTCAAGCGCAGATTCCAGCAATTGCTCGAACAGGGCGCGTGCATGGTCCTCGCTCTCGTGGTCCGAGTTCTCCAGCAGCACGCACCAGGGTGAATCGCGGAACAAGGGCACGCGCAGCTGCGGGTAATGCTTGTCGACCAGGCTGAGCGAGAACCGGTTCATCACCTCGAAGCCGGTCAGCCCCGCCCCAAGATGCCGATGCGCCAGACCCAGCAGGTCGACGGCGGCCTGCATCGACGGCACGGCGGCCCAGGCGGTCAGCCGCGCCGCCGGCTGCGGATACAGCTTCAGGGTAGCGGCGGTGATGATGCCCAGCGTGCCCTCGCTGCCGATGAACAGGTCGCGCAGGTCGTAGCCGGTGTTGTCCTTGCGCAGGCCGGAGAGGCCGTCCCAGACCTCGCCGCGAGCCGTCACCACCTCCAGCCCCAGGCACAGCTCGCGCGCGTTGCCGTAGCGCACCACCTGGGTGCCGCCGGCATTCGTCGCCAGGTTGCCGCCGATGCTGCAGCTGCCTTCGGCCGCCAGGCTCAGGGGAAACAGCAGGCCGGCGTCCTCGGCGGCAGCCTGCAGGTCTTGCAGGACGCAGCCGGCTTCCACCGTGATCGTGAGGTTGGCAGTGTCGATGGCGCGCACGGCATGGAGCCGTTTCAGGCTCAGCAGCAGCTGGGTGCCGCTGGCGTCGGGCACCGAGCCGACCGACAGCCCGGTGTTGCCGCCCTGCGGCACGATGGCCACGCCCTGCCGCGCACAGGCGCGTACCACGGCCGCCACCTCGTCGGTGCTGCCCGGCAACACCACCGCCAGCGCGCGGCCTCGAGCGCGGCGGCGCCAGTCCTGCTCGTAGGCGCCGAGCTCGCCGTCGGTCAACACGTGGCGCGCACCCACGGCCAGGCGCAGCCCGTCAAGAAAGGCGTCGTGCGTGCCCATGTCAGCGCAGCGCGGTCATTTCGCCATCGAACGCGCATGGCGCTGGCGCAGCCGCACGTGCAGCGCGCAGGCCGAGAAGAAGATCAGGCACAGCGCGATCTGGAGCAGCGCCAGCAGGTCGCCGGGCGGCTTGTCGCCGCTGGCGCGCACCACACCCTCGACGAAGTACAGCCACACGAACAGCGAGGCCCAGCGGTAGGTGTACATCCGGTTCGCCAGCAGGCCGGGCAGCGGCAGCAGCAGTGGCAGCACCTTCAGCGCCAGCCACGAGCCGCCGGGACGCAGCGGTGCCAGCCACAACTCCCAGGCCAGGCCGAGCGCGATCAGCGCCAGCAGGCTGAGCACCGCGACGATGCGCGTGGCCTGCACGGCGCGTGGCGGTGCGGGTCGGATGGCAACGGCGGGGGAATTCATGGCCGGTGGCATCATAACGAGCATGAATCCCGACCGACTGGCGTCGCGAATCAAGACCTTCGTCGATGACGTGACCGACTTTCCCGTGCTGCCGACGGCAGCGACGCTGTGGGAGCGCTTCCAGCAGGACCGGCTCGGTCTGTCGGCCAGCTCGCTGACCTTCACCACCACGCTGGCGCTGGTGCCGTTCTTCGCCGTGGTGCTGGCCATCTTCACCGCCTTCCCGAAGTTCGCGCAGTTGCAGGAGGCGCTGCAGCAGTGGCTGATCGACAGCCTGATCCCCAGCAGCATCGCCCACAACGTGCTCGACAACCTGACCCAGTTCGCCACCAAGGCCAATGAACTGGGGGCCGTCGGGCTGCTGGTGCTGTTCATCACCGCGCTGTCGCTGGTGCTGACCATCGACCAGACGCTGAACGAGATCTGGCGCGTCAGCACCAAGCGCCCGCTGGGCCAGCGCATCCTGATCTACTGGGCCGCGCTGACGCTGGGCCCGCTGGTGATGGGCGCCAGCCTGGCCATCAGCTCGTACGTGCTGACGGCCTCGCGCGGCTGGCTGCCGGACATCGGCGACGGCGTCAACCTGGCGCTGGACGTGGTGCAGTTCACGCTGATGGCGCTGGGCCTGACGCTGCTGTACCGCTTCGTGCCCAACACACCGGTGAAGTGGCGGCACGCGCTGGCCGGCGGCCTGTTCGTGGCCGTGTTCCTGGCGCTGGCCAAGCAGATCCTGGGCTGGTACGTGGCGCGCATCCCGACCTATTCGCTGATCTACGGCGCCTTCGCCACGCTGCCGATCCTGCTGCTGTGGATCTACTTGTCGTGGCTGATCGTGCTGTTCGGCGCTGTCATTGCGGCCTATCTGCCGAGCCTGCTGTCGGGTGTGGCGCGGCGCGGCGGCGGGCCGGGCTGGGAATACCAGCTGGCCACCGAGGTGCTGCAGGCGCTGGCCCGCGTGCGCGACACAAGCACCCGCGGGCTGACGCTGCCGCAACTGGCCAACTGGCTCAAGGTCGACACCTTGCAGCTGTCGCCGGTGATCGGCGCACTGCAGGAGCTGGACTGGGTCGGCCAGCTGGGCACCGACACCGAGAACGAGGAGCCGCGCCATGTGCTGCTGTTCGACCCGGCGCGCCAGCCGCTGCGCCCGCTGGTCGAGAAGCTGCTGCTCCGGCCGGATCGCGCGCTGCCCGGCAGCGACTGCGGCGACGACATCTTTGTCGATCTGGTGGTGGCCGACATCCTGCCGACCCTGCCGGAAAGCTCACAGAAAGAGAGCAAGCTGCCGGGCTGAGCCGAGTGGGTTGCAGGTGAACGCCGTGAACCCCTGCAAGGCGCGGTCGCAGCGGGCTCGGTTCGGTTGGGCTTCGCGTCGCTCAACACCAAGCGACCGATCCGCTGTCACTCGGCCAGGAAGTCGCGCAGCGCGAACAGCACCTCGTCCGGCGCCTCGGTCATCAGTGCGTGGCCCGCGTTGACCTCGACGGTTCTTGCCTGCCGGGCGTGCGCCGCCAACGCCCTGGCGGCCTTGGGCGGTGTCATCTGGTCGTGCCGGCCGACCAGGAACAGGGTCGGGCAGTGCACGGCCTGCATCGCCTGCTCGCCGCCCACGTAGCTGTCACAGGCCTTGAAGCCGGTGAAGAACACGTTGGTCTCGCGGTTGCTGGCCAGCACGCGGCGCATCAGCGCGCGCGAGCCGCCATACAGCCAGGTACCGGCGCCGAGGGTCGATGGCGGCGGGCTGAGCGTCGAGTGCGAGAACACGTTGACCATGTGGATGGCCTGCTCGGGCGCCTTGACCGAGGCTTCCAGCAGCGCCGGCGACACCTTCATCGGAAACGCCGTGCCGACCAGCGCCAGGTGGCTGACCTGCGCCGGTGCGCGCGCGGCGGCTTCCAGCGCGATCAGCGAACCGAAGCTGTGGCCTACCAGGGCTGCCCGCGGGATGCCGGCGCTGGCGAGCAGACTGATCACGAAGCCAGCGGCTTCCTCGACCGATTCCGGCGCCTTGCCGCCGCTGCGGCCGTGGCCGGGCAGGTCGATGGCCAGCACGTTCCAGCCATGGTTGGCCAGGTAGCGTGTCTGCAGGATCCACACGCTGTGGTCGTTCAGCACGCCGTGGACGAACACGGCGGTGGGCTTGGCCGCGTCGAAAGTCTTGCCGCCGGTGTAGGCGTAGATGGGGGCGCCGTTGACTTGGATGAGCATGTCCCGTTCCTTGTTTTCCTTGTTCAAGCGTCCGCGATCAGCCGCTTGCCAAAGCACACCACTTCGTCGCGCCCGTAGCCCAGGTGCTGGTAGAAGGCCAGCGCCTCGGTGTTGGTCGCGCGCACTTGCAGGCTGAGCTTGGGGCAGCCCAGTGCCGTCAGGCGCGCCTCGCCCTCCGCCATCAGGCGCCGCGCCAGCCCGCGGCCGCGGCGAGAGGGCGCCACCGCCAGGTAGTTGACCCAGCCGCGATGGCCCTCGTAGCCGAACATGGCGCTGGCGACGATCCGGCCATCGTCTTCGATCACCAGGAACAGCTCGGGCTGCACCGCCAGCTTGCGCGCGATGTCCTTGCGTGGGTCGTTCCAGGGGCGTGTCAGGCCGCAGGCTTGCCACAGGGCGATGACGGCGGCTTCGTCGCGCGCTTCATAAGGGCGCGGTGTCACGCGGTCTTCTCCGCGCTTTTCAGCGCCCGCTTCAGGTCGTCGATCAGATCATCGGCATCTTCTAACCCGATCGACAGGCGGATCGTGCCGGGCCCGATGCCGGCACCTGCCAGCGCCTCGTCGCTCATGCGGAAGTGCGTGGTGCTGGCGGGGTGGATCACCAGCGAGCGGCAGTCGCCCACGTTGGCCAGGTGGCTGAACAGCTTCAGCGCCTCGATGAACTTCTTGCCCTGCTCGCGCGAGCCCTTGAGGTCGAAGCTGAACACGCTGCCGGCACCCTTGCCACCGTACTTCAGCAGCTTGTTGGCCAGCACATGGCTGGGATGCGACTCCAGCAGCGGGTGACCCACGCGCTCGACGAAGGGGTGTTCGGCCAGGAAGTGCACGATTTTCTCGGTGCTGGCGATATGGCGTTCCATGCGCAACGGCAGGGTCTCGATGCCTTGCAGGATCAGCCAGGCGCTGTGCGGGCTCATGCAGGCGCCGAAGTCGCGCAGGCCCTCGCGGCGCGCGCGCAGCAGGAAGGCGCCGACGGTGCTTTCCTCGCTGAACACCATGCCGTGAAAGCCCTCGTAGGGCTCGGTCAGCTGCGCGAACCTACCCGAGTGGTCCCAGTCGAAAGCGCCGCTGTCCACCAGCACGCCGCCGATCACCGTGCCGTGGCCGGACAGGAACTTGGTGGCCGAGTGATACACGATGTCGGCGCCATGGTCGAAGGGCTTGAGCAGGTAGGGCGTGGTGAAGGTCGAATCGACCAGCAGCGGCACCCCGGCCGTGTGTGCGATGTCGGCCACGGCCGGAATGTCGAGCACTTCCAGCCCCGGGTTGCCCACGCTCTCGCCGAACAGCAGCCGCGTGTTGGGGCGGATCGCGGCGCGCCAGCCGTCCAGGTCGCCCGGCTTCACGAAGGTGGTTTCGATGCCGAAGCGCGGCAGCGTGTAGTTCAGCAGATTCTGGCTGCCGCCGTACAGCGCGGTGCTGGCGACGATATGGCCGCCGGCGCCCATCAGCGTGGCGATCGCCAGGTGCAGCGCCGCCTGGCCGCTGGCCGTGGCAATCGCCCCGATGCCGCCCTCCAGCGCCGCCACGCGCTGCTCGAGCACCGCATTGGTGGGGTTGCTGATGCGGCTGTAGACGTAGCCCGAGCGCTCCAGGTTGAACAGCGCGACCGCGTGGTCGCTGGAGTCGAACACGAAGGAGGTCGACAAGTGGATCGGCACTGCGCGGGCGCCGGTGGCGGGGTCGGGCTGGGCGCCCGCATGCACTGCGAGCGTGTCGAATCCGGGGTCGGCGTAGCCGGGCATAGGCTCTCCTGCAGGGTCGGGCTCTGCAGCCGCAGAGCGAAGCGGCGCATATTGTGGGCTATATTGCGGGCCGAACTCGCCGCACGGCGGATGCGGAGCCACAGCATGATCGTCAGCGACATTTTGCGTCTCAAGGGCAAGGCCCTCTACACCATCACCCCCGAGGACAGCCTGGCCGATGCCGCCAGCCTGATGGCCGAGAAGGACGTCGGTTCGCTGGTGGTCGTCTCGCACGAACGCGTGGTCGGCATCCTCACGTTCCGCGAGGTGATCCAGGCTGCGGTGAAGAACGGCGGCAAGTTCGATGGCATGTCGGTCTACCGCTCGATGGACCCGGGCCCGCTGATCTGCACCGCCGCCACCGAGATGGACGAGGTGCGGCGCATGATGCTGAACCGCCACGCGCGCTACATGCCGGTGATCGAGAACCGCCAGCTGATCGGCGTGATCAGCTTCTACGACGTCGCCAAGGCGGTGGTCGACAGCCAGGACTTCGAGAACCGCATGCTCAAGGCCTACATCCGCGACTGGCCGGAAGAGGACTCGAAGAACACCGAGCCGAACCTGCCCTGATCCGCGACCGGATCGAAGGCGCCGCAGCCGTGTTGCGATAATCCGGCGCATGAGCGGCAACACCCTCGGCAAGCTGTTTGCCGTCACCAATTTCGGCGAATCCCACGGGCCGGCGATCGGCTGCGTGATCGACGGCTGCCCGCCGGGCATGGCCTTGAACGAGGCCGACATCCAGCCCGACCTGGATCGGCGCCGGCCCGGTACCAGCAAGTTCGTCACCCAGCGCCAGGAGCCGGACCGGGTCGAGATCCTGTCCGGCGTGTACGAGGGCCGGACCACCGGCACGCCGATCTGCCTGCTGATCCGCAACCAGGATCAGCGCAGCAAGGACTACAGCGAGATCGCGCAGACCTTCCGCCCCGGCCACGCCGACTACACCTACTGGCGCAAGTTCGGCATCCGCGATCCGCGTGGCGGCGGGCGCTCGTCGGCGCGCCTGACCGCGCCTACGGTGGCGGCCGGCGCGGTGGCCAAGAAGTGGCTGCTCGAGCGTTACGGCACCACTTTTCGCGGCTGCATGACGCACGTCGGCGATCTGGCGATCGGCTTCGAGAGCTGGGAGCACGTGCCGAACAACCCCTTCTTCGCTCCGGTGGCCGACGTGACGCCGATCGAGGACTACATGAACGCGCTGCGCAAGAGCGGCGATTCCTGCGGCGCGCGGGTGCGCGTGACGGCGCAGCGGATGCCGGTCGGCCTGGGCGAGCCGCTCTACGGCCGGCTGGATGCCGACATCGCGCAGGCCATGATGGGGATCAACGCGGTCAAGGGCGTCGAGATCGGCGACGGCTTCGCCAGCGTGGCGCACCGCGGCAGCCAGCACGGCGACTCGCTGCTGCCTGGCGCGGTGTTCGAGAGCAACCGCGACGGCGGCGTGCTGGGCGGCATCAGCAGCGGCCAGGATCTGGAGGTGGCGATCGGCATCAAGCCGACCAGCTCGATCCTGGTGCCGCGCGCCTCGCTCAACACCGCCGGCGAGCCGGTCGAGATCATCACCAAGGGCCGGCACGACCCCTGCGTCGGCATCCGCGCCACGCCGATCGCCGAGGCGTTGCTGGCACTGGTGGTGATGGATCACGCGCTGCGCCACCGGGCGCAGTGCGGCGACGTCAGGCTGGAGTTCCCGCCGGCGTAGATGCCCGGCAGGCGTGGCTGCGGATCGTGTTTATGGCCGTCCGGAACGCCGACCTGAGCCGCGCGCAGTGCAACCTCAGGCCGCGCTGGCTTCCGCCAGGCGGGCCAGTGCGTCCTGCAGCGCTGGCGTGGTGTCGGCGCCGAGTTCCAGCATGTCGCGCAGCGCGCCGAGTGCGCTCGCGCCCTCGGTCTGCAGGCGCTTGACGGCGCCACCGGCCTCGCGCGGCGATTCGAAGCCCTTGCTCTGCAGCAGCAGCTGGCCGCCGGCATCGGTCAGCTTGAAATAGAAGCGCCCGTCGGCCTCGCGGTACTGCTTGAACACCGGCAGCTGCGCCTTGGCCGGCACCGGCGTCGGTGCGTCCGCGCGCACCGGGCTTGCCAGGGCGCGCAGGCCGACCGCGTGGCGCAGTTCGCGCATGAAGGGCGTGGCGATGCGGCGCGCTTTCTCGGCGCCGGCCAGCAGCACCGCCTCGACCTCGTCAGGGTGCGCGACCAGGTGCTCGTAGCGCGCCCGCATCGGGCCGATCTCCTGCTCGATGCGCTCGAACAGGCGCTGCTTGGCGTCGCCCCAGGCGATGCCGTCGGCAAAGGCCCGCGCGAACGCGGCGGCTTCGGCGTCGTTGGCGAAGGCGCGGTAGATCTGATACAGCGCCGAACCCTCGGTGTCCTTGGGCTCGCCGGGCGCGCGCGAGTCGGTCACGATGGCCATGATCTGCTTGCGCAGCTGCTCGCGCGGGCCGAACAGGGCGATGGTGTTGTCGTAGCTCTTGCTCATCTTGCGGCCGTCCAGGCCGGGCAGCAGCGCCACGTTGTCGTCGATCAGCGCCTCCGGCAGCACCAGCAACTCCTGCCCTGCGCCGTACAGGTGATTGAAGCTGGCCGCCATGTCGCGCGCCATCTCGATGTGCTGCACCTGGTCGCGCCCGACCGGCACCTGGTGCGCCTTGAACATCAGGATGTCGGCGCCCATCAGCACCGGGTACATGAACAGGCCGGCGGTGACCTCGTTGTCCGGTTCCTGGCCCGACGCGGCGTTCTTGTCCAGCATGGCCTTGTAGGCGTGGGCCCGGTTCAGCAGTCCCTTGCCGGTGACGCAGGTCAGCAGCCAGGTCAGTTCCGGGATCTCGGGAATGTCCGACTGGCGGTAGAAGATGACCTGCTTGGGGTCGAGTCCGGCGGCCAGCCAGCTGGCGGCGATCTCCAGCGTCGAGCGCTGGATGCGTGCCGGCTCGTCGCACTTGATCAGCGCGTGGTAGTCGGCCAGGAAGTAGAAACTCTGCACGCCGGGCTGCCGGCTGGCGCGCACCGAGGCGCGGATCGAGCCGACGTAGTTGCCCAGGTGCGGGGTGCCGGTGGTGGTGATGCCGGTGAGGACCCGGCGGGTGGCGGTGGAGGACATGGGATCAGTTGAAGAGGGCGGCCAGCGGTGCTAGCAGGATGTTGAGCAGCCCGAAGGTGAGCGACATCATGGGCCGCATCCACCACTGGCTGACGATGCCGGCGACCAGCAGCGCCATGACGATGAAGAAGCCCCAGGGCTCGAGCCGGCTGACGGCGATCGCCGGGCCGGGCGGCAGCAGGCCGACCAGGATGCGGCCGCCGTCCAGCGGCGGCAGCGGGAACAGGTTGAACACCGCCATCACCACGTTGACCAGCACGCCGGCGCGGCACATCTCGATGAAGAACGGCTCGGTGAGGCCCAGCCCGCTCAGCACCATCAGCAGCGCGCCCCACAGCAGGGCCTGGATGAAGTTGACGCCGGGTCCGGCCAGCGCCACCCAGACCATGTCGCGCTTGGGGTGGCGCAGGCGGCCGAAGTTGACCGGCACCGGCTTGGCGTAGCCGAACACGAAGGCGCCGGCGGTCATCAGGTACAGGCCGAGCGGCATCAGGATGGTGCCGATCGGGTCGATGTGCTTGATCGGATTGAGCGTGACCCGGCCCAGCATGGCGGCGGTGTTGTCGCCGTAGTGGCGGGCCACGTAGCCATGCGCGGCCTCGTGCACGGTGATCGAAAAGAGCACCGGAATGGCGTAGATGGCGATGGTCTGGATGATGTCGGCGATGTCCACGGCGGCGATTGTCTCAGACCGTGGCGGCGCCACGGGGCGCCGCCGTCATGCCAGGCCGAGCAGCGCCGGATCGCCCAGGCCGCGGCGCAGCACCTCGGGCGCGTCGCCGCTGAGGTCGATCACCGTGCTGCCCTGCGAGGGGCAGGGACCGGCCTCGATCACGCCGCCGATCAGGCGGGCCAGCCGGTCGCGGATCTCGTCCGGGTCGTTGAGCGGCTCGGTTTCGTCCGGCAGGATCAGCGTGGTCGCCAGCAGCGGCGCGCCGTGCAGTTCGATCAGTTCCAGCAGCGCGCGGTGGTCGGGCACGCGCAGGCCGATGGTCTTGCGCTGCGGATGGCTGACTCGGCGCGGCACTTCCTTGCTGGCTTCGAGGATGAAGGTGAACGGGCCCGGCGTGCCGAGCTTGAGCAGCCGGTACTGCGCGTTGTCGACCCGGGCGTAGCTGGCCAGCTCGCTCAGGTCGCGGCAGATCAGCGACAGCAGCTGCTTTTCGTCCAGCCCGCGGATGGTGCGCAACTGGTCGGCCGCGGCCTTGTCGTCGAGCTGGCAGACCAGGGCGTAGCTGGAATCGGTGGGCACCGCCAGCACCTGGCCTGCCTGCAGCAGCGCCACGGCCTGCCTGAGCAGGCGCGGCTGCGGGTTCTCGGGATGGACGCTGAAATACTGGGCCATGACGGTCAGTGTAAGCCCGCGCTCTGGCAGTGCCTGCTCAGGCTGCGCTGGTCAGCTTCAGCCCCAGGATGCCGGCGATGATGAGGCCGACGCAGATCAGCCGGGCGGCGTTGGCGGGGTCGTTGAACAGCACGATGCCCAGGATCACGGTGCCGACGGCGCCGATGCCGGTCCAGACCGCGTACGCCGTGCCCACCGGCAACTCGCGCATCGCCAGGCCAAGCAGCACGACGCTGATGGTCATGGCGGTCACGGTGCCCACGGTGGGCCACAGGCGGGTGAAGCCGTCGGTGTATTTCAGGCCGATGGCCCAGCCGACCTCGAACAGGCCGGCGACGAACAGGATGGTCCAGGACATGGTTGGACGACTCCTTGGCAAGGCTGCGGGGTCGTCCCCACGGTATGAAGTGCAGCGCCGCGGGTCGTCCCGTGGCGGAAGCTATGCAATTGATAGCTGAGCGATATTCTATTGGCGCGCGGGAGATCGGCGCGACTGTGGCGCGGCAACCACCCATGGCCAGGTGGGGTTAGCCGGTGCGACCGTGCCCCGACGATGTTTCAGCCGACGCCCGGAAAGCGCTTGCGCAGCCAGATCCAGGCCGTCAGGCCGACCGACATGAAGGCCGCCGACATCAGCGCCAGGCCCAGCGCCGAGTGCATCACCAGAGGGGCGACGACGCCGGCGACGATGCCGTTGGCGGTCGAGCCGACCACGGCCTGCAGCGACGAGGCCATGCCGCGCCGCGCCGGGTACAGGTCCAGCACCAGCAGCGTCACCACCGGCACCATCAGCGCCCAGCCGAACGCGAAAACGGCCACCGGCCACAGCGACCACAGCGCGTGTGCCTCGAACAGCGCGTTGGCGGCGACGTTGAGCGCCGACACGCCCAGCATGATGCGAAAGCCCTGCATGATCTGGTTCTTCGGCGCCACCACGCCGGCCTTGCGCCCCGACAGCCAGGAGCCGGCCATGATGCCGGAGATGGTCAGGATGAAGAACCAGAAGAACTGCGTCGGCCGCAGCTGCAGCACATCGCCGAGGAAGGCCGGCGCCGACAGCACGTACAGGAACATGCCGTTGAAGGGCACGCCCGAGGCCAGCGCCAGCAGCAGGAAGCGCGGGTCGGTCAGCAGTTGCCAGTAGCCGCGCATCAGGTTGCCGACCCGGAATGGCTGGCGATCCTGCAGGTGCAGGGTTTCGGGCAGCAGCTGCCAGTTGGCGATCCACAGCAGCACGCCGATCGCGACCAGGAACCAGAAGATCGAGTGCCAGTCCAGGTATTCGGCGATGGCGCCGCCGATGATCGGCGCCACGGCGGGTGCGACGCCGAAGTAGATGGTGATCTGGCTCATCACCTTCTGCGCCTCCGACGGCGGGAACATGTCGCGCACCACCGCGCGCGAGACCACCACGCCGGCGCCGCAGGTCAGCCCCTGCAGCGCGCGGAAAAAGATCAGTTGGCCGACGGTCTGCGACAGCGCGCAGCCGATCGAGGCCAGCGTGAACACCGCGATCCCCCACAGGATCACCGGCCGGCGCCCGAAGCTGTCCGACAGCGCGCCGTGGAACAGGTTCATGAACGCGAAGCCGAACAGGTAGGCCGACAGCGTCTGCTGCATCTGCACCGGCGTCGCGTCGAGCGACCTGGCAATGGCCGCGAACGCCGGCAGGTAGGTGTCGATCGAGAACGGCGCCAGCATCCCGACCACGGCCAGCAGGAAGGCCAGCGCCCAGCGCGGGGCGGTCCAGAGCTTGGCGGCGTCGGGGTTCATTCAGGCAGGACTTGATCGGACGCAAAGAACGCGAAAACCACGCAAAAGACGCGAAAGAAACCTGGCTTCGGCTTCTTTCGCGTCCTTCGCGAACCCTTGGCGTTCTTTGCGTCCGGCGGTTGGTTTGTCAGGAGTTACAGCGAATCGATGAAGCTGCGCAGCTTGTCCGAGCGCGACGGATGCTTCAATTTCCGCAGCGCCTTGGCCTCGATCTGGCGGATGCGCTCCCGCGTGACGTCGAACTGCTTGCCGACTTCCTCCAGCGTGTGGTCGGTGCTCATCTCGATGCCGAAGCGCATGCGCAGCACCTTGGCCTCGCGCGGGGTCAGGCTATCGAGGATGTCCTTCACCACGTCGCGCAGGCCGGCCTGCATGGCGGCCTCGATCGGCGCGGTGTTGTTCTGGTCCTCGATGAAATCGCCCAGATGCGAATCGTCGTCGTCGCCGATCGGCGTTTCCATGGAGATCGGCTCCTTGGCGATCTTCATGATCTTGCGGATCTTGTCCTCGGGCATCTCCATCTTCTCGGACAGGATGGAGGCGTCGGGCTCGAAGCCGAACTCCTGCAGGTGCTGGCGCGAGATGCGGTTCATCTTGTTGATGGTCTCGATCATGTGCACCGGGATGCGGATGGTGCGCGCCTGGTCGGCGATCGAGCGCGTGATGGCCTGGCGGATCCACCAGGTGGCGTAGGTCGAGAACTTGTAGCCGCGGCGGTATTCGAACTTGTCGACCGCCTTCATCAGGCCGATGTTGCCCTCCTGGATCAGGTCCAGGAACTGCAGGCCGCGGTTGGTGTACTTCTTGGCGATCGAGATCACCAGGCGCAGGTTGGCCTCGATCATCTCCTTCTTGGCCTCGCGCGAGGAGGCTTCGCCCTCGTTCATGCGCTTGTTGATGTCCTTGAGCTCGTGCAGCGGCACCACCACCTGCGCCTGCAGGTCCAGCAGCTTCTGCTGCAGGTCCTGGATCGGCGGGATGTTGCGCTCCATGATGGCGCTCCAGGGCTTGCCGGCGGCGGCCTGGCGCTCGACCCACTTCAGGTCCAGCACGTGCGAGGGCACCTTGTTGCCGGCCTTGTCGCGGCCCGAGAAATCGGCGATGAACTGCTCCTGCGGGTAGCCGCAGCGGTCGACGATGATGCGGCGCAGCTCGCGCTCGTACTTGCGCACGTCGTCGACCTGGCCGCGCAGCATGTCGCACAGCTTCTCGATCGTCTTGGCGGTGAAGCGGATCGTCATCAGGCGCTCGGACAGCTGCTGCTGCGCCTTCGTGTAGTTGGGCGAGCCCCAGCCTTCCTTGTCGTAGGCGCGGTGCACCTTGTTGAACAGCACGGCGATCTCGTCGAAGCGCTGCAGGGCGTCGTTCTTGAGCTTCTCCAGCAGCCGGGTCATGGCCTTGGAGCCGCCCTTGCCGTCGTCGTCGTCCTCGTCGTCGTACTCGTCGTAGTCTTCCTCGGCCACGTAGTCGTCACTCTCGTCGGCGTCGACGAAGCCGTCCACCACGGTGTTGATGATGATCTTGCCGTCGCGGATCTCGCCCGCCATCTGCAGGATCTCGGCAATCGTGGTCGGGCTGGCGCTGATGGCTTCCATCATCGCCATCAGGCCGCCCTCGATGCGCTTGGCGATCTCGATCTCGCCTTCGCGCGTCAGCAGCTCCACCGTGCCCATCTCGCGCATGTACATGCGCACCGGGTCGGTGGTGCGGCCGAATTCGGAATCGACGGTGGACAGCGCTGCCTCGGCCTCTTCCTCGGCCTCTTCCTCGGTCGCGGTGCTGGTGCCCTGGTTGGTCAGCAGCAGGGTCTCGGCATCGGGCGTCTGCTCGTAGACGGCGACGCCCAGGTCGTTCAGCATCGAGACCACGGCTTCCAGCGTCTCGGCGTCGACCAGCTTGTCGGGCAGGTGGTCGTTGATCTCGCCGTGCGTCAGGTAGCCGCGCGTCTTGCCGAGCTTCAGCAGCGCCTTCAGGTTGGCGCGCCGGGTGTTCATCTCCTCCTCGGACAGCACGCTGTCGTCGAGGCCGAACTCCTTCATCAAGGCCCGTTCCTTGGCCTTGCTGATCTTCATGCGCAGCGGCTTGGCCTTCTCGACCGTGTCCGCCGGCGCCTCGGGTTCGGGCTCGCCCTCCAGGTCGGCCTCGATGTCCGACAGGTCGGCATCGTCCTCCAGGTTCTTGCCCGCCTTGCCGGCGCGCGCGCTCTTGGCGGGGGCGGACTTGGCGGCCGCGGCGCTCTTGGCCGGGCGGCCAGCCTTCTTGGCCGGGGTGGCCGCCGTCTTGGTCGCGGTCTTGGCGGCAGGTTTGGCGGCCGTTTTCAGCTCGAGCTCATCGGCCTCGGCCGCGACGGCGGTTTTCCTGGCGGCGGTTTTCTTCGCGGCTGGCGCCTTCTTGGCGGCGGCTGCGGCGGACTTCTGGCTGGTGGACATGGATCAACCTCAACGAGCGGGAGCGTCCGTCATGGCGGCAGCGGGCCGGGCCAGACTGAACCCTCGAATTCAATAAAAGCGAAATGGCGACGCCGAACCGGGCGATGTCGATCCGGCGAAGCGTCAGGGACAAGATGGGTGGGCGAACATTTGGGGTGCAGTCCTTGCGGTACTTTGGCCATCCCTCATCGCGGGGCGCGCAGGCACATTGCGCGTGGCCGGGCCGGAGGTGCTGCTGTCGCTCTTGCCGGTGACAAGCCTTTAATTATAGTCGGAAGCGCGGGTTTCAAGCCCTGTTTTCTTGTCTGTCCGCGTACGCGGTTGCGCTGGCGGCGTCACCGCGGGCGCTGTGTCGGCAGGGTCTTGAGCCGCTCGTAGGCCGCCCGGTCTCCGTCGGCCGCGGCGGCGACCAGGCGTTCGCGTTCGGCGGCGTAGCGCGCATCGTGCTCCAGCGCCAGGATGTGGTTCAGCTCGGCGGTGTCGCTTTCGATATCCAGCGGCAGGCTCTCGACCAGCTGCACCGCGACCGGCTCCAGCTCATGGTCTCTGAGTGCTTCGCGCAGCGCGCTCCAGGGTTGCGGGCCGTGATCCAGCGCCTGGCCGGCCAGCCAGGTAAACAGCGGCCCGTGCGGCGCCGGCAGGTCGCACAGCAGCGCCTGGTCGGCCTGGCTCAGGTGGTCCCAGGCGGCGGAATCGGTCAGCAGGATCTGCAGCGCGCGGCTGGCGCGGCTGGCCGGTGGCGTGCGCGGACGTGGTGCGCTGCGGGTGGGCGTGCGGCTGACCGGGCGCTCCGCGCCGGCCCGGCGCCGGGGTGCGCTGGCGGGGCCGGATGGGCTGGCGGCGACCGGACGGCGCAGACCCCACAGCTGCTCCAGTTCGTGCACGCCGATCTGCACCCGCGCCGCGATCTCGCCGAGCAACTGCCGCGCCAGCGCGCCGCGCGGCAGCAACTGCCAGAGCGGCTGCGCCCGGGCGGCGAAGTGGGCCCGGCCTTCGGGCGTGTCCATGTCGCACTCCTCGGCCGCCGCGTCGAGCAGGAAGTGCGATAGCGGCAACGCCTTCTCGACCGCCTGCGCGAAGGCCTCGGTGCCCTCGGCGCGGATGAAGCTGTCGGGGTCGTGCTCGGCCGGCAGGAACAGGAACTTCACCATGCGCAGGTCGGTGGCGAAGGGCAGGGCGGCTTCCAGCGCCTTGTGCGCCGCGCGCCGGCCAGCGGCGTCGCCGTCGAAGCTGAACACGATCGAGTCGGTGAAACGGAACAGCTTCTGCACGTGCTCGGGCGTGCAGGCGGTGCCGAGCGTGGCCACCGCGTTGGCGAAGCCGAGTTGGGCCAGAGCCACCACATCCATGTAGCCTTCGGTGACCAGCGCGTAGCCGTGCTCACGCAGTGCCGCGCGGGCCTCGAACAGTCCGTACAGCTCGCGGCCCTTGTGGAACACCGGGGTCTCGGGCGAGTTCAGGTACTTGGGTTTCTCGTCACCCAGCACGCGCCCGCCGAAGCCGATCACCTCGCCCTTGACGCTGCGGATCGGGAACATGACGCGGTCGCGGAAGCGGTCGTAGCGCCTGGCCCCTGAGCTTGTCGAAGGACCCTGCCCTGGGCTTGTCGAAGGGTCTTCACTCACGATCACAAGGCCCGATTCCTGCAGCAGCGGATCGGTGTAGTCGGGAAACACGCTGGCCAGCGTGCGCCAGCCCTCGGGCGCGTAGCCGAGGCCGAAGTCGCGCGCCACCTGACCCGAGAGGCCGCGCTGCTTCAGGTAGCCGATGGCGCGCGGCGAATCCTTCAGGTGCCTGCGGTAAGCCTCGCCGGCGCGTGCCAGCACGTCGGTCAGCGTGGCGCGTTTCTCGCTCTGCTGCGCGGCGCGCGCGCGTTCGGCGGGGCTGCGTTCGTCCTCGGGCACGGTCATGCCGTACTGCTGCGCCAGGTCGTGCACCACCTCGACGAAGCCGGCACCGGTGTGGTCCATCAGGAAGCCGATCGCATTGCCGTTCTTGCCACAGCCGAAGCAGTGGTAGAACTGCTTCGACGGGCTGACGGTGAAGGACGGTGACTTCTCGCTGTGGAACGGGCACAGGCCCGAGAAATTGGCCCCGGTTTTCTTCAGCTGCACGTAGCGGCCGACGATCTCCACCACGTCGGCGCGCGCGAGCAACTCCTGGATGAAATGCTGGGGGATGGCCACGCCACGATTGTGACCGAGGGCTTCGCCATCAGCGCTCCGTCAGTCCGATACGCTTCAATAGAATGAATCCAGGCATTTCAGGAGACAACCATGGCCAGCATCTTCGATACCAACCTGCCGCGCACCGAGGCGAACTTCGCGCCCTACACACCGCTGGCCTTCATCCAGCGCACCGCCGAGGTCTATCCGGACCGGCTGGCGATCGTGCATGGCGAGCTGCGCCAGAGCTGGGCCCAGACCTACGCGCGCTGCCGCCAGCTGGCCAGCGCACTCACGAAAGCCGGCGTCGGCAAGAACGATACCGTGGCGGCGATGCTGCCGAACACGCCGCCGATGGTGGAGGCGCATTTCGGCGTGCCGATGGCCGGCGCGGTGCTGAACACGCTGAACACCCGGCTGGACCCGGAAGCGGTGGCCTTCATGCTGGACCATGGCGAGTCCAAGGCCATCATCGTCGACCCGGAATTCGCCGGCATCGTCAAGAAGGCGCTGGCGCTGCGCCAGTCGAAGGCGCCGCTGCTGGTGATCGACGTCGAGGACGCGCTGTACGGCGAGGCGCCGAAGATCGGCAGCGTGAGCTACGAGGACTTCGTCGCCCAGGGCGATCCGCAGTTCGAGTGGAAGTACCCGGCCGACGAGTGGGACGCCATCGCGCTCAACTACACCTCGGGCACCACCGGCAACCCCAAAGGCGTGGTCTACCACCACCGCGGCGCCGCCACCAATGCCATCAGCAACATCCTCGAGTGGGACATGCCCAAGCACGCGGTCTACCTGTGGACGCTGCCGATGTTCCACTGCAACGGCTGGTGCTTTCCGTGGACCATCGCGGCGCGCGCCGGCGTCAACGTCTGCCTGCGGCGGGTCGAGGCCCGGGCCATCTTCGACGCCATCCGCAGGCATGGTGTCACGCACTACTGCGGCGCGCCGATCGTGCATGGCCTGCTGGTCAACGCGCCGGACGAGATGAAGGCCGGCGTGCCGGCCGGCGTCAAGTGCATGGTGGCCGGCGCCGCGCCGCCGGCCTCGATGATCGAGGGCATGGAGAAGATGGGGTTCGACCTGACCCACGTCTACGGCCTGACCGAGGTCTACGGCCCGGCCACGGTGTGCGCCAAGCACGATGCGTGGAACGAGCTCGACATCGGCGAGCGCGCGCGCCTGAACGCGCGCCAGGGCGTGCGCTACCACCTGCAGCGCGATGCGCGCGTGATCGATCCGCAGACGATGCAGCCGGTACCGATGGACGGCGAGACCATGGGCGAGATCATGTTCCGGGGCAACATCGCCATGAAAGGCTACCTGAAGAACCCTGAGGCGACCGAGGAGGCCTTTGCCGGCGGCTGGTTCCACAGCGGCGACCTGGCGGTGCAGTATCCCGACGGCTACATCAAGATCAAGGACCGCAGCAAGGACGTCATCATCTCGGGCGGCGAGAACATCTCCTCGATCGAGGTCGAGGACGTGCTGTACCGCCACCCGGCCGTGCTGGCCGCCGCCGTGGTGGCGCGCCCGGACGAGAAGTGGGGCGAGACGCCTTGCGCCTTCCTGGAACTCAAGCCCGGCGCCGAGGTCACGCAGGCCGACATCGTGGCCCACTGCGAGCAGCACCTGGCGAGCTTCAAGGTGCCGCGCTACATCGTGTTCGGCGAACTGCCCAAGACCTCGACCGGCAAGATCCAGAAGTTCGAACTGCGCAAGCAGGCCGGCTCGGCCACGGCGATCGACGTGTGACCCGGCTTCCTCGGTCATGCTCTGTGGGAGCGGCGGCAGCCGCGAATCGAGCGTGCACAGACGGCGGACGCCTATTCGCGGCTGCCGCCGCTCCCATACCGAGGGGGAGGAGAAATGGCGCCGTCCCGTAATCGTTTGCTATGATCTGCATAGCTGACTGCTGAGCCTCGGCCCGAGCGCGCGAGCAGCGGCTGTCGCCGGCGCCTGTCATCGGCGCTTCACGTGCCGGCCCATCATGGCCGCATGGCCCCGATTTCAGCATGCCGGCCCGGCGGCCGGCCGCGCTGCACTTTCCCGAGGAGATCCTGGTCTTGGATTTTTCCGCGCTGTCATCGACGCAACCCTGGGTCCAGGCCGCGCTGGGCCTGGCCGGCCTGCTGCTGTTGGCGGGCCTGCTGGAGCGGCTGGCCTGCCTGCTGATCGGCCCCGCCGTGCGCTGGCTGCAGCCGCTGGCCGAGTCCGGCGGCCTGGGGCGGGTGCTGCTGGACCGGGCGGTGCTGCGGCGCGCCACGCTGGTGGTGCCGGTGCTGGTGCTGCACATCGGCCTGCGCTTCGTGCCGGAGCTGTCGCCGCTGGTGACCACCGTGGTGCAGAACGTGGTGGCGGCGCTGATGGTGCTGTTCATCGCGCGCACCCTGTTCAAGGTGCTGGATCTGCTGCAGCGGACGCCGGACAGCCGCGCCGCGTCCTACGCCCGCTCGCGCTCGATCAAGGCCTACGTGCAGATGGGCAAGCTGGTGGTGGGCGTGGCCACCATCGTCATCATGATCGCCGCGCTGGCCGACAAGTCGCCGCTGATCGTGCTGTCGGGCTTCGGTGCGATGTCGGCGGTGCTGATGCTGGTGTTCCAGGACATCATCAAGTCCTTCGTCGCCGGCCTGCAGATCGAGGGCAACGACATGATGCGCGTGGGCGACTGGATCGAGGTGCCGCAGGCCGGTGCCGACGGCGCCGTGATCGACATCGCGCTGAACACGGTCAAGGTGCAGAACTGGGACAAGACCATCGTCACCATCCCGACCTGGAAGCTGATCAGCGAGAGCTTCAGGAACTGGCGCGGCATGCAGGAGTCGGGCGGGCGGCGCATCAAGCGCGCGCTGATGATCGACGCCGACTCGATCGATTTCCTCAGCGACGAGCAGATCGAGCGCCTGCGCCGCATCGAGCTGATCGCCGACTACATGCAGGAGAAGGCCAACGCGGTGAAGATCTCGCGTGCCATGAAGCTGCGCGAGCTGGGCGACGTGATGGGCCGGGTGCCGACCAATCAGCGGCGCCTGACCAACATCGGCACCTTCCGCGCCTACGTGCAGGCCTACCTGAAGGCCAACAGCGGCATCCACCCCGACATGACGCTGATGGTGCGCATGCTGCAGCCGACCGCCGAGGGCGTGCCGCTGGAGCTGTACTGCTTCACCAACACCATCGTCTGGGTCGACTACGAGACCATCCAGAGCGACGTGTTCGACCATCTGCTGGCGATCCTGCCCGAATTCGGCCTGCGGGTGTTTCAGAACCCGAGTGGCGCCGGCCTGCGCGCGGCGCTGGGTGAGTGGCGGCGGGAATCGAAGCCGGATGGCGCGTTACCGAGGGTGGACGAAGCCGGGCACCGGCCAGGCTAGGTTGCGGAGTCCCGCAGGAGCGGCGGCAGCCGCGAAAGCAGGTGCGGCCTACCCTGAAAGCCCGTGCGCGGCTGCCGCCGCTCCCACAACATGGGGGATTCGGCGCCAGTCTCGCGCACCACCACATCTCGATGGCGCTGCGGGTAGCTCGGGTTGCGTACGGCGAGGGCAGCCGGCCCCTTCGTCTCAGAACACCAGCGTGCGCCAGCGCAGGTCGATGGCGCGGGCCATGAACTGCACCGCGCCGCCGCGGCCGCTGCATTCGGGGATCAGTGCTGTGTCGGCCAGGCCCTGCGCGTGCAGGGCGTCGCTGCAGGCGAACACCTTGGCGCCGAGCCGTACGGCCTGGCGGATGTGGTCCAGGATGCTCATGTCGTTGCGCTCGCTGGCGCGCAGCGCGGCGGCGACGCCGGGCGCCAGCAGATGCACGCTGGCGGCGGTGCAGTAGATCTCGACCGGCACGTCCATGGCGGCGGCGGCGGCGGCATGGAAGAAGGGCGTGGCCAGTTGCTGCGGTCGCTGCGGGTCGGCGGCCCACAGCAGGATGGCGACGCCGTCGGCGCCGTGCTCGGCGAAGCTCATGGCGCGTCCCGGCCGCGCGCCTCGGGCGAAAGCGCCTGGCGGTGGAGCCAGGCATGGTGGGCCATGGCCGGCGCGACGGCGTCGCCATGCACCAGTGCGGCCTGGTCGGCGGTGAAGTCCGCCAGGCGCAGGCGCGCGATCCAGCCGTCGCCGTAGGGATCCTGGTGCACCAGTTGCGGGCGATCGGCCAGCGCCTCGTTGATCTCCACCACAGTGCCGCTGACCGGCGACTTGACTGCCACGATCGACTTGGCGAGCTCGACCACCGCCACCGTGGCGCCCTGGGCCAGTTCGGTGCCGACCCGCTTGGCGCGGCACATGTAGATCTCGCCCGACAGGCGGATGCCGAGCTGCGTGATGCCGATGGTGGCCGTGCCATCGGCGTGCACGCGTGCCCACACCTGGTGTTCGATCAGGTAATGCAGTTCGGCGGGTGCGATCAGCTCAGTGCTCATGGCAGGCAGCAGCCCGAGCCTTCCATGGCGAGGTCCGGGCGCGTTCGGCAGCAAACGGGGCGGAAGAGCACGGGAGTCGAACCCGCCCGGCGACGCATGGCGCCACCCACCGGGTTTGAAGCCCGGCCCACCCACCAGGATGGTTGCCCTTCCGTATTCGGAACTCCCCCCTGAGCGGCTGACGCCGCTTCCCCCCTCTCTCTTCGGGAGGGGGGACAACGCCAGTGGCCGGTGCAAGCCCGGCCACGGCGTTCGCTGGCTTTGCCTGCTCCGCGGCCATTTGAGGGACAGCGTTGGGTTTGAATCATGACATGAACAGTGCGCAATCATCGCGCAGCCGGTGTGTGTCGCCGATGCGGCGCGTCAGCCCGATGCGGTCGAAGTATTCCAGAATCTGGATGGCCCGCTTGCGGCCCAGTCCGGTGGCATCGCGAAACGCCGCCGCCAGCACGTCGCCTTCGTGCGCCGCACCGACTTCGCGCGCGATCGTCGCCAGGCGCTGCATGCTGGCGGGCGGGTAGAACAGGTCCTTGACGATCTGGTGCAGTTCGCCGCGTCGCGCCAGTCGTGCCAGCGTGGTGCGCACCAGCGGCTCGGGCTCGCCCGCGTCGCGCGCCAGGTCGCGCGCCCAGGCGCCCTCGAAGCCGGCCTGGTCCAGCGCCGGCGCCACTTTCTGCGCGATGCGGGTCTCGGTCGCCGACAGCTGCGCGCCGTGCGAGGGCAGGTGCACGCAGGCGCCGCGCTGCGCCAGCAGGCCGCGTTCGCCCAGCCGCGCCAGCAGCGCCTGCCACAGCGGCATCGGCAGGCGCGGCGCCGCCAGCCGGCGCAGGCGTGCGGTATCGGGGCCGAGTTCGTCGGGCTGGCGCTCGTGAAAGGCCTGCAGCGCCGCCAGTGCGGCGGCGGTGAAGCCTTCGGCCTGTTCTGCACCCAGCGCCATGCCGTCGTTCACCAGCGCGCTCTCGGGCAGGGCCGATCGCGGCCATTGCAGCAGGCCTTGGGCGCGGGCGAAGCGCCGCAGGTCGACACCTTGCGGCGCGGCCGCCAGCAGTGCGGCCAGCCGCGCAGCGCTGCCCGACAGTTCGAGCGCCGCCAGTTCGGCCAGGCGCTGCGGCGTGCGGCGGTAGCGCGTCGGCGCGAACGGATCCAGCACGCGGCCACCGGCCAGTGTGCGGCTGGCGGCGGCATCGCGCAGCAGCACGCGCTCGCCGTGCCAGGCGCCCACCGGGGCATGCAGCACCAGTTGCACCAGGGCGCTGGCACCGGGCGCCAGCACCTCGGTGTCGAGCACCGCCACCGAGGCGGCCACCTGCGCCGCGCCAATGTGCGCCAGCACGCGCGCGCCGGAGCGCAGCGGCCTGGCCTCGCCCTGCCACAGCATCAAGCGGGCGTCGAGCCGGTCGGTTGCCAGTGCCACCGCAGGATGCGTCAGCCACTGGCCGCGCGCCGCGTCCTCGCGCGCCAGTCCGGGCAGGGCGACGGCGCAGCGCTGGCCGGCGTGGGCGCTGGCGACCGGCCGGTTCTGCGCGTGCAGGCTGCGCGCGCGCGCCTGCTGGCTGCCCGGCACCAGCGCCAGTTCCTCGCCGGCATGCAACTGCCCCGCGTGCACGGTGCCGGTGACCACGGTGCCAGCGCCGGCCAGCGTGAAGGCGCGGTCGATGGCGAGCCGAAAGCCCAGCGCGTCGTCGTCGGCACGAGCAACCGGCTGCTGCGCGTCCGCCTCGAACAGCAGCGTGCGCAAGGCCTCGATGCCGTCGCCGCTGTGGGCCGACACCGCCAGCACCGGCGCCTGCGCCAGCGGCGTGCCGGTCAGCAGTGCCTGCATCTCGGCGCGCACCGCGTCGATGCGCGCGGCGTCGGCGCGGTCGGCTTTGGTGATCACCACGGCGCCACGCGCGATGCCGAGCAGCGCCAGCACCGCCAGGTGCTCGCGCGTCTGCGGCATCGGGCCGTCGTCGGCCGCCACCAGCAGCAGCGCGTAGTCGATGCCGCTGGCGCCGGCCACCATGGTGTGCACCAGGCGCTCGTGGCCCGGCACGTCGATGAAGCCGATGCGCCCGCCGCCCGGCGCGTCGAGAAAGGCGTAGCCCAGCGCGATGCTGATGCCGCGCTGCTTCTCCTCCGGCAGACGGTCGGTGTCGACGCCGGTCAGCGCCTGCACCAGCGTGGTCTTGCCGTGGTCGATGTGGCCTGCGGTGCCGACGATCATGGGTTCATCAGACGGTGATTTCCTTCGCGCTGAGGGTGTAGCGGAAGTGGTCGGGGGCGAGTTCGTCGTAGCGGCCGCTGGCGTTCTCACCCTGCGGGTACATCAGGAACGGCAGCGTGCCCTTGGCCGCGCTGCCGGGCAGTCGCAGGTCGCTGGCGGTGTTGTAAGCCATCCAGTTGCCCTCCCAGTTGCCGAACAGGCCCCGGTTGACGGGGGCCACCAGTGGGTGTGCGGGGTCCTTGATCCACTCGGGCGTTTCCTGGCGCATCACCTTGAGCACGTCGGCCGGGTCCATCCCCACCCAGCCGTGGCCGGCCAGGTAGACCTCGGCGCGGCAGTGCTGTGCACTTTGCAGCTTGGCAGGGTTGGCGCCGAGCTCGCGGTAGCCGAAGGCCGAGGGCGCCAGCCGCACGCCGTAGACATCGCGCGCCGGCACGCCGACCGCCCGGCACAGGCCGACGAAGATGGCGTTGAGGTCGGCGCACTTGCCGCCGAGGTCGCCCATCTCGAGCATGGTCCGGATGTCGCCGGTGCCGCAGCCGCGCACCTTGGGCTCACGGTGGGCGTTGGCCACCACCCAGCGGTAGATGGCGCGCGCCTTGTCGACGTCGGTGCGCGCACCGCGCGTGGCCTCGAGCGCGGTCCGGCGCACGATGCCGTCCAGCGGCTTGTACTCGGTCGGCTGCAGGTTCGCGCGCAGCACCGCGGGGTCCTCGGGCGGCATCCGGGCCGGCCGGCTCCAGTCGATGCTGCGGTCGCGCGTCTGCAGGCGGCTCACCAGTTCGAGCCTGGGCGCCTGCTCGCTGACCGGGAATTCGGCATACAGCATGCGCACGCCCCTGCGCGCATCCGATACCAGCCTGATGCTGCTGGCATTGCCCGACCACTGGTGGCCCAGCGTGCGCTGGTAGTCGGTCTCGATGTCGGGCACCGGCACCCAGACGCGGGTGACGCCCTGCAGGTCGGCGGGCACGATCGTGGTCGTGACCTCGAAGCTGCGCCAGCCGGCGGCACGCGGCGCGAACTGGCGCTGTGCGGCCCAGGCGGTGGCAGGCAGCCATGGCGTGGCGGTGGCCGCGGACAGCAGCAGGTTGCGGCGCGTGATGGGGTGGTTCATGGTCGGGGTTCCTTGTCAGGGGTGAGGGGCTGCGAGCAGCGGCGTGATCCAGTCACGCGCCTGCGCTCCGGCCCAGTCGAGTTCACCAACGACACTGAAGGCGGGCGTGCCGTCGCGGGCGATCGCGATGGTGGAAGGAAAGATGCGCACGCCCCAGGCGCGCGCGGCGGTGCCGTCGGCATCGCGCAGGATGTCGAGCGTGAGCGGCATGGTGGCCAGGAAGCGGCGCACGGCGGCGTCGGTCTCCCGG
The DNA here is from genome assembly GCF_035444425.1 of Ottowia sp. Taxonomy (GTDB): domain Bacteria; phylum Pseudomonadota; class Gammaproteobacteria; order Burkholderiales; family Burkholderiaceae_C; genus Ottowia. Next base: position 115,824 of record NZ_DAOMOQ010000002.1, on the reverse strand, counting down.
TAGTTGACCGCCTTCACGAGCAGGCCGTCGCGTTCGTGGCGCTGCGCCAGCAGTTCCAGCGAGGGCATCTCGGCCAGGCAGGGCGCGCACCAGCTGGCCCAGAAGTTCAGCAGCACGACCTTGCCGCGCGCGCTCTCCAGTTGCCAGCGTGTGCCGCCCGGGTCGGGAAGATCGAGCGCTGGCGCCGCGCGACCGCGTGGCCACTCGCGCCGCTGCGACGCGGTGTCGGCGCGCGCCAGCGGCGCGGCCAGCCCGAGCGCCAGCGCGGCGACGGCGTGGCGGCGCGTCAGGGCGAGCGGGGCGGCAGCAACCGGCATCTCGCGCGCCTCAGTTCAGCAGCGCCGGCAGGGCCGCCAGCTGTGCCGTCAAGGGTTCAGGCTGCTCCAGGCAGCGCAGATCCAGCAGCAGGCGGTCGTCGGCGATGCGGCCGATCACCGGCAGCGGCAGCGCACGCAGGGCTGCGGCCAGCGCATCCAGGGCGCGGCCGCTGCCTTTCTTCTCGACCGGCGCGATTGCCAGGCCGGCCGAGGGCAGGCGCTCGATGGGCAGCGAGCCGGAGCCGATCTGGCCTTGCAGCGCCACGCGCTCAACCAGGTAGCGCGGCGCCAGCGCGGCCTGCAGCGGCGCCAGCAAGGCGGCTGCCGTGGCCTCGATGTCGGTCAGCGGGCGTGTCAGCAGGCGCAGCGTGGGCAGGTCGCGGGCCAGCCGCTCGGGCCGCAGGTACAGCATCAGGGTGGCCTCGAGCGCCGCCAGCGGCAGCTTGCTCATGCGCAGCGCGCGCTTCATGGGGAACCTGCGGATGCGGTCGACGGCCTCGCGCGTGCCGACGATCAGGCCGGCCTGCGGGCCGCCCAGCAGCTTGTCGCCGCTGAAGGTGACGACGTCGCAGCCGGCCCTGAGCATCTCCTGCGGCGTCGGCTCGCGCGGCAGGCCGTACGCGCTCATGTCGATCAGCGCGCCGCTGCCGAGGTCGCTTGCCAGCGGCAGGCCGCGTGCGTGGGCGATGCCGGCCAGGGTGGCTTCGTCGACCGCGCTGGTGAAGCCCTGCACGGCGTAGTTGCTGGTGTGGATCTTCATCAGCAGCGCGGTGTGCTCGCCAATGGCGCGCTCGTAGTCGTGCGGGTGCGTGCGGTTGGTGGTGCCGACCTCGACCAGACGGGCGCCGGCGCTTTCCATCACGTCGGGCATGCGGAAGGCGCCGCCGATCTCGACCAGTTCGCCGCGCGAGACGATGACTTCCCTGCCGCGCGCCAGCGCAGCAATGCACAGCAGCACCGCTGCGGCGTTGTTGTTGACCACGGTGGCGGCCTCGGCGCCGGTGAGTTCGCACAGCAGGCCCTCGACGACGCTGTCGCGGTCGCCGCGGCCGCCGCTCGCGAGGTCGTACTCGAGGTTGTTGGGCCCGGCCATCATGGCCTGCAGGTGCGCCAGCGCCGCCTCGGGCAGCAGCGCGCGGCCCAGGTTGGTGTGGATGACGGTGCCGGTGAGGTTGATGACGGCGCGCATGCGCGGCGCCAGCCGCTGATCCAGCCGCTGGCGCAGGCGCCTGGCCAGTGCCTCAGGCGCGAGTTCAGCACGCGGCAACTGCTGCGCCAGGGCCTGCATGCGCAAGCCATCGAGCAGGGCGCGCGCCTCGCCGGCCACCAGGCTGTGGCCGTGTTCGGCGATCAGTGCACGGTTCGGTTCGGCGCGCAGCAGCCGATCGACCGAGGGCAGGTCCTGGACGGTGGCTGGCGCTGCGGGAGCTGCTTGGCTGGGGCTGGCCGGGGAACCGTGGACCACGGATTCGTCTGGCACCGGCATCAACTATCTCCGGGGTCGCTGTCGCCGAACAGCAGTAGCATGTTGGTGCCGTGGCGATTGAAGCCGGCTTCGGACACCAGCAGGTCGAGCGTGAGCGTGGCCAGGTCGTCGGCCACCGGCTCGACGTGCACGTCACGCGACTGGTGCATGATTTTCAGGTAGTGGTGGCAGCCGTCGCAGGCTTCGGCCTCGACCGCGGCGCGCTGCTGCGGCGCCTGGGCGTCCGCCAGCGGCTGCAGCGACTCGTAGTGGATGCCGTCGGTGGAGCCGCAGTGCGTGCACTGGATCCGCGGCTGGTGCCATTGCGTGTTGCACAGCGTGCAGTGCAGATAGCGCTGGCCGTCCTGCTTGCCGCCCACGCGCGCCACGCTGGCCACCGGCAGGCTGCCGCAGCAGGGGCAGCGGCTGGCCTGGGCGGGCACGGGAATGGTCTTGGCTTGTTCCGGGTCGATGGCGGCGGCAAGCTGGGTGAAATGCAGCTGCAGGCCAGCGGCGATCAGCGGTGCGGCGGCCATGTCCAGGCCCAGCGTGATGCCCGCCAGCAGGCGGTCGGCCTGCTGCTCCAGCGTCTCGTCGGACAGCGCCTGGACCGCGCGCACGGTGGCGCCGGCCGGGCTGTCGCCGGGCATCTGCTCCAGCACCTGCTGCAGCAGCGCGCGCAGTTCGCTGCGCCAGCTTGCGTCACGCGGCCAGCCGGTGGCTTCGAGCGGTGGCTCGCCGGCTTCCATTGCGGCGCTGAACTGCGCCGGCGTCGGCAGGGTTGGCGCCGGGTGTTGCTGCGAGCGCGCGTGCTGCGCTTCGCAGACCAGCGCCAGCATCATCACGTAGTCGCGCAGGGCGTGGTTGGCGGCCAGCTGGCGCAGGCGCACCGCGCGGTCGGCGAACAACTGCCCGGGATCCGGCAGCAGCAGTTGCGGGAACTCGAGGCCCGCGCGCAGCGCGATCTCCTCGGGCGTGTGCGAATTCTGGGGGGAGGGGGATGTCGGGTTCAAGATGAAAAAGGCTGCCGCCGGTGTTTGCCACCGGACGGCAGCCGTGAGTCGGTGATGGAGATCAATCAGGCCGCATCAGTGGGCTGCGCGGTGGGTGTCTGGCGCTGCATCTGTTCACGGTACCACAGCGGGTGATGGTGCTTGGCCCAGCCGGTGCTGACCGTGCCGCGCACCATCGCGTGCAGCGTTCCCTTGACCCAGATGGCGGCGTAGATGTGCACGATGGCGGCCAGGATCAGCGCGAACGCCGAGACCGCGTGCACCACCACCGCGATGCGCTGCAGCCAGATCGGCACGCTGTCGGCGAACCAGGCCTGCCAGAACAGCAGGCCGCTGCCCAGCAGCAGCACCAGGCTCCAGGTGAAGATCCAGAACACCAGCTTCTGGCCGCCGTTGTACTTGCCGACGGCGGGCATCCGCGCCTGGTTCGGGTTGGACACCAGCTTGCCCGCCGAGCCCAGCCATTCGGAGTCCTCGCGCCGCCAGATGTTGGCCCCCACGAACATGAGGAACATCAGCAGGAACAGCACGAACATCGCGATGCCCAGGTAGGGGTGCAGGATGCGGGCCCATTGCGGGCCGCCGACCAGCGAGGTCAGCCAGAACAGCGCCGGGTGGAACAGCGCGAAGCCGGAGATGCCCGCCAGCACGAAGCAGATCACCACCGCCCAGTGGTTGGACCGCTGGCCCGGCGTGTAGCGTTGCAGGTGAAGCTTTCTCATGACTGCTCTCCTTGTGTGCTGGCGGTGCTTGCCGCGCTGGCGGTGTCGACCGCGGTGGTGGCCACGTAGTCCTCTTCCTCAGGCGGCACTTCCAGCGGCCCCTTGCGGATGTAGTGGAACCAGCCGCTGACGGCCGCGCCGGCCATGGCCGCCAGGGCCAGCGGCTTGGTCCAGCCCTTCCAGACCGAAACCCAGGGGCTGATGGTCGGGTTGGTGGGCAGGCCGGTCAGGCCCGGCTGGTCGGCGTGCTTGAGCACGTACATGACGTGCGTGCCGCCGACACCGGCCGGGTTGTACAGGCCCGCGTTCTGGAAGCCGCGCTCCTTCAGGTCGGCCGCACGTTTCTCGCCCGAGGCCACCATCTCGTCCTTGGTGCCGAAGGTGATCGCGCCGGTCGGGCAGGTCTTCACGCAGGCAGGTTCCAGGCCGATGCCGACGCGGTCGGAGCACAGCGTGCACTTGTAGGCCTTGTTGTCGACGTTGCTGATGCGCGGCACGTCGAACGGGCAGCCCTTGATGCAGTAGCCGCAGCCGATGCAGTGCTCGCTGATGAAGTCGACGATGCCGTTGGCGTACTTGACGATCGCGCCCGGCGAGGGACAGGCCTTGAGGCAGCCCGGGTCCTCGCAGTGCATGCAGCCGTCCTTGCGGATCAGCCACTCGAGCTTGTCCTTCTCGGGTTCGACCTCGAAGAACTTCATCACCGTCCACGACTGCGGGGTCAGGTCGACCGGGTTGTCGTAGACGCCGATGTTGGTGCCGACCTCGTCACGCAGGTCGTTCCACTCCATGCACGCCACCTGGCAGGCCTTGCAGCCGATGCACTTGGAGATGTCGATCAGCTTCGCAACCTGGGGTACCTTGCTGCGCGCCTGGGGTGGTGGTGTGGTCGTCGCCGAGCGTGCGACCACGTCTTGTGATTGCAGACTTGACATGATTTACACCTTCTCAATGTTGACGAGGAACGCCTTGAATTCCGGCGTCTGCGAGTTGGCGTCGCCCACGAAGGGCGTCAGCGTGTTGGCGATGTGGCCGTTCTTGGTCTGCCCCTTGAAGCCCCAGTGGAACGGGATGCCCACCAGGTGCACCTTCTGGCCGTTGCAGTCCCAGGGCTTGATCCGCTTGGTGACCACCGCCTTGGTGACGATGTGGCCGCGGTTGCTGCTGACCTTGACCTTGTCGCCGTGGCTGATGCCCTTCTCCTTGGCCAGTTCCTCGCTGATCTCGACGAAGGCCTCCGGCTGCAGCACCGCGTTCAGCCGCGCGTGCTTGGTCCAGGTATGGAAGTGCTCGGTCAGGCGGTAGGTGGTCGCCGCGTACGGGAACTCCTCCTTCTTGCCGAACGCATCCATGTCGCCCTTGAACACCCGCGCCGCCGGATTGCTCAGCGCCTTGGGGTTGTCGGGGTGCAGCGGGTTGACGCCGATCGGGGTCTCGAACGGCTCGTAGTGCTCCGGGAACGGACCATCGGCCATGCCGATGGCGTGCAGGCGCGCCACGCCCTCGGGGTTCATGATGAACGAACCCATGCCCACCTCCGGCGCCACGGCGGGCGCCATGTCGGGCACGTCGGCGCCGGTCCAGGCCTTGCCGTTCCAGTACTCGTACTGCTTGTTCGGCGCCCAGGGCTTGCCGTCCTTGTCGGCGCTGGCGCGGTTGTACAGGATGCGGCGGTTGGCCGGCCACGAGAAACCGAAGTTCGGGTACACGCCCCAGCCGGTCGGGTCCGACAGGTCGCGCCGCGCGGTCAGGTTGCCGGCTTCCGTCCAGCAGCCCGAGTACAGCCAGTTGCCGCAGGAGGTGGAACCGTCGTCGCGCAGCTGGGCGAAGCCCGCCACCTGCTGGCCGGCCTTGAGCAGCACGGCGCGCGGAGCGTCGGGGTTGTTCGGGTCCGGTGGCGCCTGCAGGTCGGTGATGGCCCTGCCGTTGATCTCGCGCAGCAGTTCCCTGGAACTGGGCACCTTCGCCTGCACGTAGGGCCAGTCCATCCCGGCAATCGGGTCGGGGAAGGCGCCGCCGTCCTTGGCGTACATCTCGCGCAGGCGCACGAACAGCCGCGCCATGATCTCCGAATCCACCTTGGCTTCGCCCGGTAGCGGGATCGCTTCCTCCTTCCAGATCACCACCCGGCTCGAGTTGGTCAGGCTGCCTTCCTCCTCGGCGAAGCAGTTGCTCGGCAGGCGGAATACCTCGGTCTGGATGCTCTCCGGCTTGACGTCGTTGAACTCGCCGAAGTTCTGCCAGAACTCGGCGGTTTCGGTCTCCAGCGGATCGATGCTGACCAGGTACTTCAGCTTCGACAGCGCGGCCGACAGCTTGTTCTTGTTCGGCACCGTGGCCAGGGGGTTGAAGCCCTGGGTGATGAAGCCGTTCATCTTGCCCTGGTGCATCAGCTCGAACATGTGCAGGGCGTCGAAGCCGCCTTCCAGCTTGGGCACCCAGTCGAAGCAGAAGTTGTTCTCCGGCGTCGCCGACTTGCCGTAGTAGGCCTTCATCAGGCTGTTGAAGAACTTCGGGAAGTTGCCCCAGTAGTTCAGCTGGTTCGGCCGCATCGGCTTGGGCGTGCAGCGCGCGAGGTACTTCTCGTAGCTGTCGTCGGCGTCGGTGGGTGCGCTCATGTAGCCCGACAGCACCTCGGCGTAGGCGTTCATGTCGGTCACGCCCTGCACGTTGGAGTGGCCACGCAAGGCGTTCACGCCGCCGCCCGGCCGGCCCATGTTGCCCAGCAGCAGCTGGATCATGGCCATGGTGCGGATGTTCTGGCTGCCGACCGAGTGCTGCGTCCAGCCGAGCGCGTACAGGATGGTGCTGGTCTTGTCGGGTGCCGACATCTCGCCCAGCATCTCGCAGATCTTGATGAACTTGTCCTGCGGGGTGCCGCAGATCTTGTTCACCATCTCGGGCGTGTAGCGGCTGTAGTGCTTCTTCAGCTGCTGGTACACGCACAGCGGATCCTGCATGGTCTCGTCGACCTTGACGAAGCCGCTCTCGTCGCGCTGGTAGCCCCAGCTGGACTTGTCGTACTTGCGCTTGGCCTCGTCGTAGCCGCTGAAGATGCCGTTGTCGAGCTTGAACTCGGGCTTGGTCAGGAAAGTGGCATCGGTGTTGAACTTGACGTAATCGTGGTGGATCTTGTCGTTGGTCAGCAGCCAGTTGATGACGCCGCCGAGGAAGGCGATGTCGGTGCCGTTGCGGATCGGCGCGTACACGTCGGCCACCGCCGAGGTGCGGTTGAAGCGCGGGTCGACCGAGATCAGCCGCGCCTTGCGCTTCTCCATCGCCTCGATCGCCCATTTGAAGCCGACCGGGTGGGCTTCGGCGGCATTGCCGCCCATGACAATGATCAGATCGGCATTCTTGATATCAGTCCACGAGTTGGTCATCGCTCCGCGACCGAAAGTCGGGCCCAGACTGGACACCGTCGGCGCATGTCAGACACGTGCTTGTGTATCGATCCCCACCATCCCCAGGCCGCGCGCGACCTTGACGGACAGATAGCTTGATTCGTTGGAGGAGGAGCTGCAGATCAGGAAACCGGTGGTGGTCCAGCGGTTCACCGTGGTGCCGGCGGCGTTGGTGGTCTGGAAGTTGGCGTCGCGGTCGGCCTTCATGTGCTTGGCGATGCGCTCGATCGCCTCGTCCCAGCCGATGCGCTTCCATTCCTTGCTGCCGGCTTCGCGCACCTCGGGGTACTTCAGGCGCGCCGGCGAGTTGATCATGTCCAGCACGCCCGCGCCCTTCGGGCACAGCGAGCCGCGGCTGACCGGGTTGTCGGGATCGCCCTCGACGTGGATGACATGGTCCTTGGAGTTCTTGGAGCCGTCGCCCAGCTTGTAGATCAGCATGCCGCAGCTGACCGAGCAGTAGGGGCAGATGCTGCGGGCCACGGTGGCGTGGGCCAGTTTGAAGGCACGGGTTTCAGCCAATGCAGCCGTGGGCGAGAAGCCCATCGCCACCAGGCTGGACCCGACCAGCCCCGCCGCGCTGACGCGGAAGAACTGTCTGCGGTGCATATCCATGGATTGGTCTCCTGATTGTTGTGCGCATTGGGGCAATGCATACACACCCCATGTATCCAAGGGCATGCCTAGTGTAGGTATCGCCACCTGCGGGCGCGTTATGGATAACCCTTACAAATGCCGCGCATGCCGGGTGGTGCGTGCGCGGTTCTGGCGCTGATGCGCCATGTGAGCAGCGTGTTGGGAAGCGGGATTTCGTGCGACCGGGAACTTGTCGCGGACGGCCGCCCGCCACCTCGTACGAGCGCGGCTGGTTCATCACGTCATGGCGCGCCGGTCGGCTGGACGCGGTGCGCGCCTGGGCGCGGTGGCTATGGCTGATCGCGCCCGCGGGCGCGCCGGCGTTGCGTGGCCGGGGCGCGGGGCGCCGGCAGTGCGGCGGCCGTCGCCTGCAGCAACGTGCGCAGCCATTCGCGCTCGTCCCAGCGTTCGGGCGAGACCAGCAGGTGCGGCTTCGCCTTGTCGTAGAAGCGGCCCCACACCGGCGGCTGCATCAGGGCCTCGCCCGCCGGCGTGGGCTTGACGTACAGCAGGTCGTCGCAGACGAAGGCGACCGGCTTGTCATCCAGGTACACGCAGTACTCGCCGAACATGCGCCGCGTGCGCAGGCCGGGCAGCTCGCCGAGCTGGTCGAGCAGCAGCTGCAGCATATCGGGGCGTGTCGACATCGTGGATCGAGCCCGGCGGTACGCCGCGCGCGGGCTGGTGCGTGGCGTGGCTTCAGCGGCGGATCACTTCGGCGCCATGCGGATCGCGCCGTCGAGCCGGATCACCTCGCCGTTGAGCATGTCGTTCTCGATGATGTGCTTGACCAGCTTGGCGTAGTCCTCCGGCTTGCCCAGGCGCGAGGGGAAGGGCACCATCGCCGCCAGCGCGTCCTGCACCTCCTGCGGCATGCCCATCAGCATCGGCGTGCCGAAGATGCCGGGCGCGATGGTCATGTTGCGGATGCCGTTGCGGCTCAGGTCGCGCGCGATCGGCAGCGTCATCCCCACCACGCCGCCCTTGCTGGCTGCGTAGGCGGCCTGGCCGATCTGGCCGTCGTAGGCGGCCACGCTGGCGGTGCTGACCAGCACGCCGCGCTCGCCGGTGGGCTCGGGCTCGTTTTTGCACATCGCGTCTGCGGCCAGGCGGATCATGTTGAAGGTGCCGACCAGGTTGACCATGATGGTTCGGGTGTAGACGTCGAGCTTGTGCGCGCCGCCCTTGCCCACGGTCTTCTCGGCCGGCGCGATGCCGGCGCAGTTGACCAGGCCCATCAGCTTGCCCAGCGAGCTGGCCTTGGTCACCACGGCCTGGCCGTCGGCCTCGCTGCTGACGTCGCACTTCACGAAGGCGCCGCCGATGTCCCTGGCCACCGCCTCGCCCTTGTCGACCTGCATGTCGGCGATCACCACCTTGCCGCCTTCGGCCGCCAGCATGCGTGCCGTGCCTTCACCCAGGCCGGAGGCGCCGCCGGTGACGATGAAAACCTTGTCCTTGATCTGCATGGCCGTTCCTTGATAGTTGTGGGGGATGACGGATTATCGGCGGCCGGTCGGCTCGATCACAGCCGGTTTCGGCGCCTGTGGCAGCTTGTCACCGCACCGCGTCAGCGACTCGAGCAGGCGTGCCGGGCTGCGCGAAGCGTCCGATGCCCAGTTCGACCCAGCGCTGCTCGCGGCGCAGCAGGAACAGCGCTTCCAGGCCCATGCGCTGCGCCAGCGCCAGGCCCTGCTCAGGGCCCGCGACCAGCAGGGCGGTGGCCCAGGCGTCGGCGCTCATGCAGTCGCTGGCCAGCACGGTGACCGAGGCGACGTCGTTGTTCACCGGCGCGGCGCGGCGCTCGTCCATGGTGTGCGACAGGCGCGCTGCACCGATCTGCACCCAGCGGCGGTAATCGCCCGAGGTGGCGACCGCCACGTCGGCCAGTTCGATCACGCCGTGCGCGGCGCGGCGGCCGGGCTCGGGGCTTTCCACCGCCACCGCCCAGGGCTGGCTGTCCGCCTGGGCGCCGAGCGCGCGCAGTTCGCCGTCGAGCGCGGCCAGAGCGTGTGCGACACCGTGGCCCTTGAGCACGGCAATCAGCCGATCGACGCCGTAGCCCTTGGCGATGCCGCACAGGTCGAGCTGCATGGGCGCGTGCTTGCGGGCGCGGGCGGCAGCCGGGTCCAGTTCGAGTGACCGGTGCGCCGGGCCCCGGTCCGACTGCCTGGCGGCGCGGATGGCGGCGGCATCGGGCGTGTCGCTCCCGGCGCCGAAGCCCCAGGCCTCGACCAGCGCGCCGACGGCGGGATCGAAGGCGCCGTCGGAGAGGCGCGCGATCTCGAGTGCGCGCGACAGCACTTCCATGATCTCGGGCGGCAGCGCCACCCATTCGTCGATCCCGGCGCGGTTCAGGCGCACCAGGTCGCTGTCGGGTTTCCACAGCGACATCTGCTGGTCGACCTGATCGACCGCGTCAGCCAGCGCTGCATGCAATGCGGCCTGGTCGAGTTCCCGATCGACGTCGCACAGCACCGACCAGCGCGTGGCCATGGTCGGCCCGTGCAGGCTGGCGCGCAGCAGCTGCCGCGCCGCCTCAGAAGGTGTCTTCGGCATAGCGCCCGCGCGCCTTCAGTTGCTGCACGCTCAGGTTGACGGTCGAGAGGATCGCGTCGAGCGCCTGCGCCGCGCCCTGCGCCATCGGCCGGCTGCCGCAGACGCGCACCACGGCGCCGCCGGAGACCAGTTCGCGCAGCCGGTCGGCGTCGCGGCGCAGGGCGTCCTGCACGTAGCCGCCGCCTTCCGGCACGCGGGAGAAGGTGGTGCGCAGGCTGGCCAGCCGCTGGTCCTTGAGCCACTGCTCGATCTCGGGGCCGAAGAAGTAGTCCAGTGCCGGGTCGCGCACGCCGTAGTACAGGTGCATGGGCGCGCGCCGGGTATTGCCGCGGATGAAGCCCGCCAGCGGCGCCACGCCGGTGCCGGCACCGATCAGCATCACTGGCGCGCGGCTCGATTCGAGCGCGAACGCCGAATTGGGCCGGATGAAGGCCTGGATGCGCGCGCCCGGCTGCAGGCCGTGCAGGTAGCCCGAGCAGACACCGCCCTGGACCTTGCGCACGCAGATCTCGACGAAGCCGTCCTTCCAGCCGGAGGCCAGCGAGTAGAAGCGCGGCACCGGTGAGCCCGGCGGCACGATGCCGATCAGGTCGCCGGCGGCGAAGCGGCGCAGGCCGCGCCCGCGCAGGCGGTCGATCCAGCTCAGCTGCGGCCAGCTGAAGCGCAGGATGGTCGCCGGCTGGTCGTCGCCGCCGGGGAAATCCTGGCGCGACACCAGTTCCAGTTCGGTCGTCGCCGGCAGGCGCGGCCGGTAGTCGATCGCCAGCGGCTCGCCCAGGGCCTGCGCCACGGCCTTGCCCCAGCGCGCGAACTCCTGCGCCGACTGCTGGTGGATGCGCTCCAGCGGCAGCAGCTGCGGCCAGCCGCGGGTGCGCAGGGCCTGCTCGACCGCTTCCGCATAGGCGCAGAAGGCGGTGAACTGCCGGTCGCCGAAGCCCAGTACCGCCACCCGGGCCGCGCCGGCCGGTTCCTGCGCGATGCGATCCAGCGCGCGCGCCGCATGGGCCGGGGCCTGGCCGTCGCCGTAGGTGGCGGCCAGCACGAAGACCTGCCGCGCCGCCGCGCCGGCGCGGAAGCGCTCCAGGCCGCTGGTGTGCACGCGGTGGCCGGCGTGCACCAGGGCCGTGTGCAGCGCCTCGGCGAAACCCCAGGTGCTGCCGTTCTCGCTGGCGACGAAGATCAGCGTGTCGGCTTGCGGCAACGCGCTGTTGTCGGCGATGCGGGGTACCAGGCGGCGCGCCTGCAGCCACAGCAGCAGGCCGGTGACCCAGAACAGCGGGATGCTCAGGGTCGCCAGGCCGAGCACCAGCGCCCACGCCCAGGCGCTCTCGCCGGTGTGCAGCACCATGGCCCAGTCCTGCAGGCGCTGCGCCAGGGTGGCGTCGTGCCAGTCCAGCGTCTGGCCGGAATAGCGGTCGATCCAGCCCTGGCCCTGCCCGGTGGTGACGCGCCAGGTGTCGTCCGGATCGTCGGCGGCGGGGAAGTTCAGCTTGCGCAGCTCCCCTACCTTGACCTGCTGCAGCAACTGCAGCTGGGCCGCCGGCAAGGCGATGGGCGTGCTGCTAACGACGGTGGAGACCACGTTGGGGTCGGCGTCCGCGTCGACGCTCACCAGGCCGAAGGTGACCGCGCTCATGTACAGCGCGGTGATCGAGGACAGGCCCAGCACCGCCACCAGCAGCTGCCCGGCGATGACGTGGAGGCGCTGCAGCAGGGTGCCGCGGGCGCGGGAAAACAGCTTGCGCCAGCCGCCCTGGCGGCGCTGCAGCAGCACCAGACCGGAGACGGCCAGCAGCAGCATGGCTAGCGCCACCACGGCCGCCGTGACGCGGCCGGCATCGCCCAGCAGGAAGGAGCGGTGCAGGTTCTTGAACCAGCGGAACAGGGCCGAGGGCTGGTAGTCACCCAGCACGCGCCCGTCGGCGGGATCGATGCGGTCGGCCCGGGCCTGGTTGCCGTCGAACGAGAACACCACGATGTCGCCTGCCGGCAGGCGGCGGATTTCTTCCGCGCCGGGGATGGTGCCCGACACGCGCTCGGCCAGGGTGGCGACCGGCAGCTCGACCGGCGCCGGGCTGGCCTGCCAGGCCGAGATTAGCGGATCGATGGCCAGCACCGTGCCGGTGATGCCGACCACCAGCGCCAGCGCGCCGGCCACCAGTCCCAGCCAGCGGTGGATCTGCCTCCAGACCATCAGGACGCCTTTCTTGTCGTGCTTACTGCAGCTGGTAGCTGAGCGACTGGATGTACTGCTTGCCGGCGTGCGGCTTGCCGGCGTTGTCGGCGCTCAGGGGCACGCGGATCTCGGACGGGCTGTCGCGCATGTCCTCGGCGGCGGCGTCGATGCGGATCTCGTAGCCGGCGTCGATCAGCGCGTCGGCCAGGTCGGCCGTCACTTTCAGCGTGCGGCCGGCGCCGACGCTGGCGCCGGTGACGCCCTGCAACCGCTTGCCGTCGGCGGCCGACAGGCGGTTCCAGTCGGCCAGGTGCTTGTAGTACTTGGCCTTGCCGCCAGCCACCCACAGGGTGCGCACGTAGGCGCCCTTGGCATCGGTCAGGTAGACGGCCAGGTAGGCGCCGTCGCCGCCGTAGTTCTTCAGCTGGGTGGTCAGTGTGACCGAGCGGGCCTGAGCCATGGCGGGCAGGGCCAGCGCCACGGCGGCGGCGAGGGTGGTCATCAATGGTTTGGACATGGTGGTTTCCTTCTCGGATGGGTCATTCGGTCTGGCCGCGCAGGCGGCGGCGCTCGCGCTCCGGCCCCTCGCCGTCGCCGCGCCGCCTCAGCTTCACGATGCCGAGCGTGCGCGGGTCGATCCGGGCCTTGAAGAGCTGGCCCTGGGCGTCGCGCCCGCGAATCTCGTAGCAGCCGTCGTCGATCTTCAGGTGCTGCACCAGCCAGCCCTGCTGGGCCGCCATCTGCATCACCGCATCGCGCGACTGCCACTCGCGCACCGGCGCCTCACAGTCGTCTTCGGCCAGGGCCGGCCAGGCGAGCAGGCTGGCCGACAGGAGCAGCGGGACGCAGGACAGGGATCGAATGGGTTTCATGGCGGACTCTCCTTGGCGATGAATCGCCGCACTGTGGATGCCGTGAAGCTATTCTGGGCAAGCCATCTGAACCCAAGCTGAAAGCTTTGTGACCGGCGTGTAAAGCAGGCTGGCGCGATGTGACGCAGATCAAGCGCAGCCGGGAAATGCGCGGGCAACGCCGCTTCGGCCGCGCCTGGCCAAGCAGCCAAAAGAAAGCGACCTGGGCAGCAGCCGGCTGCTGCCCAGGTCGCGGCGAGCGGATGTCAGCGGCGGGCGCTCAGCGGATCAGCTCTTTCAGCTTGCCGGTCTTGTTGGCCCAGTCCTCGTGATCCGGCAGCGGCGCCTTGCGCTTGGTCAGCGTCTTGAAGTTGGGCGACTTGACCAGCTCGGCGTTGATGGCGGTCATGTGCAACTGGTCCTTGGGCAGGTCTTCTTCCGCGTAGATCGCGTTGACCGGGCATTCCGGGATGCAGACCGCGCAGTCGATGCACTCGTCGGGATCGATGGTGAGGAAGTTGGGTCCTTCCAGAAAGCAGTCGACGGGGCAGACGTCCACACAATCGGTGTATTTGCAGCGGATGCAGGCTTCGGTGACAACGTGGGTCATGGTGTATAGCGACTTCGAGTGAGCTTGAAATGCGCTTCGCGTGATGCAGTGCCAAGGCGTCGGCGAAAACTTGCAATTTTAGGTGTTTGCTTGCGGCCAGCCAATCCAATGGCGGAAGGTCAGCAGGGCTTGCGGCACGGCGTGCGGTCGCACGCTCAGTTCAGCAGAACGGCACCCGCCGTCCGGTGGCTGGCGGTATCGACCAGGATCAGCGAACCGAGCGTGCGGCTGCGTGCGAAAGCGGTGGCTGGGATCGCTTCCTGCAACGCCAGCTCGACACGGCCGATGGCGTTGGGTTCGAGTTGTGCGGCCGGCTCGCGCGCCAGGGTCTGGATGTCCAGGCGCTCCACCACGCGGCGCACCCGGGCCTTGACCCAGCGGTGGCCGTGCAGCGCCCAGTACACGCGGCCGGCGACCAGCGGCTCGTCGTCGAGCCAGGCGATGGTGACCGCGAGTTCGCTTGTGGTCGACCATGCGGGCGTCGGCGGCGCATCGTCGAAATCGTCGATGGCCGTTGCGGGCGCCGGCGCGGCGACGATCCAGTCGCCGCGCGAGACATCCAGCTCACGGTCGAGCACGATGCCGGCGCTGTGCCCGGCGGCGATCGCTCCGGGTGCGCGCGCGTGGTCGAGCACCTGCGCCACCAGCGCCTGCTGGCCGCTCGGCAGCAGCTGCACCGGCGTGCCGGCGGCGACGCGGCCGGTGGCCACGCGGCCCCAGAACACGCGGCGGCCCTGGCTGGTGTCGCTCGACGACGGGAATTTCTCCACCCACTGCACCGGGAAGGCCAGCGGCAGGCCGGTTTCGCGCGGCGTGACCGGTAGGCGCTGCAGGATTTCCAGCAGCGTCGGTCCGGCATGGCCGCACCAGTGCGGATCGCGCGGGCCGGCGTCGACCACGTTCCAGCCCTGCAGCGCCGACACCGGCACGGTGGCGACCGCCGCGATGCCGGCCTGCTCGGCGAAGGCCTGCAGCGCACCGCCGATGTGCCGGTAGGCCAGCGCCGGATCGGCCACGGCGTCGAGCTTGTTGACGGCGAACACGATCGAGGGCACGCGCAGCAGCTGCAGCAGCAGCGCGTGGCGCCGCGTCTGCGGCAGCAGGCTGACGTCGGCGCGGGGCCAGTCGAGCTTGGTGGCGTCGACCAGCACCACCGCGGCGTCGGCCTGCGAGGCGGCGGTGACCATGTTGCGCGTGTACTGCTCGTGCCCCGGCGCATCGCCGATGATGAACTTGCGCGTCGCGGTGTTGAAGTAGCGCCAGGCCACGTCGATGGTGATGCCCTGCTCGCGCTCGGCCTGCAGGCCGTCGGTCAGCAGCGCTAGGTCGGCGCCGGCACCGCGGGCGATGCCGGCCAGCTGGTCCTGCAGCACCGCCCGGCTGTCGACCAGCAGGCGGCCGATCAGCGTGCTCTTGCCGTCGTCGACGCTGCCGCAGGTGATGAAGCGCAGGGCGGTTCGGGTGTCGCTCGTGGTGATGGAATCAAGGGTGGTCATGGTGGATTCGATGCAGAAACGGAACACGGGGGCACCGAGGCACGGAGAAAGGAAGCGAGAAAGCCTCTGAGTACCCTTGTGTCTCCGTGCCTCTGCGTTCCGTCGACGATCTCAGAAATATCCATCTCGCTTGCGCGATTCCATCGACGCGTCCGACGTCTTGTCGTCCATGCGCGTGGCGCCGCGTTCGCTGACCTCGGCGGCCAGGGTCTCGATGACGATCTGGGCGGGGGTGGCGGCGTCGCTTTCGACCGGGCAGGTGCAGGTGATGTCGCCGACGGTGCGAAAGCGCACGCTGCGGGTGCTGACCTGCTCGCCGTCCTTCGGTGGTGTCAATGGCGTCACCGGCACCAGCAGGCCGCGGCGCTCGATCACCTCGCGCCGGTGGGCGTAGTAGATCGAGGGCAGGGCGATCTGCTCGCGCTCGATGTACTGCCAGATGTCGAGTTCGGTCCAGTTGCTGATCGGGAACACGCGGAAATGCTCGCCGCTGGCCAGGCGCGTGTTGAACAGCGTCCACAGCTCGGGCCGCTGCGCCTTCGGTTGCCACTGCCCGAAACCGTCGCGGTGGCTGAAGATGCGCTCCTTGGCGCGCGCCTTCTCCTCGTCGCGCCGGGCGCCGCCGATCAGGGCGTCGAAGCGGAATTCCTCGATCGCCTCCAGCAGCGTCACCGACTGGTGCGCGTTGCGGCTCTCGCCCGCGTGCGACAGGCGCACCGTGCCGCGCGCCATGCTGGCCTCGACGCCGCGCACGATCAGCCGCGCCTGCAGTTCGGCGGCGCGCTGGTCGCGGAAGTCGGTCACTTCGGGGAAGTTGTGGCCGGTGTCGATCATCAGCAACGGATACGGGATCCTGCCCGCGCCGAATGCCTTCTCGGCGCACTTCAGCAGCACCAGCGAATCCTTGCCGCCGGAAAACAGCAGCGCAGGGCGCTCGAAGGCGGCGGCGACCTCGCGCAGGATGAAGATGGTCTCTTCTTCCAGGGCGTCGAGATGCGCGTGGCTCAGTTGCCGGCCGTGCGCGGGCTGCAGCAAACGGGGTTCGGTGCGCGCGTTCATGCGGCCACTCCCGGGTTCTGACGGACGTGCAGGCCGCATTCCTTCGCGGTCTCGTCCTCCCACCACCAGCGCCCGGCGCGGAAGTCCTCGCCCAGGGCGATGGCGCGGGTGCAGGGCGCGCAGCCGATGCTGGGGTAGAACTGGTCGTGCAGCGGGTTGTAGGGCACGGCGCGGGTGGCGATGTAGTGCCAGACGTCGCCCCAGCTCCAGCCGGCGAGCGGGTTGTATTTCAGCAGGCCGCGGTTGTCCTGCTCGGAGCGGTCGACCAGCGGCACGTCGGCGCGCGCGCCCGACTGCTCGCGCCGCAGGCCGGTGATCCAGGCCTTCTTGCCGGCCAGCGCGCGGTTCAGGGGCTCGAGCTTGCGGATGGCGCAGCAGGCCTTGCGCAGCGCGATGCTCTTGTACATGGCGTCGGCGCCTTCGCGCGCGACGAACTCGGCCGCCGCCTCGGGCACCGGCTGGTACACGGTGAGTGGCGCGTAAGGATGTGCCGCCTGCTGCGCCTTCAACTGTTCCAGCAGCGCCAGCGTCTCGGCGTGCAGCAGGCCGGTGTCGAGCACGAAGATGCCGATCGGCAACTGGTGCGCGTTGATCAGGTGCGTGATCACCATGTCCTCGGCGCCCAGGCTGCTGGCCTGCGACACCGGGCCGGTGGCCGCCGCCTTGAGCAGCGTGACCACGGTCTCGCGCAGCCTGGCCTCGAACTCGGGCGAGGGGCGGGCGTGCAGCTCGATCGCCGACGCCCGCGGCGCCGGATCGCTGGGAAATCGCACCGGTGCGTTCATGCCGCCACCCGTTCGTCGTTGCGCGCGAACAGCGGGCGCGGCTGCAGCACGTCGCCCTGGTAGAAGGCGGCATAGCGCGTGAACTGGCGCTCGGCGGCGCCGGCATCGAGGCCTTCGGCCAGCACCGCGCTGCTGAAGCCGCTGCGCTGCATCTGCACCAGCTGGTCGATCAGCACGTCGCCGGTGGCGCGCAGCTCGCCGCGGAAGCCGTAGCGCCGCCGCAGCAGAACCGCCTGGCTGAAGGCGCGGCCATCGGTGAACACGGGGAATTCCAGCTCGATGCGGGCGACGCCCTCGAACGCGCCCTGGGCCGCCAGCGCGGCGAGGTCGGCGTCGTTGGCGATGCGCAGCACGCCCGGCGTGTCGGCGTCCTGTCTGTGGTCTGGGTGGGGGATGAGTTTCATGTCGGTGTCCTGGTTTCCTAGGCCGCTGCTTCCTCGGTCCGGGTCGGGCTGCGGCGCTCCGGGTCCAGCCGTGCGCCGTTGGCGGCCTGCTTGAACGGCTCGTGGCCGACCCGGCGCAGGGTGTCGATGAAGTGTTCCCGGGGACCTCCGCGCAGGCGGCGGTAGGTGGCGAGGATGGCGTCGACCACGCCCGGCACCTCGGCGGCCGAGAACGAGGGGCCGACCACCTTGCCCGGCGTCGCCGGGCCGGACAGCTGCGAGCCGTCGCTGCCGCCGAGCGTGACCTGATACCACTCCTTGCCGTCCTTGTCGACGCCGAGGATGCCGATGTGGCCGCTGTGGTGGTGGCCGCAGGAATTGATGCAGCCGCTCATGTGCAGGTCGATCGGGCCCAGGTCGGTGACCTCGTCGAGGTTCTGGAAGCGCGCCGTCAGCGCCGCGGCGATCGGCAGCGAGCGCGCGTTGGCGAGCGAGCAGAAGTCGCCGCCGGGGCAGACGATCATGTCGGTCACCAGGCCGATGTTGGGCTGGGCCAGACCGAGCGCGCGGGTGCGCTCGTACAGCGCTGCCAGGTCGCTGGCGTGGACCCAGGGCAGCAGCAGGTTCTGCTCGTGCGTCAGGCGCGCCTCGCCGGCGCTGAACACCTCGGCCAGTTCGGCCAGCGCCTCCAGCGTGTCGGCGTTGGCATCGCCCGGCGCCCAGCCCGGGCGCTTGAACGACAGCGTGACCACGCACAGCTCGTGCACCCGGTGCGCGCCCACGTTCTGCTTCAGCCAGCGCTGGTAATCCTGGCCGGCGATGTTGATCCGGCTCGGGATGCCGGCCGGGCGCAGCGGCGGCACCACGAAGCAGGCCTTGACACGCCCGAGCTCGGCCGGCGTGATGGTGTGCGGCGCGCCGTCCTGCTCGACAATGGCTTGGTACTCGGTCTCGACCTCGTCGATGAAGCGCTGGCCCTCGGCCTTGACCAGGATCTTGATGCGCGCCTTCCACTTGTTGTCGCGCCGGCCGTAGCGGTTGTAGACGCGCACGATGGCCTCGACGTAGTTCAGCAGCTGGTCCCAGGGCAGGAACTCGCGCACCACCGGGCCGATCAATGGCGTGCGGCCCATGCCGCCGCCGACCCGGACCGTGAAGCCGGCCGCGCCGGCCTGGTCGCGGCGCGCCTGCAGGCCGATGTCGTACCAGCCGATGGCGGCGCGGTCTTCGTCAGCGCCGTTGAAGGCGATCTTGAACTTGCGCGGCAGGAAGGCGAACTCGGGGTGCAGCGTGCTCCACTGGCGCAGGATCTCGGCGAACGGGCGGGTGTCGAGGATCTCGTCGGGTGCGATGCCGGCCAGCGCCTCGCAGGTGATGTTGCGGATCGCGTTGCCGCTGGTCTGGATGCCGTGCATCTGCACGCTGGCCAGCAGCGCCATCACGTCGGCCGCCTTGGTGAGCGGAATCCAGTTGAACTGCACGTTGGTGCGGGTGGTGAAGTGGCCGTAGCCATACCTCAAAGGCGGCGCCGCCAGCGTCAGGCCGGGCTGTGAGGCCTGCAGTGCGTCCTGCGTGCGCTGAGCATGCGCCAGCAACTCGGGGTCGGGGCGGTCGTACTCGCGCGCGATGCGCGCCAGCATGCGCAGCTGGGCGCTGTTGATCTCGCCGTAGGGCACGGCGATCCGGGCCATCGGCGCGTAGCGCTGGATGTACCAGCCGTTCTGCAGGCGCAGCGGCAGCAGCTGCTCGTCGGTCAGCTCACCGCGCTGCCAGCGTTCGAGCTGGTCGCGGAACTGCTGTGCGCGCAGGCGCACGAACTCTTGGTCGAAATCGGTGTACTGGTACATCGTCGCGTGGGTTTCAGACTCGGGCCACGGCGCCGCGCGCCGCTTCAGGTCTGGGCGACTGTACCGGCGGGTTATGCCAAAACAAACCAATACTTTGTTGTTGATATATGCCAATTCAGCATAAGAGCGCATGGCGCTTTGGCTGACGCCGGCATCAGGCCGGCGCCCACACGGCAGCCGCCGGGCGCGGCCTAAGGTCAATGTGTTTTCACCCACCGGCCTGCCAAGGCCGCCAACCCAGAAGGAGTCACACCATGACCGTCGCCAAAGTCATTGAAATCAGCGCATCCAGCAGCAAGAGCTTCGAGGACGCCATCCTCAGCGGCATCGGCCGCGCCGCCGACACCATCGACCAGGTCCGGGGCGCCTGGATCAAGGAGCAGAAGGTCGTCATCGAGCACGGCAAGATCACCGAGTACCGCGTCAACATGAACGTGACCTTCGTGGTCGGCTCGGTCGACAAGTAAGCGGCAGTTGCCGGCGCGGCGAGCGCGCATGAAAAAGCCGGCCCCTGGGCCGGCTTTTTCAGTTGGGCATCGGGCGCCCGGTCAGTGCGCCTCGGCCTGCTTGGCGGCGCGGATCGCCGCGCTGGTGTCGCCCTTGGCGCCGTTGAAGTACAGGTTCAGCAGCACCGCCATGATCGAGGCCAGCAGGATGCCGGATTCGATCAGCGGGTGGATCGCGTGCGGCAGCCACTGCGAGTAGCGCGGCGCGATCAGCGGGATCATGCCGAAGCCGATCGAGATCGCCACGATCAGTGCGTTGTGGCGGTTGTTCATGAAGTCGACGCCGCCCAGGATGCGGATGCCCGTGGCGGCGACCATGCCGAACATCACCAGGCCGGCACCGCCCAGCACCACGGTCGGCAGTGACTCCACCAGCGCCGCCATCTTCGGCAGCAGGCCGAGCACGATCAGGATGATGCCGGCGGCGACGCAGACGAAGCGGCTCTTGACGCCGGTGACCGCCACCAGGCCCACGTTCTGCGAGAAGCTGGTGTAGGGGAAGGTGTTGAAGATGCCGCCGATCAGCGTGCCCAGGCCGTCGGTGCGCAGGCCGCGCGCCAGCGCCGGCTGGTCGATCTTGGTGTCGGTCATCTCGCCCAGCGCCAGGAACATGCCGGTCGATTCGATCATCACCACGATCATCACCAGCACCATGGTCAGCACCATCACCGGATCGAAGATCGGCACACCGAAGTGGAACGGCAGCACGACGTCGAACCAGTGCGCCTTGGCGACCTTGTCGAAGTTCATCGCGCCGGTCATGGTGGCGACCACGCCGCCGACGATGATGCCCAGCAGCACCGAGATGTTGGCCAGGAAGCCCTTGCCGAACTTGGCCACCAGCAGGATCGAGGCCAGCACGATGGCCGAGATGCCGATGCCGCTGAGCGAGGCGTAGCGCGGGTTCGGCATGCTGGGCGCCAGCGCGACGCCCTGCGGCACCGGCGGGAAGCCCTCGGCGCCGGCGGCGGCGGCGCTGCGCACGTGGCTCAGCCATTCGCTGTGCTCGGGCGACACCACCAGCGGCGCCGTCGGGCCGACCGGGTTGCCGAAGATCCAGTTGATCCCGACGCGCATCAGGTCGATCCCGATCACCGCGATGATGGTGCCGGTGACCACCGGCGGGAAGAAGCGCAGCATGCGGCTGACCAGTGGCGCGATCAGGATCGAGATGATGCCGGCGCCGATGATGGCGCCGAACAGCATGCGCGCGCCGTCGGTGCCGGGCGCGCTGTTGGCGATCGCCACCATCGGCCCGACCGAGGCGAAGGTGACGCCCATCACCACCGGCAGCTTGATGCCGAACCACTGGGTGGCGCCGAACGACTGGATCAGCGTCGCCAGCCCGCAGCAGAACAGGTCGGCCGAGATCAGCAGCGCGACCTCGTCCGGGCTCAGCTTCAGCGCGCGGCCGACGATCAGTGGCACGGCGATCGCGCCGGCGTACATCACCAGCACGTGTTGCAGGCCGAGTGCCGCCAGCTTTCCGGTCGGCAATACTTCGTCAACCGGATGGACGGTGCTTGTGCTCATGGTTTGTCTCCTGGGGAAAGGTCGGTCTTGGCGCCGATCGAAGGGAAAGGATCGTGGTTCAGGCCAGCAGGTCGGACAGCGTGCGCGCCACCACCTTGGTGGCACGGCGCAGGTCCTCCAGCTCGACGCGCTCGTCCGAGCGTTTCGCGTGGCTCTCCAGCACCGTGCGCGGGCCGGCACCGTAGATCACGCCCGGAATGCCGCGCTCGACGTACAGGCGAACGTCGGTGTAGAGAGGGGTGCCGACGGCAGGCGGCCTGGCGCCGAACACCGTCTCGCCGTGCTTCTGGATGGCGTCCACCAGCGGCGCGTTGCCGGCCAGCGGGGTCATCGCGTTGGCCAGCAGCAGGCGCTTGATCTCGACCGTGATGCCCTCGTCCTGGCGGCCTTGGTTGAAGGCGCGCGCGGCCTCGGTGATGACGGCACGGATGTGGGCCTCGACCTCGGCCGGCTTTTCTTCCGGAATCATGCGGCGGTCCAGCTTGAACACCACCTTGCCCGGAATCACGTTGGTGTTGGTGCCGCCCTCGATGCGGCCGATGTTGAGGTAGGGGTGCTTGATGCCCGGCACCTGCGACGTCACCTGTTGATACTGGCGGTTCTCGTCGAACAGTGCGTTCATGATCGCGACCGCACCGTGCAGCGCGTCGATGCCGGTGTGCGGCACGGCGGCGTGCGCCATCTTGCCGTGCACCGTGACCTCCATCTGCAGGCAGCCGTTGTGCGCGGTCACCACCTCATAGCTGAAGCCGGCGGCGATCATCAGGTCGGGGCTGGTCAGGCCCTGCTCGAGCAGCCAGCCGGGGCCGAGCAGGCCGCCGAACTCCTCGTCGTAGGTGAAGTGCAACTCGACCGTGCCGCGCGTCGGCCTGGCAACGGCCTCCAGCGCGCGCACGGCGAAGGTGAAGGTCGAGAAGTCGCTCTTGCTGACCGCGGTGGCGCGGCCGTACATCTTGCCGTCCAGCACCTCGGCGCCGTAGGGGTCATGGGTCCAGCCGTCGCCGGGCGGCACCACGTCGCCGTGCGCGTTCAGCGCGATGGTGCGCCCGCCGTCGCCGTAGGGCCGGCGCACGATCAGGTTGGTGATGCTCTGCATGCCGTAGTCGCGCACCTGCTGCTCGGGCACCGCGTGGTGCTCGGCCTCGAAGCCCCAGGCCTTGATCAGCTCGGCGGTCTTCTCGGCGTGCGGCGCGTTGTTGCCGGGCGGCGTGTCGGTAGGCACGCGCACCAGCTGCTGCAGGAACTGCACTTGTTCGTCGAAATGCTGGTCGATCCAGGCATCGAGGGCGGCGTAGCGGTCGGTCATGGCAATGGGGTCCAGTCCAGAGAGAAAGGGGCAGGGCAAAGGCGCGCGGCGCTCAGCCCGCGAGCCCGTGCAGGAGGTGCTGCATGGCGCGCACGGCGAGCTCCATGTCTTCGGCGTTGGTCGATTCGAGCGGGTTGTGGCTGATGCCGGCGTTCTCGCCGCGCACGAACAGCATGGCCTGCGGCATCACCTCGTGCAGCTTCATGGCGTCGTGGCCGGCCCCGCTGGGCATGCGGAACACCGGCAGGCCGAGTGATTCGACCGCGGCTTCCCAGCGTTGCTGCCAGGCCGGCGCGCTGGGCGCGGCGCTGGCGCGCATGGTTTCCTCCAGGGTGTAGCGCACGCCGCGCCGGGCGGCGATCTGCTGCAGCTGCTCCAGCACGTCGGCCGCCAGCGCATCACGCTGGGCGTCGTTGGGTGCGCGCAGATCGAGGCTGAAGCCGCAGCGCCCCGGTACCACGTTGATCGAGCCGTTGGGCACGCCCAGCATGCCGATCGTGGCCACCGAGTCGCCATCCTGTGCCGCGCGCTGCTCGAGGTAGAGCGCCAGTTCGGCGGCCGCGCAGGCGGCGTCGCGCCGGCGGTCCATCGGCGTGGTGCCGGCGTGGCTGGCCTGGCCGATGAATTCGCCGATGAAGCGCATGCTGCCGTTGATCGAGCTGACCACGCCGAGCGGCAAGCCCAGCTCGTTCAGCACCGGGCCCTGCTCGATGTGCACCTCGATGAAGCCCAGGTACTGCGCCGGGTCGCGCTTGATGGCGGCGATGTCCTCGACGCGCAGGCCGGCGTGCTGCATGGCCTCGCGCATGGTGATGCCGTCGGCGTCCTGTTGTTCCAGCCACTCGCGCTGGAAGTCGCCGATCAGCGCGCCCGAGCCGAGGAAGGTGGCCTTGTAGCGCTGGCCCTCTTCTTCCGCGAAGCCGACGACCTCGAAGTTGTAGGGCAGACGGATGCCGCTGCGCGCCAGTTCCTGCACGCACATGATGGGCACGAAGATGCCCAGGCGGCCGTCGTACTTGCCGCCGTTGCGCACGGTGTCGTAGTGGCTGCCGGTCAGCAGCGTCTTCGACTGGCCGCGGCCGGCCGCCTCGTCGGCGCTGAGGTAGCGCCCGACCACGTTGCCGACCGCATCGATGCCGACCTCGTCAAAGCCGGCTGCGCGCATGTTGCGGCTGATCTGCTCGGCGCAGGCGCGGTGCGCGTCGGTCAGGTAGGTGACGGTGAGCTGGCCGGCTTCGGCAAAGCCGGGATCGCTGTGCTGTGCCAGCGCTTCGTGCCAGTCCCAGACCTGGTTGCCCAGTTCGGGCTCGGCGCCGAACTTGTCGGCCAGGCGGATCTCGGCGATGCGGTGGATGTTGCGCAGCGCCTCGGCCAGCTCGAAGTCGGGGTGGTTGTGCAGCCGGCGCGCGAAGGTCTCGATGATCTGCGCTTTGGCCAGGCCGCTGCCGCGCGGACCGCGCACCGCCAGGATGAAGGGAAAACCGAACTTGTCGTTGTAGTCGGCGTTGAGCTGCTGGATGCGGGCGAATTCCTCCGGCGTGCAGTCGGTCAGGCCGGCCTTGCCCTGCTCGTTGGTCGATTCCGCCGTCAGGGTCTTGGCCACCATGGCCTTGCCGGCCAGCTCCGGGTGGGCGCGGATCAGCGCCAGCTGCGGCTCCTTGCCGGCGCGCGCCAGCACCTCGGTCAGCGCGTGCTTGAGCTGCGCCAGCGACTTGAACGGCCGCTGCTTCAGCGCCTCGGCGGCGATCCAGGGCGTGTGCTCGTACAGGCCGTCGAGCATCTGCTCGGCTTCGGCCGGCGCCGCGGTGTTGAGTTGGTCGAGTGTGTAGGCCATTGGTAAGTGGTATTCAGTCCTGATACGGGTGGGTCGCGATCCAGTGGCGCGCGATGTCGATGCGGCGGCACACCCACACATCCTGGTGCGCCGCGACGTGGTCGAGGAAGCGCTGCAGCGCCGTGATGCGGCCGGGCCGCCCGAGCAGCCGGCTGTGCATGCCGATGCTCAGCATCTTGGGCCGGTCCAGGCCGGTCGGGTCGCCCTCGGCATACAGCGCATCGAAGCTGTCCTTCATGTACTGGAAGAACGGCTCCGCGTGGCTGTAGCCCTGCGGCAGCGCGAAGCGCATGTCGTTGCAGTCCAGCGTGTAGGGCACCACCAGGTGCGGCACCACGCTGCCGTCGCTGCGCCGCACCTTCATCCACAGCGGCAGGTCGTCGCCGTAGTAGTCGCTGTCGTAGAGCAGGCGACCGTCGTCGACCACCAGGCGGCGCGTGTTGGGGCTGTCGCGGCCGGTGTACCAGCCGAGCGGGCGCTCGCCCAGCAGGCGCTCCATGATGGCCAGCGCCTCGGCCATGTGGGCGCGCTCGGTGGCCTCGTCCATGTTCTGGTAGTGGATCCACTTCAGTCCGTGGCAGGCGATCTCGTCGCCGCGCTGCTGGAACACCTGGACCACGTCGGGGTTGCGCTCGAGCGCGGTGGCGACGCCGAACATCGTGAGCGGCCAGCCGCGTGCCTCGAACTCGCGCAGCACGCGCCACAGGCCGGCGCGCGCGCCGTACTCGTAGATGCCGTCCATGCTCATGTGGCGCGCCGGGTAGGCAGCGGCGTTGAACAGCTCGCTGAGGAACTGCTCGCTGCCGGCGTCGCCGTGCAGCACGTGGTTCTCGCCGCCTTCCTCGACGTTGAGCACGAACTGCACCGCGATGCGGGCGCCGCCCGGCCAGCGCGCGTGCGGCACGTCGCGGCCGTAGCCGACCAGGTCGCGGGGATAGGGGGCGGTGCTGTCGTAGATCTTCATGGTGAGGTCCGAATGAGAGGCGGCACGGCGTCAGGCAGCTGCCAGTGCCGTACCGAGATCGTGGGTCGGCACCGGGCGGTCCAGGTTCAGGCCCTGCTCGACGTGGTCGAGGTGCTCCTTCATGAGCTTGACGGCCCTGGCCACGTTGCGCTCGGCGAAGCACGCGACCAGTTCGGCGTGCTCGTCCGACGAGTGGTGCGCCGCGTGGCTGCTCTGGTACATCAGCGTCGCGATCGCGCAGCGCGCCAGCAGGTCGCGCAGCACCTCGGCAAGTACCTGGTTGCCCAGCAGTTCGGCCATGCGCACATGGAAGTGGCTCAGCAGCTCGGTGCGTCCCTCGACGTCGTCGCCTTTCACCGCGGCCTGCTCGCGCGCCACGTGCTCGCGCAGCGCGTCGATGTCGGCGTCGCTGGCCTCGCGCACGAAGGCGCGCGTCATCTCGAGCTCCAGCATGCGGCGCACGCTGAACACCTGGCGCGCCTCGTCGGCCGAGGGGCTGGCGACGAAGGCGCCGCGCGCCGGCTCCAGCGTGATCAGGCGTTTTTGCGACAACTGGTACAGCGCCTGGCGCACCAGGGTGCGCGAGACCCGGAAGTGATCGGCCAGCTTCTGCTCGGCCAGCTTGGCACCGGGCAGCAGGCGGTGCTCGACGATGGCATGCGTCAGCGCCTGCACGATCAGACCGGTGTTCGAGCTTTCCATGTCCGTCATGATAGTCCGATTCTGCTAAAGTGTATACACTTTTGTCCACAATTCTGAGAAGGAGATTTCCATGGGCCTGAGCACGCACGTCCTCGACACCATGCACGGCAGCCCGGCGGCCGGCATGCAGGTGACGCTTTACGAGACCCACGGCGACGCCGTCAAGCTGGTCAAGCGCTTCACGCTCAACAGCGACGGCCGCAACCCGGACGGGCAGCTGTACGACAACGACAGCCTGCGCGCCGGCACGTATCGGCTCAGCTTCGAGGTGGCGGCGTATTTCCGTGCCCGCGGCGTGGAACTGCCCGAGCCGCCGTTCCTGGACGTGGTGCACCTGGACTTCGGTGTCGCGCACACCGATCAGCACTACCACGTGCCGCTGCTGGCGAGCCCGTGGAGCTATTCGACCTACCGCGGGTCCTGACGCGGTGCGTGGCCTGTTGCCGTAGACAGGCATTCAGATAGGAACGAAGACCGGCGCACGCGACCGGTGCGAAGGTGCCGGACGGTGCTTGCCGGGTGCGCAGGCTGGCATGCCGGCGCAACTGGCGTGGCCGGTGCAGCCTGTAGTGGCTCGATGGCCACGGTGCCTGAAGGCACAGAAAAACGGCGCCCTCGGGCGCCGTTTTCGTGACTGCGGTGCGCGCGTCAGCCCTGGTGCGGACGCTTGCCCGGGTTCTTCTTGCTGCGCGTGTGGGTGCCACGCTCCAGGCTGCTCTTCTGGCCGGCGCCCTGCTTCAGGCGCGGCGCGCCCGGCAGCGGCGGCGTGGCCTTGCGCATGGCTTCGGTGACGATCTTGTTGCCCATGATGAATTCCTTTTGCCTGCCGACAGGCGGTGATGGTGAGCTGGAAAACCCGCCATTTTCCATCATTTCGCCGCTGCGCGCTCCTGCACCTGCGGATCAGGCCGATATCTGTTGCGCGATATCACCATATCCGTATTTACCCTAGGTCGATTGCGAACAGTTTTGTATACACTTTACGCAGATCGCAGCGGTGCCCAACGGCAGCGTCCATCACCGGACGGTGCCTGATGCGCGATCACTTTCGAACGGCTCGCAGCGCCCGCGGTGGCGGGCCGGATGAAAGGTATTCACCAATGGAAGCATATCTGCTGGACTGGGCCAACCTGCTGCTGCGCTGGCTGCACGTGATCACGGCGATCGCGTGGATCGGGTCCTCGTTCTACTTCGTCTTTCTCGACAGCAGCCTGCTGGCGCCGACCGCCGAGGACCTCAAGGCCAAGGGCGTCGATGGCGCCATCTGGTCCGTGCACGGCGGTGGTTTCTACCATGCGCAGAAGTACATGGTGGCGCCCAAGGGTGGCATCGACAGCAAGCTGCACTGGTTCTACTGGGAAAGCTACGCCACCTGGCTCTCGGGTTTCGCGCTGTTCTCGGTGCTGTACCTGTGGAACGCCAGCGCCTTCCTGGTCGACAAGCAGGTATTCGACTGGTCGCCGACGGCGGCTGGTGTGACCGCGGTCGGCTTCCTGGTGGCGTTCTGGTTCATTTATGACGCGATCTGCCGCGTGTTCGGCTTCCGCAAGAATGGCGACCGCGTCGTTGCGGCCCTGCTGCTGGTGGTGGTGGCGCTGTCGTGCTGGCTCGCGACCGAGCTGTTCTCGGGCCGCGCCGCCTTCCTGATCGTGGGTGCCATGCTGGCCACCGCGATGAGCGCCAACGTGTTCTTCTGGATCATCCCGGGCCAGCGCAAGGTGGTGGCGGCGATGACCAGCGGCAAGCCCTACGACGCCGGCGCGCTGGCCGTGCACGGCAAGCGCGGCAAGCAGCGCAGCGTGCACAACACCTACTTCACGCTGCCGGTGCTGATCGCCATGATCAGCAACCACTACAGCTTCTTCTACAGTCATCCGCAGCGCTGGCTGGTGCTGTTCCTTCTGATGCTGGCCGGTGCGCTGATCCGCCAGTTCTTCGTGCAGCGCCACAGCTGGCACCTCGGGCGTGCCGGCCATCCGTGGCCGTATGCGGCGGCCGGCGTGCTGGTGCTGCTGGCCATGGTCGCCTGGCTGCGCCCGGCACCGGCTGCGCCGGTGGCGGCACTGCCGGAGGTGGTGGGCTACGCCGAGATCAAGCCGGTGATCGAGCAGCGCTGCTACTCCTGCCACGGCGAGGCGGTGCAGATGAAGAACCTGCGCCTGGATTCGCACGAACTGGTGACCCAGGCCGCGCCGCTGATCTACCAGCAGGTGGTGGTGAGCAAGATCATGCCGCTGTCCAACTCGACCCAGATGACCGAGACCGAGCGTGCGATGGTGGCGCGCTGGTTCGAGGGCCTGGAAAAGAAACAGTAGGCGCCAATAGGCGGACAGGACGAAACGCACGCCTTGGCGTGCGTTTCTCGTTTCTCAGGCCTTGCGCTTGGCCGCTACAGCCCCGGCCGCGCGCTCATCGTGGCGCCATCCTGCGCCACCGGCGTCCCGGCTGCCGGTTCGGGCGCCGGCAGGGCCAGCGGCGCCGCCAGCACCACGCGCACGCAGTCGCGGATGTGCTGCTCGCCCAGGTACTGCAGCGCCGCGTAGCCGAGCGCGCCCGACACCAGCTGGCCGGCGATCGGCACGTAGCGCGCGACCTGCGCGGTGGTCAGGCGCATGCCCAGACTGCGCGCGAAGCGCAGCACCAGGGTCTTCGTGACAGCGCGCCCGGCCAGCACCGAGCCGATCATGCCGATGGCCTTCTGCACGCGCTCCTTCTCGCGTGCGTTCAGCTTGGCGATCTGGTGCGGCGCCAGCCCGAACTCGGCGTTGATCCGGGGCAGCAGCTGCGTCAGCATGGCGGCGTCGGCAGCCCAGTCCAGGCCTGGCAGCGGCACCGCGCCGGCCACGCCAGCGGCCAGCGCGCGCTTGCGCAGCATGCGGCGGCTGCGCCGCACCGCCTGCTCCAGCAGCGCGTGCCCGCGCGCCAGCTCCAGCGCGTCTTCGGGCTTGTCCTTGGCCATGCTGCGTGCGTGCCGGACTGCCTTTATCAGCGCTTCTTGGTGACCATGCCGTAGATCCACAGCACGATGATGGCGCCGATCACTGAGGCGATCCAGCCGGGCGCGGTGCCGGGGCCGTACAGGCCCAGCGCGGCGCCGCCATAGCCGGCCAGCAGGGCGCCGACGATGCCCAGGATGGTGGTCATGATGAGGCCCATGCTCTGGTTGCCCGGCATGACGGCGCGCGCGATCAGGCCCACGATGAAGCCGACGATGATGGTGACGATGATGCCCATGGAATTGCTCCTTCGGTCGCGGAGGTGGTGAACGACAGCGGGCACTTTAACCGCGGAAGCGGTCGCTGGCGTGACGGTTGGCCAAATTGCGGCATTGGCCTACAGGGCCGGCTACGGGCAAATTACAGCTCGGGTGCCCTCAGGCCGGCGCGGCCGCCTGCTCGATCGCCTCGATCTCGCCCGACAGCCGCAACCACTCGTCCTCCAGCGCTGCCAACTCGTCCCCGAGCGCCTTCAGCCGGCGACCGGCGGCGGCGATCTCGGTCGCCGGCAGCGGCGTCGCCAGGCCTTGTTCCAGCTCGGCCTGCTCCGTGCCCAGCGCCTGCATGCGCTGCTCGGCCTGCGCCAGCGCGCGCCTCAGCGGCTGGGTCTGCTCGGCCACTTGCTGGCGCCGTCGGGCGTCGATCCGGCGCTGCTCGGCCGGGTTGAGCGCAGTCGGTGCCGCCGCTTCGGCCTCGGCTGGACCGGCCGGCGCGGGTTCGGCCGCGGCAGCCGCCTGCTCGCGCCGCCGCCGCGCCTCGTCCATCAGGTAGCGCTGGTAGTCCTGCAGGTCGCCGTCGAAGTCGCTCACCTGGCCGCGCGCCACCAGCCACAGCTCGTCGCAGACGCTGCGCAGCAGGGCGCGGTCGTGGCTGACCAGCAGCATCGTGCCTTCGTACGCGTTCAGCGCCAGCGCCAGCGCCTCGCGCGTGGCCAGGTCCAGGTGGTTGGTCGGCTCGTCGAGCAGCAGCAGGTTGGGGCGCTGCCAGACGATCATCGCCAGCACCAGGCGCGCCTTCTCGCCACCCGAGAACTGGCCCACCGGCTGCGACACCATCGCGCCGGGGAAGTTGAAGCTGCCGAGGAAGTTGCGCAGCTGCTGCTCGCGTGCCTCCTCGCTGTTCTCCCGCCCCGTGTCGCGCGCCAGCCGCACCATGTGCTCCAGCGGTGTGCTGGCCTCGTGCAGCACGTCGAGCTCCTGCTGCGCGAAGTAGCCGATCGTCAGGCCCTTGCCCTCGGTCAGCCTGCCCGACAGCAGCGGTAGCGTGCGCGCCACGGTCTTGACGAAGGTCGACTTGCCCTGGCCGTTGGCGCCCAGGATGCCGATGCGCTGGCCTGCCCGCACCGTGCGTTGCACGCCGCACAGGATCGTCTTTTCGCTGCCGCCCGGCAGCCGGTAGCCGAACGCCGCGTCGCTGATGGCCAGCATCGGATCGGGCAGGCTGTCGGGCTGTCTGAACTCGAACTGGAACTCGGCGTCCATCAGCACCGGCGCGACGCGCTCCATGCGTTCCAGTGCCTTGACCCGGCTTTGCGCCTGCCGTGCCTTGGTCGCCTTGGCCTTGAAGCGGTCGATGAATTTCTGCAGGTGCGCGATCTTGTCCTGCTGCCGCGCGTAGGCGGCCTGCTGCAGCGCCAGCTGCTGTGCGCGCAGTTCCTCGAAGGCGCTGTAGTTGCCGCCGTAGCGGTTCAACCGGCCGGCTTCGATGTGCAGCGTGACGCGCGTCACCGCGTCGAGAAAATCGCGGTCGTGGCTGATCACGATCAGCGTGCCGGCGTAGCGCGTCAGCCAGCCTTCCAGCCAGACCAGCGCGTCAAGGTCGAGGTGGTTAGTCGGCTCGTCCAGCAGCAGCAGATCGCTGGGTGCCATCAATGCGCGCGCCAGCTGCAGGCGCATGCGCCAGCCGCCGGAGAAGCTGTTGACCGGCTGCCTGAGTTGCCCGACCTGGAAACCCAGGCCGAGGATCAGCGCCTCGGCACGTGCGCGCGCATCGTGCGCGCCGGCGTCCGCCAGATCGCTGTGGGCCTGGGCGATGGCCAGCCCGTTGCCGGCCTGCTCGGCCCGCCGCAGCTGCTCGTGCAGCGTCGTCAGGCGCTCGTCGCCGGCAAGCACGAACTCGGTCGCCGCTTCAGCGGTTTCCGGCATGTGCTGTGCCACCTGGGCGATGCGCCAGCCAGCCGGCAGGCTGAAGTCGCCGCCGTCCTCGTGCAGGGCGCCACTCAGCAGCGCGAACAGGGTCGACTTGCCGGCGCCGTTGCGGCCCACCAGGCCGACCTTCTCGCCCGGGTGGATGGTGACGCTGGCGCCGTCGAGCAGCAGCTTGGCGCCGCGGCGCAGCGCCACATTCTGGAGTTGGATCATGGGATGAGCATCTCCCGCGTGAGCAGCAGCACCTGGTCGCCGCCGGCGCTGGTGTCCAGCCACACCGGGTTCAGGTGTGGAAAGGCGGCTTCGAAATGCGCGCGCTCGTGGCCGATCTCCAGCACCAGCACGCCGTGCCCGGCCATGCACGCAGGCACATCCCGCAGCAGCGCGCGCACGAAGTCCATGCCATCCTCGCCGCCGGCCAGCGCCAGCGCGGGTTCGGCGCGGTACTCGGGCGGCAGCGCGGCCATGCTGGCAGCGTTGACGTAGGGCGGGTTGCACAGGATTAGTTCGTAAGGGCCGGGGCAGCGTGCCAGGCCATCGCTTTCAATCAGCGTGATGCGCTCTTGCAGGCCGTGCCGGTCGACGTTGATGCGGGCCACCGCCAGCGCGTCGGCGCTGAGGTCGGCGGCGTCGACTCGCGCCTCGGGCCAGGCCAGCGCGGCGAGCACGGCGAGGCTGCCGTTGCCGGTGCACAGGTCGAGCACGCTGGCAGTGAGCTCTCCCAGCCACGGGTCGATGCCGCCATCGGCGATCACTTCGGCAATCAGGCTGCGCGGCACGATGGCGCGCTCGTCGACGTGGAAGCGCAGGCCTTGCAGCCAGGCTTCGCGCGTCAGGTAGGCCAGCGGCCGGCGGGTGTCGATGCGCGCGCGCAGCAGCGCGGCCACCGGCGCCTGCTGCGCCGCCGTGACGGCCTGGCTGGATACGGCATCTTCGAGCAGATCGGTATCCAGCGGCAACCCGAGCGCGTGCAATACCAGCCAGGCCGCTTCGTCATCGGCGTTGATGGTGCCGTGGCCAAAGCTGAGCCCGGCGGCATCGAGCTGCCGCGCCACGTCCTGCACCAGTTCGAGCAGGGTCACGGCAGCGCCGCCAGGTTTTCCAGCAGGCGGCGGTAGATGGCGGTCAGCGGTTCGATGTCGGCCAGCAGGATGTGTTCGTCGATCTTGTGGATGCTGGCGTTGGGCGGGCCGAACTCGACCACCTGCGGGCAGATGCGGGCGATGAAGCGGCCGTCGCTGGTGCCGCCGGTGGTGGACAGCTCGGGCTCCAGGCCGGTCTCGGCGCGGATCGCGGCCTGCACGGCGGCGACCAGGTCGCCTGGTTCGGTGAGAAAGGGCAGACCGCCCAGGGTCCAGACCAGCTCGCAGTCGAGGCCGTGCCTTTGCAGCACCGCCTCGAGGCGCGCCTGCAGCGATTCGGACGTCGATTCGGTGCAGAAGCGGAAGTTGAAGTCGACCACCACCTGGCCCGGGATGATGTTGCCGGCGCCGGTGCCGCCGTGGATGTTGCTGACTTGCCAGCTGGTCGGCTGGAAGAAGGCGTTGCCGGCGTCCCATTCGATCGCCACCAGTTCGGCCAGCGCCGGCGCCAGCTGGTGGATCGGGTTCCTGGCCAGCTGCGGATAGGCAATATGGCCCTGGATGCCGCGCACGGTGAGCCGCCCTGACAGCGTGCCGCGGCGGCCGTTCTTGATCATGTCGCCGGTGCGCTGCACCGAGGTCGGTTCGCCGACGATGCACCAGTCGAGCCGCTCGCCGCGCGCCTGCAGCCGCTCGCACACCACCGCGGTGCCGTCGACCGCCGGGCCCTCCTCGTCGCTGGTGAGCAGCAGGGCGATGTCCAGCGGCGCGTCAGGCTGCGCGGCCACGAACTGCTCGACCGCCACCACGAAGGCGGCGATCGAGGTCTTCATGTCGCTGGCGCCGCGCCCGTACAGCCGGCCGTCGCGCTCGGTCGGCGTGAACGGGTCGCTGCTCCAGTGCTCCAGCGGGCCGGGCGGCACCACGTCGGTGTGACCGGCGAACACCAGCGCGCGGGCGCCGGCGCGCGCTGACGTCCGCTTGGTCCACAGGTTGCGCACGCGCAAGTGCTCGGGGCCGCTGTCGATGACTTCACTCCGGAAGCCCAGCGGCGCCAGCCTTTGCCGGATCAGTTCGATGCAGCCGGCGTCCTGTGGCGTGACGGAGGGGCGGGCGATCAGGGCTTCGGCGAGCTGGCGGGTGGCGGAAGGCACGGAGCGGGGTTCGTGATGATGGGACGGGGTCAATTCGTTCTTCGGCGTTCAGGGCGCTGCATCGCGCCAGCGCGTGGTTTCCGTGTCCGCTGGCCAGTCGGCCGGCAGCGCGTCCAGCCGGATGTCGCTGAACGAAGCCGGCTGGCCGCCATGCGAGGCCGTCGGTCGCTGCGCCGGCCCGGATACCGGCGGGCGCTCGTTCTTCATCCGCCACAGCAGGTTGGTCGGCGAGTCGGCGTGCAGCATGCCTTCCTGGCGCTCGATGTGGCCGCTGGCGATCAGGCGTGCCAGGTCCTGCTCGAAAGTCTGCGAACCCTCGGCCAGGGTGCTGTCCATGGCCTGCTTGACGCCGAGGAAGTCGCCTTGCTCGATCAGTTCGGTCACCAGCTGCGTGTTGCGCAGCACCTCGACCGCGGGCATCAGCCCGCCATGCACGGTGCGCAGCAGGCGCTGCGAGATCACCGCCTTGAGCGCGCCAGCCAGGTCGCCCAGCAGCGCCGGGCGCACTTCCGGGGGAAAGAAGTTGACCAGGCGGTGCAGCGCCTGGTGGCTGTTGCTGGCGTGCAGCGTGGCCAGGCACAAGTGGCCGCTGTGGGCGTAGGCGAGCGCCGCCGAAACCGTTTCGCGATCGCGCAGCTCGCCGATCATGATGACGTCGGGCGCCTGGCGCAGCCCGTTTCTCAGGCCGACGTGAAAGCTCGCGGTGTCGGCGCCGACCTCGCGCTGGTTGATGACCGAGCGCTGGTTGCTGAACAGGTACTCGATCGGGTCCTCGATGGTCAGGATGTGCCCGGTCAGGTGCCGGTTGCGGTGGTCCAGCATGGCCGCCAGGGTGGTCGACTTGCCGGCGCCCGAGGCACCGACGACCAGGATCAGGCCGCGCTTTTCCAGCACCAACTGGCTCAGGATGGGCGGCAGGTTGAGCGACTCCAGTGGCGGAATCCGAAACGGGACATAGCGGATCACTGCTGCGTAGCTGCCGCGCTGGCGCATCGCCGACAGCCGGAAGTTGCCCAGCTCCGGGACCGCGATCGCCATGTTCAGCTCGCCGGTCGACTCGAGCTCCGCGATCCGCTCGGGCGGCACCAGGTCGGTCAGCAGCGTCAGCGGCCCCTCGGCCGGCAGCGGCTGCTGGTTGGCCGGCACGCTGAGGCCGTTGATCTTGAGCGTGACCGGCGCGTGCGCCGACAGGAACACGTCCGAGGCCTGCTGCTCCACCATCAGCCGCAGCACGCGTTCCAGCTTCGGGGCTTGGGCTGTGCTCGGCATGGTCGCTCTCCTCGGCTGCGTCGGGGCGGCTCAGGGCCGCAGCAGGTCGTTGATGCTGGTCTTGGAGCGGGTCTGCGCGTCCACCGTCTTCACGATCACGGCGCAGTACAGACTGTAGGGCTGGCCATGGGCGGCCTGCTTGGGCAGGCTGCCGCTGACCACCACGCTGCCCGCCGGCACGCGGCCGTAGCTGATCTCGCCGGTGTCGCGGTTGAAGATCGGCGTGCTCTGGCCCAGGTACACGCCCATGCCGAGCACCGAGTTCTCCTCCACGATCACGCCCTCGACCACCTCCGAGCGCGCGCCGATGAAGCAGTTATCCTCGATGATGGTCGGATTGGCCTGCAGCGGCTCCAGCACGCCGCCGAGACCGACGCCGCCCGACAGGTGCACGTGCTGGCCGACCTGCGCGCACGAGCCCACCGTGGCCCAGGTGTCGACCATGGTGCCGTCGCCGACGTAGGCGCCGATGTTGACGAAGCTGGGCATCAGCACCACGCCGCGGCCGATGTGGCTGCCGCGCCGCGCCACCGCCGGCGGCACCACGCGCACGCCCGAGGCGCGCAGCGCGGCCGGGTCCATGTCGGCGAACTTGGTCGGCACCTTGTCGACGAAGCCAAGGTCGCCGGCGCGCATGGATTCGTTCTCCTTCAGCCGGAACGACAGCAGCACCGCCTTCTTGACCCACTGGTGCACCGTCCACTGGCCGACGCCATCGCGCGTGGCCACGCGCAGCCGACCGGCGTCGAGCTCGTCGAGCACGTGATCGACCGCGTCGGTCACGTCCTTGAGCGCGTTCGACGGCGACAGGTGGGCGCGCTGGTCCCAGGCATCGTCGATGATCTGCTGCAGTTGCTGGCTCATGGGGTGCTCGGGGTGTTGGATCGGATGAACTGGACGATGCGCTCGGCGGCTTCGACGCACTCGGCGCCATCGGCCACCAGCGCCATGCGCACGCGGCCCTGGCCGGGATTGACGCCGCCCGCTTCGCGCGCCAGGTAGCTGCCTGGCAGGACCGTCACATTGTATTGAGCCAGCAGCTCGCGCGCGAAGCCGGTGTCGCTGCCGTTCCAGGCCGCCGGCACGCCGGCCCAGAGGTAGAACCCGGCATCGGGCAGGCGCACGTCCATCACCTCCGCCAGCAGCGGCGTGACGGCGGCGAACTTCTCGCGGTACTGGCGCCGGTTGTCCTCCACGTGCGCCTCGTCGCCCCAGGCGGCGATGCTGGCGGCCTGCACCACCGGGCTCATGGCGCTGCCGTGGTAGGTGCGGTAGAGCAGGAAGGCCTTCAGGATCTCGGCATCGCCGGCGACGAAGCCCGAGCGCAGGCCGGGCACGTTGCTGCGCTTCGACAGGCTGGTCAGCATGACGAGGCGCCTGAAGTCGTTGCGGCTCAGCCTGGCGGCTGCCTCCAACCCGCCCAGCGGTGGCTCGTCACGGAAGTGGATCTCGCTGTAGCACTCGTCCGAGGCGATGACGAAGCCGTGCCGGTCGCTCAGCTCGAACAGCCGCTGCCATTCATCCAGCGGCATCACCGCGCCGGTCGGGTTGCCGGGCGAGCAGACGTAGGCCAGTTGCGTGCGCGCCCAGACTTCCGGCGGCACCCGGTCCCAGCGCGGCGCGAAGTTGCGCGCCGCGTCCACCGGCACGTAGTGCGGCTGGGCGCCGGCCAGCAGCGTGGCGCCCTCGTAGATCTGATAGAAGGGGTTCGGGCAGGTGACGGTGGCGTCCGGCCGTGTCGGATCGACCACCGTCTGCGCCAGCGCGAACAGGGCCTCGCGCGAGCCCAGCACCGGCAGCACCTGGGTGGCCGGATCGACATGGACGCCGTAGCGCCGCCGCAGCCAGCCGGCGCAGGCCGCGCGCAGTTCGGGCGAGCCGGCGGTGGGTGGGTAGCCGGCCAGGCCGGTGGCCAGGTCGTCGGCCAGCGCATCCTGGATGAAGCGCGGCGTGGCGTGGCGCGGTTCGCCGATCCCCAGGCTGATCGGGCGGTAAGCCGGATTCGGCGTGACGCCCTCGAACAGCTGGCGCAAGCGCTCGAAAGGATAGGCTTGCAGGCGCGACAGCAGGGGATTCATGGCGCCGGATTATCAGTGTTGACGCGCGCAGCTGCCGGCGCACGGCGGTTCTTCGTCGCCCCCTAGAATCGGTCCATGACAAGCGTTTCAAGCGGCCGGGCACTGGGTTTCGTGCCGGCCACCGGTGCGGCGGGCGCCGCCGCGCCCCGGCGCGACACCCGCCGCTGGCGCGTGGAGGACATCGCCTACGGCGAGATCGACCGCAGCCTGATCGCGCAGCGGGAAGAGCTGTTCTATCTGCTGGCCAGCGCCTCGTTCATCGAGACCGGCTCGGACATGTACACGCGCAACCTGGCCGAGCACTGCGCCGGGCATCCGGAAGTCGCCGCCTGGCTGTGCGGACAATGGGAGCGTGAGGAACTGCAGCACGGCCGCGCGCTGGAGCTGTATGTACGGGCCGCCTGGCCGACCTTCGACTGGCAGGCCGCGTTCGACGACTTCTTCGCCGAGTACGCCGGCCTGTGCACCCTGGAGGCGCTGGAGCCCGAGCGCGCGCTGGAAATGGTGGCGCGCTGCGTGGTCGAGACCGGCACCACC
Source organism: Ottowia sp. (assembly GCF_035444425.1). Taxonomy (GTDB): domain Bacteria; phylum Pseudomonadota; class Gammaproteobacteria; order Burkholderiales; family Burkholderiaceae_C; genus Ottowia. The sequence goes on along the minus strand of NZ_DAOMOQ010000002.1, from coordinate 78,393 downwards.
ACCTATTACCAGACCTTGCGCGATCTCAGCCCGGAGCCGGTGCTGACCCGGCTGCTCGGCCACATCCGCGCCGACGAGGTTGGGCATTTCAAGCATTTCCTGGCCTATTTCAGGCAGTTGCGCGCCACCCGACCGGTGTCGCGCGCACGCGTCGCCCGGGTGCTCTACACGCGCCTGCAGGAATTGCGCGAGAGCGATTCCGACGTCGCCCTGCGTCACGTCTGGGCGCACCGGGGCACGCTGTTCGCCGAGGGCGCAGCCAGCTTCGAGGCGATCAGCCAGCGCATCTACCAGTTGGTCAGCAGCCGCCTGCCGGCCGAGCAGGCGGTGCGCATGCTGCTGAAGCCACTGAGCCTGCCGCACTGGATGGAGCAGCGGCTCGAGGCGCCGCTGTCGCGGCTGGCGCGGCGGGTGATTGCCGCCTGATTCCGTTTGGCCATGAAAACCGGCTTGAGGCCAGTCACCGCCGTCGTAAGACGCTATTGATAGCGTAGTGATCTGGCGGCCTGGCGGCCCGGTCCGCCCGGCAGTTCCCAGCCGGGGCAGGCGACGGCCGCACGGTATCATTCCCGCTTCGCATCCGTTCCCGTCTTTCCGGCCTGCGGGCCGCCGCGCCAGTGCGTCTCGATTCGATCAAGCTCTCGGGCTTCAAGTCCTTCGCCGAACCCACCAACTTCATGTTGCCGGGCCAGCTGGTCGGCGTCGTGGGGCCCAACGGCTGCGGCAAGTCCAACATCATGGATGCGGTGCGCTGGGTGCTGGGCGAGTCCAAGGCGTCCGAGCTGCGCGGCGAGTCGATGCAGGACGTCATCTTCAACGGCACCACCACGCGCAAGCCGGCCAGCCGCTCGTCGGTCGAGTTGGTGTTCGACAACAGCGATCACCGCGCCGGCGGCCAGTGGAGCCAGTTCACCGAGATCTCGGTCAAGCGCGTGCTGACGCGCGACGGCACCAGCAGTTACTACATCAACAACCAGCCGGTGCGCCGGCGCGACGTGCAGGACGTGTTCCTCGGCACCGGCCTGGGGCCGCGTGCCTACGCCATCATCGGCCAGGGCACCATCAGCCGCATCATCGAGTCGCGCCCCGAGGAGCTGCGCCTGTTCCTGGAAGAGGCGGCCGGCGTCAGCAAGTACAAGGAGCGCCGGCGCGAGACCGAGAACCGGCTCAACGACACGCGCGAGAACCTGACTCGCGTCGAGGACATCCTGCGCGAGCTGAACGCCAACCTGGACAAGCTGGAGCGCCAGGCCGAGGTGGCGCAGCGCTACCACGACCTGCAGGCGGGGGCGACGCTGAAGCAGAACCAGCTGTGGTTCCTCAAGCGCTCGGAAGCCGAGGAGGGTCAGGTCCGGCTCAAGCAGGAGGCCGAGCAGGCCGTCAACGAGCTCGAATCGCGCGTGGCCGATCTGCGCCATGTCGAGGCCGACCTGGAAACCATCCGCCAGGCGCACTACGCCGCCGGCGACCAGGTGAATCAGGCTCAGGGCCTGCTGTACGAGGCCAGCGCCGAGGTCGGCCGGCTGGAGGCCGAGATCCGCTTCGTCGTCGAAGGCCGCCAGCGCGCTGAGGCAAGGCTGCTGCAGCTCAAGGAGCAGATCGCCCAGTGGGCCGCGCGCAAGGACGAGGCTGAAAGCCAGATCGAGGCGATCGTCGCGCAGGGCGCCGAGGCCGAAGAGCAGTCCGTCACGCTGGCGGCACAGCTCGAAGAGCAGCAGGGCGCGCTGCCCGAACTGGAAGACGCGCTGCGCCAGGCGCAGGCCCGGTCCGGCGAGCAGCGCGCGGCGGTGGCCCAGGTGCAGCAGCAGATCCAGGTGCTGGCAGCCGAGCAGCGCGGCATCGAGGAGCAGTCGCGCCAGCTCGGCACGCGGCGCGAGAAGCTGAGCGCCGACCGGAACGCCCTGGCCGCGCCCGACGAGCAGCGCCTGCTGAACCTGCAGTCGCAACTCGCCAGCGCGCAGGAGAACCACGAAGTCGCCGACGCGCGCCTGCAGGAACTGCAGGACAGCGTGCCGCAGCTCGACGACGCGCGCCGTGCCGCGCAGCAGGCCGTCAACACCGAATCGGCCAGGCAGACCGATCTGTCGGCGCGGCTGGAAGCCTTGCGTGCGCTGCAGGAAAAAGTGAAGACCGACGGCAAACTCCAGCCCTGGCTGCAGAAGCACGGCCTGGACGGCCTGCAGGGCCTGTGGAGCCGACTGCACGTCGAGCCGGGCTGGGAGAGTGCGCTGGAAGCCGCGCTGCGCGAACGCATGGGCGCGCTGGAGGTCAGCCGCCTCGACATGGTGCGCGCCTTCGCCGGCGATGCACCGCCGGCCAAGCTGGCCTTCTACCACCTGCCCGTGGCGGCCTTGCCCGAGTCGCCTGCCACGCTGCCGCGCCTGGCCGAGTTGCTGCGCCTGCACGAGGCCAGCCTGAAGGCGCTGCTGGACGACTGGCTGGCCGGCTGCTACACCGCGCCCACGCTGGAGGACGCGCTGGCCCAGCGCGCGCAACTCAAGAGCGGCGAAGCCATCTACGTGCCCAACGGCCATTGCGTCAGCGCGCACGGCGTCAGCTTCTACGCGCCCGATTCCGAGCAGGCCGGTTTGCTGGCGCGCGCGCAGGAAATCGAGAACATCGAGAAACAGCTGCGCGCGCAGCAACTCATCAGCGACGAGGCGCGCACCGCCCTCATCAAGGCCGAGGCCGCGTACAGCGATGCCAGCCAGCGCCTGGTCGGCAGCCGGCGCGCTGCTGCCGAGGCGCAGCAGCGCGCGCACGAGCTGCAGGTCGAGACCCTGCGCCTGACGCAGCTGGCCGAGCAGACCCGTGCCCGCAGCGAGCAGATCGCCGGCGACCTGGCCGAGGTCGATGCCGGCCTCGAAGAGCTGCAAGAGCGCCGCGTCACCGCCGAGGCGCGCTTCGAAGAGCTGGACATGCAGCTGGCCGACACGCAGGAGCGCCATGCCGAGCTCGACGAGCGCGTGATCGAGGCCGAGCGCCGGCTGGCCGAGGCGCGCGAGCAGCAGCGCACGCTGGAACGCCAGGCGCAGGAGGCGGTCTTCGCGCAGCGCAGCCTGGAGGCACGCCGCGCCGAACTGGCGCGCACCATCGACACCGCCGCCAGCCAGACCGCCGGCATCGAGGCCGAGCAGCAGCGCGCGCAGGAAGAACTCACGCGCCTGACCGACGCTGCCGCGCAGGCCGGCCTGCAGTCCGCGCTGGCGCTGAAAATCGAGCGCGAGCAGGCCCTGGGTGCGCAGCGCAGCAGCTACGACGACCTGACCGCCAAGCTGCGGGCCTCCGACGAGCGCCGGCTGGCACTGGAGCGCGCGCTCGATCCGCTGCGCCAGCGCATCACCGAGCTGCAGCTCAAGGAACAGGCCGCGCGCCTGGGCACCGAGCAGTACACGCAGCTGCTGCAGGACGCCGAGGCCGACCTGGCCGCGGTCGAGCAGTCGATTACCGAGGGCAACGTGCGGCTGCAAGGTCTGCAGGGCGAGATCGAGCGCCTGCACCGCGAGATCCAGGCGCTGGGCGCGGTCAACCTGGCGGCCTTGCAGGAACTCAGCGCGGCACGCGAGCGCAAGCAGTTCCTCGACGCGCAGTCGACCGACCTGATGGACGCTATGGCGACGCTGGAAGACGCCATCCGCAAGATCGACGCCGAGACGCGCGACCTGCTCGGCAACACTTTCAACACCGTCAACGAGCACTTCGGCCGCATGTTCCCCGAGCTGTTCGGCGGCGGCCAGGCGAAGCTGGTGATGACCGGCGAGGAGATCCTCGACTCCGGCGTGCAGGTGCTGGCGCAACCGCCCGGCAAGAAGAACCAGACCATCCACCTGCTGTCGGGCGGCGAGAAGGCGCTGACGGCGATCGCGCTGGTGTTCGCCATCTTCCAGCTCAACCCGGCGCCGTTCTGCCTGCTGGACGAGGTCGACGCGCCGCTGGACGACGCCAACACCGAGCGCTACTGCAAGCTGGTCACGCGCATGAGCCGCGACACGCAGTTCCTGTTCATCAGCCACAACAAGATCGCGATGGAAATGGCCGAGCAGCTGATCGGCGTCACCATGCAGGAGCAGGGTGTGTCGCGCATCGTGGCGGTGGACATGGAAAGCGCCGTCGGCATGGCGGAAGTATGAGACACCCCCCTGAGTCGCTGCGCGCCGTCCCCCCTCTCCTGCGGGAGGAGGGACAACGCCAATGCCCGGCACAGGTCCGGGCATGGCGTTCACTGGCATGGCCGGCTCCGCGGCCCTTCGATTCGGTGACTGCCTGTTGTGCGGTTGAAGACGGAGCGACACGAACATGAGTTCCTTGCAAGTCGGCCTGGCCGTCGCCGGGGGTTTGATCCTCGGCGGCGTGATCGCCTACAACACCTGGAACGCGCGCCGCAACGAGCCGCGCCAGGCGCGGCCGCGCGGCACCGTCGAGGTGCCGGAGGCCGAGCGCGTGGAGCCGGGCATCGACAGTGCGCCGGCGGATACCGCCGAGCGGGTCGAGCCCTCGTTCGACGCCAACGCGCCGCTGGGGCCGCTGCTGACGCCCGAGAAGCGCCCGCGGCTCGATGCGCTGATCGATGTCGTCGCCCCGATCGCGCTCGATGGCCGCGTGGTCTCGGGCGACGCGCTGCTGGCCGCGCTGCCGCACACGCGCCGCGTCGGCAGCAAGCCCTTTGCCGTCGAGGGGCAGAACGAGCAGACCCAGGAATGGGAGTTTCCGGTCGCTGGCCAGCGCTACACCACGCTGCAGGCCGGCGTGCAACTGGCCAACCGCACCGGCGCGCTGAACGAGATCGAGTACTCAGAATTCGTGATGAAGGCGCAGCGCTATGCCGATGCGGTCGGCGGCGCGCCCGAGTTTCCCGAGATGCTGCACGAGGTGGCGCGGGCGCGCGAGCTGGACCAGTTCGCCGGCCAGCACGATGCGCAGCTGGGCTTCACGCTGCGCGCGCGCGGCGCCAGCTGGAGCCCGGGCTTCATCCACCAGCAGGCGGCGCGGCTGGGCTTCGTCGCCGGCGTGGTGCCCGGGCGCATGGTGCTGCCTTCGGCCACGGCCGGCCTGCCGTCGATGCTGGACCTGAGCTTCGACGCCCAGGCGGCGCTGGCCGAGGACCCGACGCAGGCGGCGATCAGGGAAGTCACGCTCAACCTCGATGTGCCGCAGGTGCAGCGCCACGAGCAGCCCTTCGTGCGCTTGCGCGAGGCCGCCTTCGCGCTGGCCGAGGCCATGGACGGGCTGATCACTGACGACGCCGGCCAGCCGCTGCGGCCGGAGATGATCGACACCATCGGCGCCGATCTCGATCGCCTGTACGACACGCTGGAGCAGCACGACCTGGCCGCCGGCTCGCCGCAGGCGCGAAGGCTGTTCAGTTGAGTCGGCGCCGGATGCCCGGCAGATGACGGGGCGGGAATTGCCATGGATACCGAAGCCGAACTTGCCGCCCGCGCCGCCGAGCTGCGGCGGGTGCTGAACCGCGCCGCGTACCAGTACTACACGCTCGACGCGCCAGAGCTTCCCGACGCCGAGTACGACCGCCTGTTCCAGGAGCTGCAGGCGCTGGAAGCGGCGCACCATGAGCTGCGCACGCCGGACTCACCGACGCAGCGCGTCGGTGGCAGCGTGCTCGACGGCTTCGTGCCGGTGCGCCACGTGGTGCCGATGCTCAGCATCCGCACCGAGACCGACACCACGGCCGCCGGCGCCGAGGCCTTCGATGTCCGTGTGCGGCGCGAGCTGAAGCTGCCGGCCGAGGCGCCGCCGATCGACTACGTTGCCGAGCCCAAGTTCGACGGCCTGGCCATCAGCCTGCGCTACGAGGCCGGCGTGCTGGTGCAGGCGGCCACGCGCGGCGATGGCGAGACCGGCGAGGACGTGACGCAGAACATCCGCACCATCGGCCAGATCCCGCTGCGACTGGCGGGTGCCGCGCCCACGCTGCTGGAAGTGCGCGGCGAGGTCTACCTGCGCCGCGACGACTTCGAGGCACTGAACGAGCGCATGCGCGAGCGCATGGCTGCCGGCGACAGGGCGGCGCGGACCTTCGTCAATCCGCGCAACGCCGCTGCTGGTGCGGTGCGCCAGCTCGATCCCGCCATCGCGGCGCAGCGCCCGTTGAGCTTCTTCGCCTACGGTCTGGGCGAACTCACGCCGCCGGACCAGGGCGGTCCCCGCTTCGATACCCACTGGGGCGTGATGCAGGCGCTCGCGGCCTGGGGCCTGCCGGTGTCGTCGCTGATCCGGCGCGCGCACGGTGCGGCCGAGCTGATCGCCTTCCACGCCGACGTCGCCGCCCAGCGCGACGCGCTGCCGTTCGACATCGACGGCGTGGTCTACAAGGTGGACAGCCTGGCGCTGCAGGAGCAGCTCGGCTTCGTCACCCGCGAGCCGCGCTGGGCGGTGGCCCACAAGTACCCAGCGCAGGAGCAGCTGACCACGGTGCAGGCGATCGACGTGCAGGTCGGCCGCACCGGCAAGCTGACGCCGGTGGCCAAGCTCGAGCCGGTGTTCGTCGGCGGCGTCACGGTCACCAACGCCACGCTGCACAACGAGTACGAGACACGCCGCAAGGACGTGCGCGTGGGCGACACGGTGATCGTGCGCCGTGCCGGCGACGTGATTCCCGAGGTGGTGTCGGTGCTGGCGGACAAGCGGGTCGCGGACGCGCCCGAGTTCAGCATGCCGGCGCACTGCCCGGTGTGCGGCAGCGCGGTGGTGCGCGAGGAAGGCGAGGCCGACCACCGCTGCACCGGCGGACTGTTCTGCCCGGCGCAGCGCAAGCAGGCGCTGCTGCATTTCGCGTCGCGCCGCGCCATGGACATCGAGGGCCTGGGCGAGAAGCTGGTCGACCAGCTGATCGACGGCAACGTCGTCAAGGCACTGCCCGATGTGTACCGCATGGGCTTCGTCAGCCTGGCGGCGCTCGACCGCATGGCGGAGAAATCGGCGCAGAACCTGCTGGCGGCGCTGGAGAAATCCAAGCACACCACGCTGGCGCGCTTTCTGTATGCGCTCGGCATCCGCCACGTCGGTGAAACCACCGCCAAGGATCTGGCACGCCATTTCGGCACGCTTGACGCCATCATGGCGGCCGGGGTCGATCAGCTGTTGCAGGCGCCCGACGTCGGTCCGGTGATCGCCGACAGCATCCACACCTTCTTCCGGCAGCCGCACAACCGCGAGGTGGTCGAGCAGTTGCGCGCCGTCGGCATCCACTGGCCCGAGGGCGAACCGGTGCCCGCCGCGCTGCTGCCGCTGGCTGGCAAGACCTTCGTGCTGACCGGCACCCTGCCCACGCTGAGCCGTGAGGAGGCCAAGGAGCTGCTGGAGGCCGCCGGGGCCAAGGTGTCGGGCAGCGTCAGCAGGAAGACGCACTATGTCGTTGCCGGCGAGGAGGCCGGCAGCAAGCTGGACAAGGCGCGCGAGCTGGGCGTGGCGGTGATCGACGAAGCGGCCATGCGTGCCTTGCTCGACGACAGCGCATGAGCACGGTGCCTGGCGTGCGCCTCGGCATCGACCTCGGCGGCACCAAGATCGAGATCGCGGCGCTGGACGGGCAGGGCGCTTTCCTGCTGCGCGAGCGCGTGCCGACGCCGCAGGGCGATTACGCCGGCACCTTGCAGGCGATCGCTGCCCTGGTGACGCAGGCCGAGGCGCGTCTGGGCGCCAGCGGCCTGCCGCTCGGCATCGGCATGCCCGGCAGCCTGTCGCCGCTGAACGGGCGGGTGCGCAACGCGAATTCCACCGCGCTTAACAGCCGGTTGCTGCGAGATGATCTGCAGGCCTTGCTAAAGCGCCCGCTGCGGCTGGAAAACGACGCCAACTGCCTGGCGCTGAGCGAGGCGACGGACGGTGCCGGCACCGGTGCCGAAGTGGTGTTCGCCGCCATCCTGGGCACCGGCGTCGGCGCTGGCGTGGCCGTGCGCGGGCAGGTGCTGCACGGCTGCAACGGCGTGGCGGGCGAGTGGGGCCACAACCCGCTGCCACTCATCAGCCGCGAGGAACTGGATCGTTCGGCCTGCTGGTGCGGGCGGTGCGGCTGCCTGGAATGCTGGCTGTCGGGGCCCGGCTTCGCGGCCGACCACGCCGCGGTTACCGGCGTGGCGCTGGATGCGGTGCAGATCGTCGCCTCCATGCGCGCCGGTGACGCGGCCGCGCAGGCCAGCTTCGGGCGCTATGCCGCACGGCTGGCGCGCGCGCTGGCCTCGGTCATCAACGTGCTTGACCCGCAGGTGATCGTGCTCGGCGGCGGCATGAGCAACGTGGCCGAGCTGTATGAACGGGTGCCCCGACTGTGGGCGCCGCATGTGTTCAGCGACGTGGTGCGCACGGTGCTGCGGCCGGCGCTGCACGGCGACTCCTCGGGCGTGCGCGGCGCGGCCTGGCTGGCGTCGGAGGCGCGCGCTGGCGGCGCGCTGCCCGCATCGGCCTGAGGCGGCTCGGCAACTTTACCTGTCGCCGCTACATTGGTGGTCAACGCCCGACATGGGTTGGGGCGTTGTTTGAAAATGGTCTTTCACGGAGAAGCCGACATGGCGGTTCGATGCTCATCTTCCTGGATCCGGCGCTCCGGCCTGCTGCTGGCCGGCATGATGCTGGCGGCGCTGGGCGGCTGCGTGGTGGCGCCGGTGGATCCGTATTACGAGATTGGCGCGCCGATGGTGGTGCAGCCCGGCCCCTCGTACTACTACGGCGCGCCGTACTACGCGAGCCCGTACTGGTCGCGGCCCTACTACGCCGCGCCGCCGGTGTCGATCGGCATCCACGGCTGGTTCGGCAGCGGCAGCGGGCGCCACTGGCGCGGCGACCGGGGCGGACACCGTGGCCACTGGTCGCATCGTGGCGGTGGTCATCGGGGAGATTTCGGCAGTCGGGGTGGTCGCCGCCGCTGATTGCTGCAGCGGCGCGGTGGCTGCCGCGCGATCGGCGATGATGCGGCCATGGCCGTTCAAGAGATCCTGAAGATGGGCGATCCGCGCCTGCTGCGCGCTGCCCAGCCTGTCACCGCGTTCGACTCCGATGCGTTGCACCTGCTGGTGCGCGACATGATCGACACCATGCGCGCGGCCGACGGCGCCGGCCTGGCGGCGCCGCAGATCGGCGTTGACCTGCAGCTCGTGATCTTCGGCACCGATGCCGTCAACCCGCGCTACCCCGACGCGCCGCCGGTGCCGCGCACGGTGCTGTGCAACCCGATCATCACACCGCTTTCCGACGAAGAAGTAGAAGACTGGGAAGGCTGCCTGTCGGTGCCGGGGCTACGCGGCCTGGTGCCGCGTTGGCGGCGCATCCGCTACCGCGGCCTCGATCCCTACGGCGACGTGATCGAGCGCGAGGCGGAAGGCTTTCACGCCCGCGTGGTGCAGCACGAGTGCGACCACCTGATCGGCAAGCTGTATCCGATGCGGGTGCGCGACTTCACGCGCTTCGGCTTCACCGAGGTGCTGTTTCCGGGCCTGGCCGCGCGCGACGATTGACGGCGCGGCGCCCGGCAAATGGGCCCCGCAGGGCCCATCGTCGCTAGCGTCCGGCGCTGCCGATCAGATGTGGCTGAAGTCCACGCCCGGATCGGCGGGCGCCGCCGTGGCAGGCTTGCCCGAATCGCCGCCGAGCCGCACCCTGGACGGTGCCGGAGATTCACGCTCCAGCACGCGCGGCAGCACGTTCCTGGTGGTGGTGGCGGTGCTGGATGAGGCCAGTTCGTCGAGCACGCGACGGGCGCCGTTGAAGCGGCTTTCCCAGTAGTTGGCGTTCATGTTCTCGACCCGCACGCGCGCGCCGGTGCGCGGTGCGTGGATGAACCGGCCCTCGCCGAGGTAGATGCCGACATGGCTGTAGGCGCGGCGCAGCGTGTTGAAGAACACCAGGTCACCGGGCTTCAGGTCGGCCTTGTCGATCCGGGTGGTGGCGGCCGCCTGCTCGGCCGCCGTGCGCGGCAGCTTCAGGCCCAGGCTTTGCTGGAACACCGTCAGCACCAGGCCGCTGCAGTCGAAACCGGTCTCGGCCGAGGTGCCGCCCAGCCGGTAGCGCACGCCGATGGCATCCATGGCGTTGCTGATCAGCTTGGCGGCGCGATCGGTCGCTTCGTGGATGGTGTCACCGAGCCTGGTGGTCAGGCCGTTCTGGAGCAGGAATTTTTCGATCTCGTCCTGTCCCGGGGCGGCTTGGGCAGGTGACAGGCCGCAGGCGGCCAGCAGGATCAGGGCAGCGATTTTCTTCGACATGAATCCCGTTTTGCTTGTTCTGGGTCACGGACGGAGCACGGCCCGATAGCGGGCCGTGCAAGGCGGTGATCGCTGCAACCTGAGTCACTTGAACTGCTCTGGAGGCTGCGGCGGGCGTAGTGTAGGACAAATTCCCGTCGATTTGTACCCGAAATCCGACAAGATACTGCTGGCATGCTTGACAAGGTCCGGCAACTCTCGTAACCGCTGGTGATGGCGTGATCGGTGGCGGGCGCTGTCGCTGTCCCTGCAGCGTGGCGGATCCCGGTTTCAGCCGGCCAGCGTCAGGCCGCCGCTGACGCTCAGCACCTGGCCGGTGATGTAGCTGGAGCGGTCGCTGGCGAAGAACAGCACCGCGTCAGCCACCTCCGAGGGCTTGCCGAAGCGCCGCATCGGGATTGCGCGCTGGAACGCCTCGCGGTGCTTCTCGGGCACGGCCTGCAGCAGCGGCGTGTCGGTGGGGCCGGGGCAGACGCAGTTGACGTTGATCTTGTAACGCGCGAGTTCGCGCGCCAGTGACTTGGTGAAGCCGATCAGGCCGGCCTTGGCACCGGCGTACACGGTCTCGCCCAGGCTGCCGACACGCCCGGCATCGCTGGAGATGTTGACGATGCGACCCTGCTGGCGCTCGATCATGCCCGGCAGCAGGGCGTGCGCCAGCGCCACCGGCCCGGTGAAGTTGATGGCGACCACACGCTGCCAGAATTCCGGCGTGTTCTCCATGAAGGGCTGGATCTTGCCCCAGCCGGCGCCGTTGACCAGGATGTCGACCTGGCCGGTGACGCCGACGGCATCCAGGGCGAACTGCTGGATCGACGCCAGGTCGGACACGTCCAGCGGCAGGTAGCGGGCGTGGGCGCCGGAAGCGTTCAGCTCGGCGGCAGCCGCTTCGCCGGCCTCGCGGTTGATGTCGGCGACGATGACGGTGGCACCGGCATGCGCCAGTTCGTCGGCGGTGGCCCGTCCGATGCCGGATGCGGCGCCAGTGACGACCGCGGTCTTGCCTTCAAGTTTCATGGTTCAGGTCTTCCTCTTGCTGATGAATGCCCGCACCAGGGTGCGGGTGGGCTCGCTGGCGTAGAGCCGGCGGGTTTCGGCCAGCTCGGTCAGGTAACCGGCCGGTTGCGGCGGGCTGGCGAGATCGATGCAGCGCTTGCACGCGGCCAGCGCCGCGGCTGGCAGGGCGGCCAGGGCGGCCGCCTTGTCGTGCGCGAGCGCGGGCAGTTCGGCGGCCGGCGCGCTCCACTGCGCCAGCCCGAGCGCCACGGCCTCGGCGCCGCGGATGGTTTCGCCGCCCAGGATCAGGCGCTTGGCGGTCGGCGCGCCGCACAGCGCGGCCATGCGCTGGGTGCCGCCGGCGCCGGGCAGCAGGCCCAGGCGCACTTCCGGCAGGCCGACCTGGGCCTCGTCGGCGATCATGCGCAGGTCGCAGGCCAGCGCCAGCTCGAAGCCGCCACCCAGGGCTGCGCCGCCGACCTCGGCCAGCGTCACCGTCGGCAGCGCAGCCAGCCGGTCGAAGGCCTGCTGCATGCCTTCGGCCACCGCCAGCATGGCATCCACCCCTTCGGCCGATTCGATCGACGCCGACATCAGGTGCAGGTCGGCGCCGGCGCAGAACAGGCGCTGCGCGCTGCGCAGGTGCAGCACGGCGATCTGCGTCAGCGCCTCGACGGTGTCGAGCGCCTCGTGGAAGTGGTCCAGCCAGGCGTCGTTGATCGCGTTGGCGGGCGGGCGGTCCAGTGTCAGCACGGCACGGGTGCCGAAGAATTCCAGGTTCAACATGGCGCCAGGGAGCAGGAAAAAAGAGACATTGAATGACTATTCAATCAATGCTAGACTGATGCCGCAGAATTTGTCAATCGCGCTCGTCAAGCAAGCGCAAACCCTTGTCCGAACCCCCTGATGAAAGGATGAATTCATGAAGACATTCGATGGCGCCTCGTACCGTGCCGAGCACTTCCTGTGGGAAGTCCAGGACGGCATTGCCACGCTGACGCTGAACCGGCCGGAGCGCAAGAACCCACTGACCTTCGATTCCTACGGCGAGTTGCGCGACCTGTTCCGCGAGCTGCGCTACTCGAAGGACGTGAAGGTGGTGGTGATCCGCGGCGCCGGCGACAACTTCTGCTCCGGCGGCGACGTGCACGAGATCATCGGCCCGCTGGTGCGCATGCAGGAGAACGACGACATGCCCGGCCTGCTGGAATTCACCCGCATGACCGGCGACGCGGTGATCGAGATGCGGCATTGCCCGCAGCCGATCATCGCGGCCGTCGACGGCATCTGCGCCGGCGCCGGCGCGATCCTGGCGATGGCCTCGGACCTGCGCCTCGGCACGACGCGCGCCAAGACCGCCTTCCTGTTCGTGCGTGTCGGCCTGGCCGGCGCCGACATGGGCGCCTGCGCGATCCTGCCGCGCATCATCGGCCACGGCCGCGCCTCCGAGCTGCTCTACACCGGCCGCGTGATGACGGCCGAGGAGGGCGAGCGCTGGGGCTTCTACAACCGCCTGGTGGCGCCCGAGGAACTGCATGCCAGCGCCGACGCGCTGGCGCGCGAGCTGGCCGCCGGCCCGACCTTCGCCCACGGCATGACCAAGAAATGCCTGGAGCAGGAATGGAGCATGGGCATCGCCGAGGCGATCGAGGCCGAGGCGCAGGCACAGGCGATCTGCATGCAGACGCGCGACTACGGCCGCGCCTACCGCGCCTTCGTCGACAAGCGCAAGCCCGAGTTCCAGGGCGATTGAGCCGCTTGAGCCGAGCCGCACGCAGCCACCGATGCCCCGCCGCCCCATGACCAGCCCGATCAGCCTGAGCGAGGTGCCGCAGGTGCGGGCGCAGCCCGCGGACCATGACCTGGTCGCGCACCGGCGCCAGCAGATCGTCGCCGCGGCGGCTGAACTCTTCTCGCGCAAGGGCTTCGAGGCCACCACGGTGAGCGAGATCGCCGCCGCCGCCGGCATCAGCACCGGCCTGATTTACCACTACGCCCGCACCAAGGAGGACGTGCTGTTCCTGGTGCTGCTGACGGTGGTCGATTCGTACCGCATCGAACTGCCGCCGGCGATGGCGGCGTTCGAGCAGCCGGTCGACAAGCTGCGCGCCGGCGTGCGCGCCTACTGCGGCGTCATCGACCGCAAGATGGACGCGACGGTGCTGACCTACCGCACTACCAAGGTGCTGCCGCGTGCGCACCGCGAAACCATCAAGCAGGCCGAGATCGACACCAACGCGCTGATCGAGAACTGCATCCGCGACGGCATCGGCGCCGGCCAGTTCCGCGACGTCGACCCCGTGATCGCGGCCTACCAGTTCGTTGCCTTCGCGCACAACTGGGCGCTGAAGTCGTGGCGCCTGCACGCGCTGGTGACGCTGGATGAGTACTTCGCTGCCGGCTTCGACATGCTGCTGCGGGGCATCGTGACGCCGCAGGGCTGGGAGCTCTACCAGGCGCGGCTGGCGGCTGATGGGGCGCGTGGGCACGCGGCGGACGACAAGCAAGATCCCAACGAGGGGAAGCAACATGGTTGACACGACTTATCTTGAGTGGCCGTTCCTCGAGCCACGGCACGCCAAGCTGGCGCGCGAACTCGACGCCTGGGCCAGCCGGCATGTCAGCGGCGAGCACGGCGACGACCTGGACGCCGAATGCCGCTCGCTGGTGCGGGCGCTCGGTGAAGGCGGCTGGCTGAAGCACGCGGTGGCGCTCGAAGGCGAGGACGCCGGCGGGCGCATCGACACGCGCGCGCTGTGCCTGATGCGCGAGACGCTGGCGCGCCACAGCGGCCTGGCCGACTTCGCCTTCGGCATGCAGGGCCTCGGTTCGGGCGCCATCAGCATCGCCGGCAGCGCCGAGCAGCGCCAGCGCTACCTGCCCGGCGTGGTGGCTGGCAAGCTGATCCCGGCGTTCGCGCTGTCGGAGCCAAACGCCGGCTCCGACGTCGGGGCGATGGAATGCAGTGGCCGCATCGACGGCGACCACGTGGTGATCAACGGCGAGAAGTCGTGGATCTCCAACGGCGGCATCGCCGACTTCTACGCGCTGTTCGTGCGCACCGGCGAGGCCGAGGGCTCGCGCGGCATCTCGGCCTTCATCGTCGAGACCGGCACGCCCGGCTTCGAGGTCTCTCAGCGCATCGATGTCATCGCGCCGCACCCGCTGGCGCGCCTGCGCTTCACCGATTGCCGGGTGCCGCTGTCGCAGCGCATCGGCGCGCCCGGCGAGGGCTTCAAGGTGGCGATGCGCACGTTGGACGTGTTCCGTACCTCAGTCGCGGCCGCCGCGCTCGGCTTCGCCCGGCGCGCGCTGCAGGAGGCGGTGCAGCGCGCCACCACGCGCCGGATGTTCAACCAGACCCTGGCCGACTTCCAGCTCACGCAGGCCAAGCTCGCCCAGATGGATCTCACCATCGACAGCTCGGCGCTGCTGGTCTACCGCGCCGCCTGGCAGCGCGACCGCGGCGAGCGTGTCACGCGCGCCGCTGCGATGGCCAAGCTGGCGGCCACCGAGGGCGCGCAGCAGGTGATCGATGCGGCGGTGCAGATCCACGGTGGGCTTGGTGTCACGCAGGGCATCGTGGTCGAGCGGCTGTACCGCGAGATTCGCTCGCTGCGCATCTACGAGGGCGCGAGCGAGGTGCAGCTGCTGATCATCGCGCGCGAACTGCTGCGCGACGCAGCGTAGCGCGGCATTGCGGCACGGCGCCGTTGGCGGGCACAATGCCCGCGACAGGCGCGCTGGGCGCCGGGGAGTCCGTGACGTGATCACTGCTTTCAATACGGCTGCCGGCAGGTGGAGCGCAGTGCGCGCGGCCGTGGCTGCTGCGCTGGCGGTCGCGCCGGGCCTGCCGGCGCTGGCGCAGGATGCGATGCCCAGGGCGCAGACTGTGGCCAGCGGCCTGCAGCATCCGTGGGCCGTGGCCTTCCTGCCGGAGGGGCGCTTCCTGGTCACCGAGCGGCCGGGGCGCCTGCGCGTGGTCGAACCTGATGGCAAGCTTCAAGCACCGCTGGCCGGCCTGCCCGAGGTGGCGGCGGGCGGGCAGGGCGGCCTGCTCGACGTCATCACCGACTCGGATTTCCCCCGCAACCGCACGATCTATTTCTGCTTCAGCGAGCCCGGCAAGGGAACCGCCAACAGCACGGCGCTGGCGCGTGCGCGGCTGGCGCCCGATCTGAAGCGGCTGGAAGACGTCAGGATCATCTTCAGCCAGCAGCCCAAGTACGGCAGCACGCTGCATTTCGGCTGCCGCATCGTCGAGCGGCGCGTCGATGGCCGGCCCGACGGCACGCTGTTCCTGACCCTGGGCGACCGTTTCAGCCGCCGTGATGACGCGCAGACCCTGGACAACCACCACGGCAAGGTGGTGCGTGTAGGCAAGGACGGCACGGTGCCCAGGGACAACCCCTTCGTCGGCAAGCCCGGCGCGCTGCCCGAGATCTGGAGCTACGGCCACCGCAACGGCCAGGGCGCGACCTGGGGCCCCGACGGGCGCCTGTGGATGCACGAGCACGGCGCGCGCGGCGGCGACGAGATCAACCGGCCGGAAGCGGGCCGCAACTACGGCTGGCCGGTGATCAGCCACGGCGTCAACTACGACGGCAGCCCGGTGGGCAGCGGCAGGAGCAGCCAGCCGGGCATGGAGCAGCCGCTGCACCACTGGACCCCCTCGATCGCGCCATCGGGCATGGCCTTCCTGAGCAGCGACCGCTATGGACCCGGGTGGAAAGGCAACCTGTTCGTCGGCTCGCTGAAATTCCAGTACCTCAACCGCGTCGAGCTGAAGGACGGCAAGGTGGTGGCCGAGCACAAGCTGCTCGAAGATGTCGGCCAGCGCATGCGCGACGTGCGCCAGGGGCCGGATGGCCTGCTCTACGTGGTGACCGACAGCCCGAACGGACGGCTGATCCGGGTGCTGCCGAACTGAGCGGATCAACCGAAAACGGGCCGCGTCATGGGCGCGACCCGTTGCAGCGCGAGATGGCGCCGCAGCTTATTTGAAGCCGACCCGGTCCAGCATCTGCTGCACCTTGAGCTGGTTGGCGCCCAGCACGCTGACCGGGATCGCATCGCTCTTGAACTGGCCGTCCGGTGTCATTGCCTTCAGCGCCGGGTTGTCGGTGGCCACGCCCTTGGCCACCGGCCACTCGTTGTTGCCGTTGGCGAAGTGGTTCTGCGCCGACGGGCTGGCCAGGTATTCGAGGAACTTGACGGCGTTGTCGACGTTCTTGGAGTGGCGCGCCACCGCCGCGCCGGCGATGTTGACGTGCGTGCCCCAGCTCGACTGGTTGGGGAACACGACGCCGACCTTCTCAGCCACCGCGCGATCCTCCGGCTTGTCGGAGCGCATCAGGCGCGCCAGGTAATAGCTGTTGGTGACGGCGATCTGGCATTCACCCGACGCCACGCCGCGGATCTGGTCGGTGTCGCCGCCCTTGGGCGCGCGCGCCATGTTGGCCACCAGGCCCTTGAGCCAGGCCTCGGCCTTCTGCGCGCCCAGGTGCTCGGTGACGGCGCTGAACAGGCTCAGGTTGTAGGGGTGCGTGCCGGTGCGGATGCACAGCTTGCCCTTGTTCTTGGCGTCGGCCAGTTCCTCGTAGGTGTCGACGTCCGCGGGCTGCACCTTGGCCTTGTCGTACACCACCACGCGGGCGCGGGTGGAGAAGCCGTACCAGGCCGTACCGCCGTCGGCCGCCGGCGAAGCGCGCAGGCTGGTCGGGATGGCATCGCCGAGCAGCTTGGACTTCACCGGCAGGAACAAGCCGTCCTGCTCGCCGCGCCACAGGCGCGCGGCGTCGACCAGCAGGATCACGTCGGCCGGCGAGGCACTGCCTTCGGCCTTCAGGCGCGCGATGATGCCGGCGTCGTCGGCATCGACACGGTTGATCTTGATGCCGGTGGCCTTGGTGAAGTCGTTGTAGAGCGCTTCGTCGGTCGAGTAGTGGCGAGCCGAATACAGGTTCAGCACCTGATCCTGCGCCTGCGCCGTGGCGCCCCAGGTTGCCGCCAGGACAACGGCCAGGGCCAGGGTTTTCTTCTTCATGCGGATGCTTCCTTGCGAGCGGGCTGTGGAGATTGAAGGGTGCGAATGATACATCAAACGATAATCGTTCTCAATTGCATTCGTTGATCCAACGCAAACAGCCTGCATTCCGTTGACGCGGCAGTGAATGCGCCCTTGCTGACGCGGCACCGGCTGGGAGACGCAAAAAAAGGGCTGATCTTGCGATCAGCCCTTGAAGGGATCCCTGAACCCGTTGGGGTGTCGAAAGGACCCGAGGAGACAAGCAGTTGGTCCCTTGGGGGAACCAGAGCAAAGCCGGCGCCACCTGGGCAGCGGGCTTTGCTCTGGTCACTCGGCCGCCTTGGGCTGGGCCGAGTGCCGGGCAAGCTGTTCGTCACCCCGGTCGGCTGGCCGGCCGGGATGAGCGGCGTGCTTAGCGCTTCTTGGCAGCGGCGCTGGTAGCCGACTTGGCGACGTTGGTGGCGCTGGTCGTCACGGCGTTGAAGTTGGCTTCGGCCACGTCGGAAGCCTGCTTGACGGCCTTCTGCACCGACTCGAACGCGTTGTTGGCGGCAGCCACGGCGCTCTTCATCATGGCAACGGCGGTCTCGGAGCCGGCCGGGGCGTTCTTGGCCATGTTGTCCACCACCGAGGCGAACTGCGACTGGCTCTCGGCCAGCTTGCCTTCAAAGGCCTTGCTGAACTCGGCGCTGGTGCCCGAGGCGATGTCGTACAGGTGGCGGCTGTAGGCGGCGGCCTTCTCGGCCAGCGGCTGGAACAGGCTGGCTTGCAGGGCGATCAGCTCTTGCGCGTCCTTGACGGACAGCAGGGCCTGGGTGTGCTCGGCGGACTCGTTCAGGGCAGCCTTGGTGGCTTGCAGGTTCAGCTCGACCAGCTTCTCAACGCCTTCGAAGGCCTTGGCGGTCAGGCCGTGCAGGGTTTCCAGGTTGGCTTTCTGGGTGGCGACGAGTTGTTCGGGGGTCAGCATGGTGTCTCTCCTAGACAATGGTGGATGGGGTTTCAATCTTGCTGCCCAGAAACGCTTGTTATGTTGCAGTGCAGCATGCCTGTGAATTTTAGGCCGGTCGGCATCGATTGCAAGTCGTTTTTGTGCAATGCAGCATTTTTAGATGTGGCGATCTAACTTCCGGTACCGGCGCCCCCGATGAAGGCGTTCTACTCGACCCAGTTCGTGCTGCCGCTGCCGGCCGGGCACCGGTTTCCGATGCAGCGCTACCAGCGCCTGCGCGACCGCATCGCCACCGAGTTGCCGGCCCTGACGCTGGCGCAGGCCGAACCGGCTGGCGACCAGGCGCTGGCGCTGGTGCACACGCCCGAGTACATCGGGGCGGTCGCGCGCGGCACGCTGGACGTGCGGGTGCAGCGCGAGATCGGCTTTACCTGGAGCGAGGCCATGGTCGAGCGCTCGCGCCGTTCGGTCGGCGCCACCATCCAGGCCGCGCGCATGGCGCAGGTGGAAGGTGTGGCCGCCAACATCGCCGGCGGCACGCACCATGCCAGCACCGAAGCCGGGGCCGGCTACTGCGTCTTTAACGATGTGGCCGTGGCGGCGCGCCTGCTGCAGCATGAGCACCTACGCCGCCATCCCGGCGCGCGCCGTCCGCGCGTCGCGGTGATCGACCTCGACGTGCACCAGGGCAACGGCACGGCGGCCATCTTCGCGCGCGACGACTCGGTGTTCACGCTGTCGCTGCACGGCGAGAACAACTTCCCGTTCCGCAAGGTCGCCGGCGATCTCGATGTCGGCCTGCCCGACGGCAGCGGCGACGACGACTACCTGGCCGCACTCGATCTGGTGCTGGACGAGCTGGACCGGCGCTTCGATGCCGAATCGGTGTTCTACCTGGCCGGCGCCGACCCGCACGAGGGCGACCGGCTGGGGCGGCTGCGGCTGAGCTACGACGGCCTGCAGGCGCGCGACCGGCGCGTGTTCGACTGGGCCTGGCAGCGCCGGCTGCCGCTGGCCTTCAGCATGGCGGGCGGGTACGGCCACGACATCGCCACCACGGTGCAGGTGCAGATGAACACCTTCGGCATCGCGCTGGAATACTGGCGCCGCTGGCAGAATGCGGCGCGATGAACACGCCCGACCGACCCCGACCGGAAGCGCGCGACGCCTACCGCGCCTTCCGCACCATCACCACCCGCTGGATGGACAACGACCAGTATGGGCACGTCAACAACGTCGTCTACTACTCGTGGTTCGACACCGCGGTCAACGCGCACCTGATCGAGCAGGGCGTGCTCGACACCGCGGCCGGCACGGTGATCGGCTTCGTGGTCGAGACGCAGTGCCACTACTTCGCGCCGCTGGCGTTTCCGCAGAACGTCGAGGCCGGCATCCGGGTGGCGCGCATCGGCGGCTCCAGCGTGCGCTACGAGGTCGGCCTGTTCGCCGAAGGCGCGCCGACGACCGCCGCCAAAGGGCATTTCGTCCACGTCTACGTCGATCGCACGACGCAACGGCCGGTGCCGCTGCCGGCTGCGTTGAAGGCCGTGCTGGAGCAACTGCAATGTCCCGCGTAAGTGTCAGGGTCGAGGATCCGGCCAGCGTCGATGCAGCGATCGAAAGCCGCATGTGCGTGCGCGCCTTCCTGCCCCAGCCGGTGCCGCGCGCGATGCTGGAGGACATTCTGCGCGTGGCCAGCCGCGCGCCGTCCGGCACCAACACCCAGCCCTGGAAGGTGTACGTGCTGCAGGGCCAGCGCCGTGACGAGCTGGTGCAGAAGGTCTGCGCCGCGCACGACGCGATCTACCAGAACCCCGAACTCGACGCCCAGTACCGCGCCGACTACGACTACTACCCGCGGCAGTGGGTCGAGCCCTACCTGGGTCGGCGTCGCCACCTCGGCTGGACGATGTACGGCCTGCTCGGCATCGCCAAGGGCGAGAAGGACAAGATGCATGCGCAGCACCAGCGCAACTTCCATTACTTCGATGCGCCGGTCGGCCTAGTGTTCACGATCGACCGCATCATGGGCCAAGGCAGCCTGCTGGATTACGGCATGTTCCTGCAGAACATCATGCTGGCGGCGCGGGCGCGCGGCCTGCACACCTGCCCACAGGAGGCCTGGAGCAAGTACACCAAGATCGTGCTGCCGCACATCGGCGCCGGCGCCGAGGAGATGATGGTGTGCAGCATGGCGCTCGGCTGGGCCGACGAGTCGGCGCCGGTCAACGGCATGCCGACGCCGCGCGAGCCGGTCGAGGCGTTCACGCGCTGGGTCGAGTGAGCCGCGCCTGAGCGGCTGCGGTTCAGGCCGACCGCGCCAGCAGCGCCTGCCAGCCCGGCCATTCGGCACGGCCGATGGCGAACTTGCGTGCCGCGTGGCCCCAGCGCTCGCCGCGGGCCATGGCGTCGGCAAACGCCGGGCCATCGATCACCTGGGTGCCGGCGATGCGCGTGACGCCGCGGGCGAACAGCGCGTCGGGCCACAGGCCGGCCGACGGCCCGATCAGCGCGAACTCGCGCGCCGAGGAGCAGGCCGCCAGCATCTCATCCAGCGTGTCGTTGAGCAGCATCGTCGAGGTGCCGACGACCTGGTTGCAGCCGGCCAGCGCGCTGCGGTCGAGCGTGGCCTGCACATCGGGAAAGCGCTGCTGCAGGTCGGCCACCTTGGCCGCATCCAGCTCGACGATGCTCAGCCGCGCGCCGCGCTCCAGCACCTGCTCGACCAGCGGCGTGAAGCAGCCGATCATGCCCAGGTGATCGCTTGCCGACAGCGCCATGTCGCCAACCGAGTTGCTGGCCGGCGGCGGCTGGTAGCCGAGACGGCGCCAGGCCGACTGGGTCAGGGCGTTGATGGCGGCCAGGCCAAGCGCGCGGGCGCCGGCATCCTGGCTGGCGAAGCCAGCGGCCAGTTGCAGCGTGTCGGCGCCGGCCAATGGTGCGGCCGTGGTTGCCAGGGCGCTGCCACAGCGGGCGATCAGCTGCCGCAGCGTGTCGCCGAGCAGCAGGAACGACAGGCCGAAGGCGCCGTCGTCCAGTTCCAGTCCGCAGAACTCGGCCTCCGGTGCGTAGTCGCATGCGTCGGCGACGCGGGCCGGCAGGTGCAGGCGCCGGACACGCGGTGCCGGCAGGCGCTCGGCGACGGCGCGGATCTGGCGCAGCAGCGCGTCGGCAATGGGTTGCTGGGTCATGCCTGCATTGTGCCGCCGCGTTTCATGGCGCGGTGGTGCCGCTACACTGCCGTGACAGCCGCCCCGGTCATGCACGACCGCAGGTGGCGACCAAGAGAGAGACAAGTCATGCCCGGCATCATCCAGAGCCTGCTCGATACCGACCTGTACAAGTTCACCATGATGCAGGCGGTGCTGCATCAGTTTCCCGGCGCGCAGGTCGAGTACAAGTTCAAGTGCCGCACGCCGGGCGTGCAGCTGGCGCCCTACATCGACGAGATCCGTGACGAGATCCGCCAGCTGTGCGAGCTGCGCTTCACGGATGACGAGCTCGACTACATGCGCAGCATGCGCTTCATCAAGAGCGACTTCGTCGACTTCCTCGGCCTGTTCAAGCTGAACCAGAAATACATCACCCTGACTCCGCTGGACAACGGCGAGATCGACATCCGGGTGCGCGGTCCCTGGCTGCACACCATCCTGTTCGAGATTCCGGTGCTGTCGATCGTCAGCGAGGTGTACTTCCGCAACACGGTGGCGGGACTGGATCTCGGCGAAGGGCGCCGGCGCCTGCGCGAGAAGCTGGCGTCGATCCAGATGCCGGAACTGGCCGGCATCCGCATCGCCGACTACGGCGCGCGCCGGCGCTTCTCGCGCGAGTGGCAGCGCGAGGTGCTGCAGACCACGCGCGACACGCTGGGCAGCGGGCCCGACAGCCAGCTCACCGGCACCAGCAACGTGCTGTTCGCCAAGCAACTCGATCTGCGCCCGATGGGCACCATGGCGCACGAATACCTGCAAGCCTGCCAGGCGCTCGGCCCGCGGCTGCGCGACACCCAGGTATTCGGCTTCGAGCGCTGGGCGCAGGAATACCGCGGCGACCTCGGCATCGCGCTGTCCGACGTCTACGGCATGAACGCCTTCCTGCGCGACTTCGACATGTACTTCTGCAAGCTGTTCGACGGTGCGCGCCACGACTCGGGCGACCCGTTCGAGTGGGGCGAACGCATCATCGAGCACTACCGCCTGAACCGGTGCGATCCGCGCACCAAGGTGATCGTGTTCAGCGACGGACTGAACTTTCCGCGCTGCATCGAGTTGTTCAGGCGCTTCAACGGACGCATCCAGCTCGCCTTCGGCGTCGGCACCAACCTGACCAACGACGTCGGCCCGCAGGCGCTGCAGATCGTGCTGAAGATGATCGAGTGCAATGGCCAGCCGGTGGCCAAGATCTCGGACACGCCGGGCAAGACCATGGTCGAGGACGAGGGTTACCTGGCCTACCTGCGCCAGGTGTTCGACCTGCCGGCACCGCCGCGCACCGGCCCGGTGCACCGGCCGGTGCCGGCGACCCGCTGAGCTAGACTCGGCCGGGTCATGAATTGAAACAAGCTGATTGGAGCCTGATTTGCCGGATCGACTCGCCAGCCTTTGCGCGCTCTTCACATCGTTCCTTAGAACCCAACAGAACCCCCGTTTACCGCTGCGTGCCGCCGCACTGCTGGCCTTGCTGGCGGCCGCCGCGCCAGCCCATGCGGCCAGCCTGGACGGCAGCCATTTGTCGCTGCCGTGGGCGGTGCCCTTCGTCGGAATCCTGCTGTCGATCGCCATCTGGCCGCTGGCCGGCCCGGGTTTCTGGCATCACCACTACGGCAAGATCGCCGCCGGCTGGGCGCTGGCGTTCCTGATTCCGTTCGCGCTGATGTTCGGCATGGACGCGGCCTGGGCCGGCCTGGTGCATGCGCTGCTGGCCGAGTACATCCCCTTCATCCTGCTGCTGGTGGCGCTGTTCACGGTCTCGGGCGGCATCTACATCCGCGGCAACCTGCGCGGCACGCCGGCGCTCAACACCCTGATCCTGATGGTCGGCGGCGTGCTGGCCAGCTTCATGGGCACCACCGGTGCGTCGATGCTGCTGATCCGGCCGCTGATCCGCGCCAACGACAACCGCAAGACCAACGCACACGTCGTCATCTTCTTCATCTTCATCGTCAGCAACATCGGGGGCTCGCTGACGCCGCTGGGCGACCCGCCGCTGTTCCTGGGCTTTCTGAAGGGGGTGACCTTCTTCTGGACCGCGGCCCATATCTGGCCCGACACGCTGTTCCTGGTCGTGGTGCTGCTGATCATGTTCTTCCTGCTCGACAGCTTCTTCTACAGGAACGAGGGCGTGCGGCGCGAGGACCCGACCCCGGACGACGAGCGTTTCGGCTTCGATGGCGGCATCAACTTCGTGCTGCTCGGCTGCGTGGTCGCGCTGGTGCTGATGAGCGGCATCTGGAAGCCGGGCGTGGTGTTCAACGTCTACGGCACCGAAGTCAGCTTGCCCGGACTGGTGCGCGACCTCGGCATGATCGTCGTCACCTTCGTGTCGCTGGCCGTCACGCCCAAGGCCGTGCACGAGAGCAACCAGTTCGGCTGGGGCCCGATGGAGGAGGTGGCCAAGCTGTTCGCCGGCATCTTCCTGACCATCATCCCGGTGATCGCGATGCTGCAGGCCGGCGTCGACGGCGCGTTTTCAGGTGTGGTGCGCGCGGTGACCAACGCCGACGGCACGCCGAACCCGGCCATGTATTTCTGGGCCACCGGCATGCTGAGCGGCTTCCTCGACAACGCACCGACCTACCTGGTGTTCTTCAACACCGCCGGCGGTGACGCGGTCGAACTGATGGGGCCGCTGGCGGTGACACTGGCCGCGGTCTCGGCCGGCTCGGTGTTCATGGGGGCGCTGACCTACATCGGCAACGCGCCCAACCTGATGGTCAAGGCCATCGCTGAGGACCGCGGCGTGCGCATGCCGAGCTTCTTCGGCTACATGGTGTGGAGCTTCGGCATCCTGGTGCCGCTGTACCTGCTGCTGACCTGGCTGTTCTTCCGCTGATGCGGCGTGGTTGCTGAACAGCCGAACGCAGCGGATGCGGCAGAGTCAGAAAACCGCTTGCAGGAAATCGCGTTCAACAGACAAGCGCGTTCGGGCTGAGCCTTTCGATTCACTCAGGACAGGCTTGTCGAAGCCGGCCCGGACTCCGCACTTCGGCAAGCTCGGTGCGAACGGATTCTTCGACGTCGAACGCCGATCGGTATCGATGGTCTTCTTCCGAGAAACCTTTGCGCCTTCTGCGTCCGGCGGTTCGAGTCGCCGTGCCACGCGCCCTACAAGTCCGTACGCAGTTTCCACAACTCGGGGAACAGCACCACGTCGAGCATCTTGCGCAGGTAGCCGACGCCGCTGGTGCCGCCGGTGCCGCGCTTGAAGCCGATGATGCGCTCCACGGTCGTCACGTGGCGGAAGCGCCAGAGCCGAAATGCGTCCTCCAAGTCGGTCAGCTTCTCGCCCAGCTGGTACAGGTCCCAGTATTGCTCTGGCGCGCGGTAGACCTGCAGCCAGGCCTGCTCGACCGCGTCGTTGGCCGCGTAGGGCTGCGTCCAGTCGCGCTCCAGCTGCGCTTGTGGCACCGCTAGGCCCGCGCGCGCCAGCAGGCGCAGCGACTCGTCGTACAGCGATGGCGCCTCGAAGTACGAGCGCACCAGCGCCAGCCGCTCGGGGTGGTGCGCGTGGGGTTTGAGCATGGCGGCATTCTTGTTGCCGAGCGCGAATTCGATGCAGCGGTACTGGTAGCTCTGGAAACCGCTCGACGGGCCCAGGTAGGGCCGGATGGCGCTGTACTCGGGCGGCGTCATGGTGGCCAGCACGTCCCAGGCGTGCACCAGCTGCTCCATGATGCGGCTGGCGCGCGCCAGCTTCTTGAATGCCGGCGGCAGGCGGCCCGAGCGCACGTCCTCGATGGCGCTGCCCAGCTCGGTCAGCAGCAGCTTCATCCACAGCTCGCTGGTCTGGTGCTGGATGATGAACAGCATCTCGTCGTGCGCCGGCGACAGCGGATGCTGCGCGCTCAGGATCTGGTCGATGTGCAGGTAGTCGCCGTAGCTCATGCTGCGCGAGAAGTCGAGCTGGGCGTGCTCGGCGGCGACGATGGCTTCGCCCTGCTGCGGATTGGCGCTGTCGGTCGATTCGGTCATGGGCTGGTCTCCTTGGCTTGTCGTCATCGGGGCGGGCGGCGCGCTCAGGTCACGGCCTGGCGCTGGTTGAAGCGCGGCTCGGCATACTCCCGGCTGCGGATCACCTCGCGCAACTGCACGGCGGCGTTGAACACGTCTGCGTGGCTCAGGTACAGGGGCGTGAAGCCCAGCCGCAGGATGTCGGGCTGGCGGGTGTCGCCGGCGCGGAAGTCGCCGATCACCCCGCGCGCGATCAGCGCCTGGCAGATCGCGTAGCCGCTGCCGGCCGGCAGCAGGCCGGTCGGCGTCAGGCAGACCTGCGAGCCGCGGCGCGCGGGCTTGCGCGGCGTCACCAGCGTGAACTGCCCAGGGCAGAACTGTTCGACCAGTTCGATGAACAACCCGGTCAGCGCCAGCGACTTGGCACGCAGCGCCGCCATGCCGCCGAGCGCTTCGGCGGCATCGAACACGTCCAGCGCCGCATCCAGCGCCGACAGGCTGATGATGGGCTGCGTGCCGCACTGGTAGCGCGTGATGCCGGTGGCCGGCTGGTAGCCCGGCGTGAAGGCGAACGGTTCGGCGTGGCCCCACCAGCCCGCCAGCGGCTGCCAGCAGCGGTCGACATGGCGCGCATGCACCCAGATGAAGGCCGGCGCGCCGGGGCCGCCGTTCAGGTACTTGTAGCTGCAACCCACGGCGAAATCTGAGCCGGCACCGTTGAGGTCGACTGGCACCGCACCGACGCTGTGGCACAGGTCCCAGACCACCAGCGCACCTGCGGCATGGGCGGCGCTGCCCAGCGCTGCCATGTCGTGCATGGCGCCGGTGCGGTAGTTGACGTGCGTGAGCATCAGCACGGCCACGTCGGCCGTCAGGCTGGCGGCGACCTCGTGCGGCTCGATCAACTTCAGCGTGCAGCCGCGCTCCTTGCACAGCGCTTCGGCGATGTACAGGTCGGTCGGGAAGTTGCTGCGCTCGCTCACGATCACGCGCCGGCCGGGCGCATCCTGCGCGGCGATGTTCAGCGCCGCCGACAGTGCCTTGTAGAGGTTGACCGAGGTCGTGTCGGCGGCCACCACCTCGCCGGCACGCGCCCCGATCAGCGGCGCGATGCGGTCGCCGACACGGCGCGGCAACTCAAACCAGCCGGCTGCGTTCCAGCTCTGGATTAGCCCCTGGCCCCATTGCCCGGCCACCACCCGCGCGATGCGCGCCGGCACCGAACGCGGCAGGGCACCGAGCGAGTTGCCGTCGAGGTAGATCACGCCGGCGGGCAGATCGAACAGTTCGCGCAGCGGCGCCAGCGGGTCGGCGGCGTCGCGGGCACGGCAATCTTCGAGCGTAGTCATGGGCAGTCCGGCGACAGGGACCGCAGCACGGCGCGCACCGGCGAGGCGTCGGCAGCGGTCAGCTTCAGGGGCAGGGCGATCAGTTCGTAATCGCCCTCGGGCACGTCGTCGAGCACCAGGTTCTCCAGCACGCGCAGATCGCGCCGGCGGATGACCTGGTGGCTCGGCAGCTGCTTGCTGTCGGCCGGATCGATGCTGGCGCTGTCAATGCCGATTAGGCGCACGCCGGCATCGGCCAGGCGCTCGACGGTCTCAGGCGCAAAGCCTGCCAGCGCCGGGTCCCAGGCGTCGACCGGCATGCGCTCGTAGGTACGCACCAGCACGCGCGGCGGCAGTGCGTCGGCCGCGTGCGCCAGGTGTTCCCACAGCAGCAGCGGGCGCACGCCGATGGCGTGGATGACGCGGCAGCGGCCCAGGTAGGGCGCCAGTTCGAGCGCGCCGATGGCAGCGCCCTGCGGGTCGTAGTGCAGCGGCGCATCGGCGTGCGCGCCGACATGCGGCGACAGCGTGATCGCGCTGACGTTGACCGGGCAGCCGGGGCCGATCCGCGCGCTCCAGCGCTGCGTGTAGGCGGTGTCGCCCGGAAAAACCGGCGCGCCGGCGTGCACGGGGGGCGAGATGTCCCAGAGCGAATCCATGGGACCGCACCTTAGCGATTCGGCGTCGCCGTGGTGTCGGTTATTTCCAACACGCCCGGGTCCGTGCCTACACCCAGCCGGTGGCCTGCAGTTCCTTCTTGGCGTAGGCGTAGAACAGCGGCGCCGCCACCAGCCCGGCCGGGCCGAACACGGCCTCCATGACGAACATCACCGTGAGCAGCTCCCACACGCTCATGTGGGTGCGATGGCCGATGACCTTGGCGTTGATGAAGTACTCGGCCTTGTGGATCGCGACCAGGAACACCAGGCAGGCCAGCGCCACCCAGGGCGACACCGACAGGCCGACCAGGGTCAGCACCGCGTTGCAGATCAGGTTGCCGACGATCGGGATCAACCCGGCCAGGAAAGTGAGCAGCAGCAGCGCCATGGTGTAGGGCAGCTTGTAGCCCCACAGCGGCAGGATGACGAGCAGGAAGATCGCCGTCAGGCTGGTGTTGAACAGCGCGATCCAGAACTGCGCCACCACGATCTGGCGGAAGGTCTCGCCGAAGCGGTGCACGCGCTGGTGCAGGGCCGCAGCCAGCGGCTTGAGCGGCTGGATCGACGGGCGCGCTGCCGCCAGCGCGCCGATCAGCAGGCCGACGTAGGCGAACAGCAGACCGGCCAGCCAGGCGCGCCCGGTATTGGCCAGCGTGCCGGCCTTGCGCGCCAGGTAGTTGGCGATGGCGCTCTGCAGCTCCAGTGCCCCCTCGGGCAGCTGGCGCGCGATGTCGGGCGGCAGCTTGTCGCGCAGCTCCATCACCGTGGCGGCCATGAAGGCCAGCAGCTCGCGGTACTGCGCCGGTGCGTCCAGCAGCAGGCCGCGCGTGCGCGGCAGCGCCAGCAGCACCAGCAGGATCGGGATCAGCGCCACCAGGGCGGCGCCGAGCCGGGGCGACAGGCCGTTGCGCGCCCGCGTCAGCACGGCCAGCCGCGGGCTGAACCAGCGCGTCGCCAGGAAGCCGACGCAGACGCACAGCAGACCGGCCAGCAGCCCCTGCCACATGATCAGCAGCAGGGCGCTGGCGAGCAGCACGTGGCTGATCACCGTGGCCGTGGCGGCGCGCGAGTTGGGTTGCAGGGGCATGAGCATGGTGGCTGCGGCCTGCTTGCGGAAACTGCGCTTCAGGCCAGCACGACGGCGGCGCCATCGCCGCGCGGGGCGATGCGGCCGATCTCGAACACCTGCTCGCCGGCCGTGCGCAGCATGTCCGCGCAGGCGGCGGCTGCGCTGGCGGCCACCACCACCACCATGCCGATGCCGTTGTTGAAGGTGCGGTTCATCTCGGTGTCGTCGATCCCGGCGGTGCGCTGCAGCCAGTCGAACAATTCGGTGCGCGGCCAGCTGCCCTTGTCGAGCCGCGCGGCCAGGTCACTGGGCAGCACGCGCGGGATGTTCTCCAGCAGGCCGCCGCCGGTGATGTGGGCCAGCGCCTTGATGCCGCTGGGCGTGCCGGTATCCGCGGTGTTCGGAAACCGGGCCAGCGCCGCCAGCACGTTCCTGACATAGATGCGCGTCGGCTGCATCACCGCCTGGCGGAATGGCTGACCATCCAGCGTCGCTGGCAGTTGGTCGCCAGCGCGCTCGATGCACTTGCGCACCAGGGAAAAGCCGTTGCTGTGCACGCCACTGGAGGCCAGGCCCAGCACCACGTCGCCATTGACCACGCCCTGGCCGTTCAGGATCTTCGACTTCTCGACCGCACCGACGCAGAAGCCCGCCAGGTCGTACTCACCCGGCGGATACATGCCGGGCATCTCGGCGGTCTCGCCGCCGATCAGCGCGCAGCCCGCCAGTTCGCACCCCTTGGCGATGCCGCCCACCACGGCGGCGGCGGTGTCCACATCCAGCTTGCCGCAGGCGAAGTAGTCGAGAAAGAACAGCGGCTCGGCGCCCTGCACCAGCACGTCGTTGACGCTCATCGCGACCAGGTCGATGCCCACGGTGTCGTGCATGTTCCACTCGAAGGCCAGGCGCAGCTTGGTGCCGACGCCGTCGGTGCCGCTGACCAGCACCGGCTCCTGGTACCTCTTGGGGATCTCGAACAGGGCGCCGAAGCCGCCCAGGCCCGACAGCACGCCCTCGCGCAGGGTGCGCCGGGCCAGTGGCTTGATGCGCTCGACCAGCGCGTCACCGGCATCGATGTCGACACCGGCGTCCTTGTAGCTCAGGGGAGTGGGGGCGGAGGAGGAAGTCATCGGCACGCGGACCAGAAACGGCTGACAGGCGCCGCCAATGGGGCGCACACGTAAAATGAAACCCTTGATTCTAGGCGCCGCAACCCCTCTTGTTTCCCGGTTTCCCCGTTTTTCACCGCGTGGTGTGCGGCTCGTGATGGGCGCGACCTCGTGTGTCCAGCGACTGCGGAGCGGGTCGCGCCAGAATGCCGTGGGTCGATTTGTGCCGACCACCAGCGTTTGTCTTGCTCAGGCGGCAGCGTGAAGCAGATCGCACTCGACATCGGCCTGGCGCCCGAACCGACGCTGGAGGGTTTCGTGGTCGGTGGCAATGCGGCGGTACTGCAGCATCTGCGCCTGTGGACCGAAAGCAGTGCGCGCTCGCCGGTGCCGACTTACCTGTGGGGATCGGCCGGCGCCGGCAAGACGCATCTGCTGCGCGCCGCGCGCCAGGCCTTGCTGGGGCAGGGCGCCCGCGTCGGCTGGCTGGATGCCGACACGCCGGCGCGTCCGTCGTTCGACGAGGCCTGGGATGCGGTACTGATGGATGACGTGCACCTGTACCGCGCGGAGCAGCAGCACACCGCCTTCAACTGGTTCGTCAACGCCGTGGCACCGGCCAGTGGGCGCTCGCGCGCGGTGCTGGCGGCCGGCGCGCTGCCGCCGGCCGATCTGCCGCTGCGCGAGGACCTGCGCACCCGGCTTGGCTGGGGCCATGTGTTCGAGCTGCAGTTGCTGCCCGAAGCCGAACTGCGCGCCGTGCTGCGGCGTGCCGCCGACGCGCGCGGGGTGTTCCTGTCCGACGAGGTGATGGACTTCGTGCTGCGGCGCTTTTCGCGCGATCTGGGCAGCCTGATGCAGTTGCTGGAGCAACTGGATCGCTACGCGCTGCAGACCCAGCGCACCATCACGATTCCACTGCTCAAGTCGATGCTGGAAAACGAATAGCTGACAATGCCTCGGGCGCGGCAACCAAGAAAACGATTCGATGATGAAACTGGCCCTGTTTGACCTTGACCACACGCTGATCCCGATTGATTCGGACCATGCTTGGGGCGAGTTCACCACCCGCATCGGCTGGACCGACGCGGCCGAGTTCAAGCGCCGCAACGACACCTTCTACGAGCAGTACAAGGCGGGCGTGCTGGACATCGCCGAGTACATCCGCTTCAGCACAGCGCCGATCCGGCGCCAGGGTCCGGGCAAGTCGGCCGAGGCGCATGCGCGCTTCATGCGCGAAGTGATCGCGCCGGCGATCCGGCCCGAGGCGCGGGCGCTGGTGGAGCAGCACCGCCAGGCCGGCGATCAGCTGGTGGTGGTCACCGCGACCAACGAGTTCGTCACGCGCCCGATCGCGCACAGCTTCGGCATCGACGAGCTGATCGCGGTCGAGCTGGCGCGCGGACCGGGCGGCTGGATCACCGGCGAGATCGCCGGCACGCCCTCGTTCCGCGAGGGCAAGGTCACGCGTGTGGCCGAGTGGCTGCTTGGGCGCGGGCGCGGCTGGGACGAGGTCGAGATCACCTTCTACTCCGATTCGCGCAACGACCTGGCGCTGCTCGAGCGTTCACACCACCCGGTCGCCACCAACCCCGATGACACCCTGCGCGCCATTGCCCGCGAACGCGGCTGGCGGATTCTGGATCTCTTCGGGGCATAAGACATGGCACAAGACATGATCAAGCAATTCATCGGCAAGCTCATCGACAAGGCGATGCCCCACAACGGCCGCAAGCGCTTCGGCAAGCGCGCCGAGGTCGGCCCCGACGGCCACGGCATCAACCCGGCGCTGGTCGACGAGCGCGCCGCGGGCGTGGTGCGCACGCTCAAGGAGGCCGGCTACGAGGCCTACATCGTCGGCGGCGCGGTGCGCGATCTGCTGCTGGGGCTCAAGCCGAAGGATTTCGACGTCGCCACCAACGCCACGCCGGAGCAGGTCAAGCAGCTGTTCCGGCGCGCCTTCATCATCGGCCGGCGCTTCCGCATCGTGCACGTGGTGTTCGGGCGCGGACGCGATCACGAGGTGGTGGAGGTGTCCACCTTCCGCGCCTACGTCGACAACGCCACCGCCGATGCGCTGATCCAGGGCAACGAGCGCACCGCCAAGGGCCAGCTGGCCGGCATGAAGCACGCCGTGGACGCCAGCGGCCGGGTGCTGCGCGACAACATCTGGGGTTCGCAGGAGGAAGATGCCGCGCGGCGCGACTTCAGCGTCAATGCCATGTACTACGACCCCGACACGCGGGTGGTGGTCGACTACCACCACGGCATCCAGGACGCGCAGAAGAAGCTGCTGCGCATGATCGGCGACGCCGCCATGCGCTACCGCGAAGACCCGGTGCGCATCATCCGCGCAGTGCGCTTCGGCGCCAAGCTGTCCAGCCTGGGCTTCAAGCTCGAGCCCAAGACCGCGCGCCCGCTGGTGGAGGCCAGGTCGCTGCTGAACGAGGTACCGCAAAGCCGCCTGTTCGACGAGATGATCAAGCTGCTGCAGACCGGCCACGCCGTCGCCAGCGTCGAGCAGCTGCGCAAGCTGGGCCTGGCGCAGGGCATCTACCCGCTGCTGGACGTGGTGGTCGAGCGCGCCGACCAGTCCTTCGTCAAGGCGGCGCTGCTGGACACCGACCGCCGCGTCAGCGAGGGCAAGCCGGTGGCGCCCTCGTTCCTGCTCGCTTGCGTGCTGTGGCAGGACGTGCGCGATGGCTGGCAGGCGCGGCTGGCGCGCAAGGAGCATCCGTTCCCGGCGCTGCAGGGTGCGATCGACGAGGTTTTCGACGCCCGCATCGGCGACGTCTCGGGCCGCGGCAAGCTGGGCGCCGACATGCGCGAGATCTGGATGATGCAGCCGCGCTTCGAGCGGCGCAGCGGCAACACGCCGTTCACGCTGGCCGAGCAGCCGCGCTTTCGCGCCGGTTTCGATTTCCTGCGCCTGCGCGCCGATGTCGGCGAGATCGAGGAGGAGCTGGCCGACTGGTGGCAGGCCTTCAGCCTGGCCGACGAGGGCGTGCGCGAAAGCCTGGTGCGCGAACTGCGCGTCGAGCAGCAGCGCAGCCGCAAGCAGCCGCCGCGCGTGGCGCGTGCACCCAAGCCGGCCGAGGCGGATGCCGGAGCGCCAGCCACGGCCGCTCCGGCGACCGGTGCCGCCGACGACCCGGACGCGACGCCAGCGCCGGCCAAGAAGCGCCGCCGGCGTCGCCGCAAGCCATCGGGTGGTGGCAATGCCGGCGGCGGGGCGAGCAGTGGCCATGGCGACGGCGCCGCCGCCGCACCAGCGCCAGCACCGGAATCGGGCCAGGGCGACTGAGCCGGCGCGTGGCCGCAGCGCGCGAACCCGTCACCGCCTACGTGGCGCTGGGCGCCAACCTGGGCGACGCGGCAGCCGCGCTGCGGCAAGCCATGGAGACCATGCATCGCTGGGACGGCACCCGCGTCACCGCGCGCTCCAGCCTGTACCGCACGGCGCCGGTCGATGCCGGCGGGCCCGATTACGTCAACGCCGTGGCGCAGCTGGCCACCGAGTTGCCGGCGCCTGAGCTGTTGCGCGCGCTGCAGGACCTCGAGCTGGCGGCCGGCCGCGAACGCCCCTACCGCCACGCGCCGCGCACGCTGGACCTGGACCTGCTGCTGTACGGCGACGCCCGCATCGACAGCCCGCGCCTGACGGTGCCGCACCCGCGCATGGCCGAGCGCGCCTTCGTGCTGGTGCCGCTGGCCGAGATCGCGCCGGACCGCGTATCCGCTGCGGCGCTGGGCGCGGTGGCGGGGCAGGCGATTGCCCGGCTGGATGAACCGGCCGCGCTGTCAGCCGTGCGGCGCTGAGCGCGTTGTTACCATCAGGCCGAGTCACCCTTCGCTCGACCGATCACCCCTGCGCCGCGCGCGCCCACCGCCATGCAATCCCTTGCTTCGCTGCCAATCGCCTGGCAGACCGTGCTGCTGTTGACGCTCAGCAACGTCTTCATGACCTTCGCCTGGTACGGCCACCTGAAGAACCTGTCGGCCGCGCCCTGGTACGTGGCGGCGCTGATCAGCTGGGGCATCGCGCTGTTCGAGTACCTGCTGCAGGTGCCGGCCAACCGCATCGGCCACCAGCAGTTCAGCGTCGGTCAGCTGAAGATCATGCAGGAGGTGATCACGCTGGCGGTGTTCGTGCCGTTTGCGTTGCTCTACCTGAAGGAGCCGCTCAAGCTCGACTACCTGTGGGCCGCCCTGTGCATGGTGGGTGCGGTTTATTTCATGTTTCGCGGTGCCTGAGGCGACACGCGCCGTGTCGCAACCCCGGGTCAGTGGTTACACTTGCGCGAGCGTCATGAAACAGTCATATTTCTGACGTTCGAAAACCACCGGAGCCGGAGTTCGACTTCATGCTGTTCAGCAAGCTGTTGCCCAAGGAGGGCAATTTTTTTGAGTTGTTCAACCAGCACGCCGACCGCATCGTTGAGGCGGCGCAGGCGTTCGAGCAACTGGTCGACAACTACGCCGATCCGCAGTTGCGCGTCAAGTACAACCAGGAGGTGGACAAGGCCGAACGTGCCGCCGACCGGGTGACGGCGGAAGTCAACCGCCTGGTGCACACCACCTTCATCACGCCGATCGACCGCGAGCAGATCCACAGCCTGATCAGCCTGATGGACGACGTCGCCGACCTGCTGCAGGACTCGGCCGAGACCATGGCGCTGTACGACATCCACCACATGACCGAGGAGATCAAGCGCCTGTCCGATCTGGCGGTGAAATGCTGCCAGCGCGTGCAGGCGGCGGTGCGCCTGCTCGGCAAGATCGCCGAGCAGCCGGTGGCCGAGGCGACGCTGAAGACCTGCGAGGAGATCGACCAGCTCGAATCCGACGCCGACCGCGTCATGCGCAGCGCCATGAGCCGGCTGTTCCGCGAGGAGGAGGACGTGCGCGAGGTGATCAAGCTGAAGGCGATCTACGAGTTGCTGGAGACCGTGACCGACAAGTGCGAGGCGGTGGCCAACCAGATCGAAGGCATCGTGCTCGAGAACTCATGACCCCGATGATCGGGTTGCGCTTCGCCGACGGCGCCCCCGGCGTCGCGACGGCGGTGGCGTTTCGTCACTGACAAGCCAACAACAAACCACATGGAAACCGCCCAAGCCGCCCTCTGGGTCGTGATGCTGCTGGTGCTGCTCGCGATCGCGTTCGACTTCATGAACGGCTTTCACGATGCCGCCAACTCGATCGCCACCGTGGTCTCGACCGGGGTGCTGCGGCCGATGCAGGCGGTGATGTTCGCCGCCTTCTTCAACTTCATCGCGGTGTTCGTGTTCCACCTCAGCGTGGCGGCCACGGTGGGCAAGGGCATCATCGAACCCGGCGTGGTCGATACGCACGTGGTGTTCGGCGCGCTGATCGGTGCCATCACCTGGAACCTGATCACCTGGTACTACGGCATTCCCAGCAGTTCCTCGCACGCGCTGATCGGCGGCATCGTCGGCGCGGCGGTGGCCAAGGCGGGCACCAGCGTGCTGGTCGCCGCCGGCATCCTGAAGACGGTGGCCTTCATCTTCGTCTCGCCGCTGCTGGGCTACCTGCTGGGCTCGCTGATGATGGTGGCGGTGGCCTGGATCTTCCGCCGCACGCGGCCGGGCCGGGTCGACAAGTGGTTCCGGCGCCTGCAGCTGGTCTCGGCCGGCGCCTACAGCCTGGGCCACGGCGGCAACGACGCGCAGAAGACCATCGGCATCATCTGGATGCTGCTGATCGCCACCGGCTACACGGCCGCCGGCGACAGCGCGCCGCCGATGTGGGTGATCGTCAGCTGCTATGTGGCGATCGCCGTCGGCACCATGTTCGGCGGCTGGCGCATCGTCAAGACCATGGGCCAGCGCATCACCAAGCTGAAGCCGGTGGGCGGCTTCTGCGCCGAGACCGGCGGTGCGCTGACGCTGTTCGTCGCCACCGGGCTGGGCATTCCGGTGTCGACCACGCACACCATCACGGGTGCCATCGTCGGCGTCGGCTCGACGCAGCGCGCCTCCGCGGTGCGCTGGGGCGTTGCCGGCAACATCGTCTGGGCCTGGATCCTGACCATTCCCGCCAGCGCCTTTGTCGCCGCGGTGGCGTACGGCGTCAGCCTGCTGCTGTTCTGATTGCCACCGGCGGCGGCCGGCGTCACTGCGAGATCTTGCGCGCTTCCTCGATCTGGTACTCGAAGTAGCGCTGGAAGCTGAACACCATCGACGCGACCAGCACCGCGCCGCCGACCAGCAGCGCAATGGCGACGCCCAGCACCGTGACCCAGCTGGTCTGGCCGGGTGCGGCCTCGGCGTCGAGCGACGGGTTGAAGCGCGCGTTCCATTTCTCCGGCGTCATCAGGCCGTAGATGATGGCGTTCAGCGCGCAGGCGGCGATGGTGAAGCCCAGCAGCGGGATCAGGACCCAGCTCCAGTGGTCGTCCTGGCCGAACTGCTGCACGCGCTCGATGCCGTACAGGCCCAGCGCGGTCGGAATCGGTAGCAGCCAGCCCAGCAGGTCGCCGAAGCCCTTGAGGTAGAAGCGGTGCAGGCCGAGCGGGCCGCCGAGGAAGGTGAGCCAGGTGGCCATGGTCTTGTTCCTGGCGCGCTTCATGCCGTGGCCTCCCTGGGTGCGCTGCCGCTGCCGGCACCGAGCGCTTTCTCCATCAGCACGATATCGAGCCAGCGGCCGAACTTCCAGCCGCAGGCGGCGATGGTGCCGACCGGTGCGAAGCCGAGCGCGCGGTGCAGCGCGATCGAACCGGTATTGGCCGAATCGCCGATGACCGCGATCAGCTTGCGCACGCCGGTGCCTTCGGCCTGGTGCGCCAGTTCCGCCAGCAGCACGCGGCCCAGGCCACGCCGCTGCGCCGCCGGATGCAGGTAGACCAAATCCTCGGCCGAGAAACGGTAGGCGGCGCGGGGCTTGAACCAGTTGCAGTAGGCGAAGCCGAGCACGCCGCCGGCGTCCTCGGCTACCAGCCAGGGCAGCCGGCGAGCCAGCACCTCGCCGCGCCGTGCGGCCATGTCGGCGGCCGAAGGCGGTTCGGTCTCGAATGTGCCGGTGCCATGCAGCACATGGTGGGCGTAGATGGCGGTGATGGCGGGGACGTCGTCCGCGCGGCTGGGGCGAATCAGGGTCATGAAGCGGCGCGCGGCTTCGTGGGCCACGCAAACAGCGGAAAAACAACAGCGGCGTGACGGAACATCGGCGCCACCTGGCGCGCCGACCAGCCATCCGGACAGCCGACAGCTATAATCATAGGCTTTTCGATGTGTCGCTGGCCGGGTGGCCATGTCGCGTGTCTCAACATCGGAAGAACCCGGCGCCCGCGTATTCGTGTTCTTGACCGGTCTGCGCGGCACCGAGCCACCACCCACGGGATTTCACCACACCATGATCGTCATTCGTCTCGCCCGCGGCGGCGCCAAGGCACGCCCCTTCTTCAACATCGTCGTCGCCGACAAGCGCGTGCGCCGCGACGGCCGCTTCATCGAGCGCATCGGTTTCTACAACCCGAGCGCCACCGATGGCGAAGAAGGCCTGCGCATCGCCCAGGACCGCCTGAACCACTGGATCGGCGTCGGCGCCCAGCCCTCGCCCACGGTGCAGCGTCTGGTCAAGCAGGCCGCCAAGGCGGCACCCGCCGCAGCCTGATCAATCCATGCTCCCGGGCCTGGAGCCGGCCGAGCTGCCGGCGGACGCGGTCGAGGTCGGCCGCATCCTGGACGCCTGGGGCATCAAGGGCTGGTTCAAGATCCAGCCCTACAGCGCCTCGCCCGAGGCGCTTTTTTCTTCCAGGCGCTGGTATCTGGCGCCGCCCGAGCGCGGCGCCAAGGCGGCGTTCGAGAGCCCGGTGTGCCTCAGGATCAGGCAGGCACGCGCGCACGCCGATGCGCTGGTGGCGAGCGCACACGACATCGACGACCGCGATGCCGCCGCCAGCCTGAAGGGCGCGCGCATCTTCATTCCGCGTTCGTCCTTCCCGACCCTGGCCGAGGGTGAATACTACTGGGTCGACTTGATCGGCCTGGCGGTGGTCAACCGCGAGGGCGTGGCGCTAGGCCAGGTGAGCGACCTGATGTCGACCGGTCCGCAGCAGGTGCTGGTGATCGGCTATCAGGCGGACGGCAAGCCGCAGGAGCGCCTGATCCCCTTTGTCGACGCCTACGTCGACGAGGTCGACCTGGAAGGCAGGCAGATCACCGTCGACTGGCAGCCTGACTACTGAAAAGAACAAGTCGGCGCAGAGTAAATAGCCGGATCCGATGGCCGCAGAGCAGGCCATTCCAGCGAACGCCGCGGACGGACCTGTGCCGGCCGCTGGCGTTGTCCCCCTTCCCGAACAGAGAAGGCGGAAGCGGCGTCAGCCGCTCAGGGGGATGCGCCTCATTACCTAGGATTCACCTGCACGAAGATCTCGTTCGGCCTGACCATGCCGAGTTCCATACGCGCCTTCTCCTCGACCATGCCGAGCCCGGCGCGCAGATCTTCCACCTCCGAGGCCAGCTGGTCGTTGACCAGCCGGGCCTTGGCGTTGGCGGCGTGCTGCGCCTCCACCTTGCGCTCCAGGGCCGTCACGTTGGGCAGGCTGCCGCGGCCGAACCACATCTGTGCCTGGATCACCACCAGCAGGATGACCAGCACGAACGGGACGATGCGGTTGACCATGTCTGGCGCGATGGAGCTTTGGTGGAACTGCTATGAGTTTAGTAGAAACTCAGCGCAGGTTGTAGAACGCCGTGCGACCCGGGTACTCGGCCATGTCGCCCAGGTCTTCCTCGATGCGCAGCAGCTGGTTGTACTTGGCCATGCGGTCGGAACGGCTGAGCGAGCCGGTCTTGATCTGCCCGGCGTTGGTGCCGACGGCGATGTCGGCGATGGTCGAGTCCTCGGTCTCGCCCGAACGGTGGCTGATGACGGCGGTGTAGCCGGCGCGCTTGGCCATCTCGATGGCCTGGAAGGTCTCGGTCAGCGTGCCGATCTGGTTGATCTTGATCAGGATCGAGTTGCCGATGCCCTTGTCGATGCCTTCCTTCAGGATCTTGGTGTTGGTGACGAACAGGTCATCACCCACCAGTTGCACCTTGTCGCCGAGCTTTTCGGTCAGCAGCTTCCAACCGTCCCAGTCGCCCTCGGCCATGCCGTCCTCGATGCTGATGATGGGGTACTTGTCGACCCAGGTGGCCAGCATGTCGACCCACTGCTCGGCCGAGAGGCGCACGCCGCCTTCGCCTTCGAGCACATACTCGCCGTCCTTGTGGAACTCGCTCGACGCACAATCCAGGCCCAGCACGATGTCCTGGCCGGCGGTGTAGCCGGCATCCTGGATCGCCTGCAGGATCAGCTGGATGGCGGCCTCGTGGTTCTCGACGTTGGGCGCGAAGCCGCCTTCGTCACCGACGGCCACGCTCATCCCCTTGTCATGGATGATCTTCTTCAGCGCGTGGAACACCTCGGTGCCCTGACGCAGTGCCTCGCGGAACGACGGCGCACCGATCGGGATGATCATGAACTCCTGCAGATCCAGGTTGTTGTTGGCGTGCGCGCCGCCGTTGATGACGTTCATCATCGGCACCGGCAGCTGGCAGCCGTTCATACCGCCGAAGTAGCGGTACAGCGGCAGGCCGGATTCCTCGGCAGCCGCGCGTGCTACCGCCATCGATACCGC
Organism: Ottowia sp.; assembly: GCF_035444425.1. GTDB lineage: Bacteria > Pseudomonadota > Gammaproteobacteria > Burkholderiales > Burkholderiaceae_C > Ottowia. Next base: position 39,223 of record NZ_DAOMOQ010000002.1, on the reverse strand, counting down.
CAGCATGGCGTTGGCGCCCAGGCGTGACTTGTTGTCGGTGCCGTCGAGGTCGATCAGGGTCTTGTCGAGGAAGGCCTGCTCGCTGGCGTCCAGGCCCAGCACGGCCTCGGAAATCTCGGTGTTGATGTGCTCGACCGCCTTCAGCACGCCCTTGCCGAGGTAGCGCTTCTTGTCGCCGTCGCGCAGCTCGATCGCTTCGCGCGAGCCGGTCGAGGCGCCGCTCGGAACGGCGGCGCGGCCCATCACGCCGGACTCCAGCAGCACGTCGCACTCGACGGTGGGGTTGCCGCGGCTGTCCAGTATTTCGCGGCCGACGATGTCAACGATGGCACTCATGGGGTCTGTTCTCCTCTTGATCGGTGATGAATGGGGTTTGGCAGCGGTCGCGCGTCAAACTGTAGCTGCACACACTTATCCGGCTCATAAGCCTGGGCTCATGTGCCCTTGGCCAGCACGATACGCATGTGGGCGGCGCCTTCGCGTGCCTGCCTGGCCAGTGCGTACTCGGGCGAGTTCCAGAATGCCCGTGCCGCGTCCATGCTGGGGAATTTCAGTATCACGACGCGGCGCGGATTCCAGTCACCCTCCAGCACCTCGATCTCCTCGCCACGCACGCAGACTTCGGCCTGGTGCGCCTGCATGGCAGCGGTCGACAGCTTGCGGTACTCGGCGTATTGCTCGGGATCGGTGATGTCGGCGTCGGCGATCAGGTAGGCGCTGGGCATGGGTGAGCGATTGATGGGGTTGCGTGAAACAGGTCGAGCGCAGCGGATGGCGGAATCAAGGGTGCTGGATGCGCTGTTCCAGCCAGCCTTGGGCGGCGGCGGAGCGCTTGGCGACGCGGTCGATTTCCAGCAGGGTTTCCAGCAGCTCGGGCATGTGCTGCAGCGGTACCGCGTTGGGCCCGTCGCTCAGCGCCCGCGCCGGATCGGGATGGGTTTCCATGAACAGGCCGGCCACGCCGACGGCGACGGCGGCGCGCGCCAGCACCGGCACCATCTCGCGCTGGCCGCCGCTGCTGGTGCCCTGCCCGCCCGGCAGCTGCACCGAGTGGGTGGCGTCGAACACCACTGGCGCGCCGGTCTCGCGCATGATCGCCAGGCTGCGCATGTCGCTGACCAGGTTGTTGTAGCCGAAGCTGGCGCCGCGCTCGCAGGCCATGAAGTGATCGGTCGGCAGGCCCTTCTCGGCTGCCGCGGCGCGCGCCTTGTCGATCACGTTCTTCATGTCGTGGGGGCTGAGAAACTGGCCCTTCTTGATGTTGACCGGCTTGCCCGATTGCGCCACGGCGCGGATGAAGTCGGTCTGCCGGCACAGGAAGGCAGGGGTCTGCAGCACGTCGACCACCTGCGCCACGGCTGGGATCTCGGCCTCGGTGTGGACGTCGGTCAGCACCGGCACGCCGATCTCCCGCTTCACCTTGGCCAGGATCTGCAGGCCTTGGTCCATGCCGGGACCGCGAAAGCTGGCGCCCGACGAGCGGTTGGCCTTGTCGTAGCTGCTCTTGAAGATGAACGGGATGCCGAGGCCGGCCGTGATTTCTTTCAGCCGGCCGGCCACGTCCAGCTGCAAGGCCTCGGATTCGACCACGCAAGGTCCAGCAATGAGAAAGAACGGTTGATCCAGCCCGACCTCGAACCCGCACAGCCTCATTTGACTGCCTTCAGGATCTTGGCGCCGTCTGTGCCGGCACGCGCGGCCTGGTGCGCCAGCGCGGCCTTGATGAAGTCGTTGAACAGCGGGTGCCCGTCCCAGGGCGTGCTCTTGAATTCGGGGTGGAACTGCACGCCGAGGTACCAGGGGTGCACGCTCGGCGGCAGCTCGACGATCTCGGTCAGGTGCTCGCGCTGCGTCAGGGCGGAAATCACGAGCCCGGCCTCGCGCAGGCGCTCGAGGTAGTTGACGTTGGCCTCGTAGCGATGCCGATGGCGCTCGGTCACCACGTCGCCGTAGATCGCGTGCGCAAGCGTGCCGGGCAAAACGTCGGAGCTCTGCGCGCCCAAGCGCATGGTGCCGCCCAGTTCGGACTGCTCGTCGCGCTGCTGGATGTTGCCGTCGGCGTCCTTCCATTCGGTGATCAGCGCGATCACCGGGTGCGCGCAGTCGCGGTCGAACTCGGTGCTGTTGGCGCCTTCCAGGCCAGCCACGTGGCGTGCGTACTCGATCGTCGCCACCTGCATGCCCATGCAGATGCCCAGGTAGGGCACCTTCTGCTCGCGTGCGTAGCGTGCGGCGGTGATCTTGCCTTCCACTCCGCGCGAACCGAAGCCGCCCGGCACCAGGATGGCGTCGTACTTGGCCAGTTGCGCTGCCGAGGCCGGCGCGATGGTTTCCGAGTCGATGTGCTCGATCACCACGCGCGTGTGGTTGTGGATGCCGGCGTGGCGCAGCGCCTCGTTGACCGACTTGTAGCTGTCCGACAGGTCGACGTACTTGCCGACCATGGCGATCGTCACCTCGTGCTGCGGGTTGTCGACTTCCTGCACCAGCGCATCCCAGCGCTTCAGGTTGGCCGGCGGCGTGTTCAGGCGCAGCTTGTCGCAGATCAGCCCGTCCAGGCCCTGCTCGTGCAGCAGGCGCGGCACCTTGTAGATGCTGTCGACGTCGGGCATGCTGATCACGCCCCAGGGCTGCACATTGGTGAACAGGCTGATCTTCTCGCGCTCCTCCTGCGGAATGGTGCGGTCGGCGCGGCACAGCAGGGCATCAGGCTGGATGCCGATCTCGCGCAGCTTCTGCACCGTGTGCTGGGTCGGCTTGGTCTTGAGCTCGCCGGCGGCGGCGATCCAGGGCAGGTAGGTCAGGTGCACGAAGGCGCTCTGATTGGCACCCAGCTTCAGGCTGAGCTGGCGCACCGCCTCCAGGAAGGGCAGCGACTCGATATCGCCCACCGTGCCGCCGACCTCGACGATCGCCACGTCGACTGCGCTGGCACTGCCGACACCGGCGCCACGCCGGATGAAGTCCTGGATCTCGTTGGTGACGTGCGGGATCACCTGCACCGTCTTGCCGAGGTAGTCGCCGCGGCGCTCCTTCTCGAGCACGCTCTTGTAGATCTGGCCGGTGGTGAAGTTGTTGGCCCGCTTCATGCGGGTGGTGATGAAGCGCTCGTAGTGGCCGAGGTCGAGGTCGGTTTCGGCGCCGTCGTCGGTGACGAACACCTCGCCGTGCTGGAACGGGCTCATGGTGCCCGGGTCGACGTTCAGGTACGGATCCAGCTTGACCAGGGTGACTTTGAGGCCGCGCGATTCCAGGATCGCAGCCAGCGAGGCCGAGGCGATTCCCTTGCCCAGGGAAGACACCACACCGCCGGTGACGAAGACGAATTTGGTCATGTCAGGGACGAAGGTGCATGCCTTCGCTCGGTGGGAAATGCCGATTATAGGAGCCCGGGTCCGATGTGCCCGCCATTTGCTACATTGCCGGCATGAATGCCAACCAGTTCGCCGGCGAGCTTGCCGGCCGCCATGTCGTGCTCGGCCTGTCGGGCGGCGCCGCCTGCTTCAAGGCGGCGGAATTCTGCCGGCTGCTGGTCAAGTCCGGCGCCACGGTGCAGGTGGTGATGACCGAGGCCGCCTGCCAGTTCATCACGCCGGTGGCGATGCAGGCGCTGTCGGGGCGGCCGGTCTACGTGTCGCAGTGGGACGCGCGGCCGGACAACAACATGGCCCACATCAACCTGAGCCGCGAGGCCGACGCCATCGTGGTGGCGCCGGCCAGCGCCGACTTCATCGCCCAGTTGGCGCAGGGCCGGGCTGGCGAGTTGCTGGCGCTGCTGTGCCTGGCGCGCCCGATCGCCCGCGTGCCGTTGCTGCTGGGCCCGGCCATGAACCGCGAGATGTGGGCGCATCCCGCCACGCAGCGCAACCTGCAGCAGGTGATCAACGACGGCGCCCACCTGCTGGGCGTGGCGCACGGCGACCAGGCCTGCGGCGAGTTCGGCGACGGGCGCATGCTGGAGGCGGGCGAACTGGTCGAGGAGCTGATCGCCTTCCTGGCGCCCAAGCCGCTGCTGGGCCAGCGCGTGGTGATCACCGCCGGGCCGACCTTTGAGGCCATCGACCCGGTGCGCGGCATCACCAACCATTCCAGCGGCAAGATGGGCTTTGCCGTCGCCCGCGCCGCGCGCGAGGCCGGCGCCGAGGTCACCCTGGTGGCCGGCCCGGTGCATCTGCCGACGCCGCGCGGCGTGCTGCGCATCGACGTGCAGTCGGCGCGCGACATGCACGCGGCGGCGATCGCTCAGGTCGAGGACGCCGATATCTTCGTCGCCACCGCGGCGGTGGCCGACTGGCGGCCGGCCAGCGCGGCCGAGCAGAAGATCAAGAAGGACGGTTCGGGCGAGGTACCGCAGCTGGCCTTCGTCGAGAACCCGGACATCCTGGCCGAGATCGCGCATTCGCCGCGCGCCCAGGCCGGCGACCTGTTCTGCGTCGGCTTCGCTGCCGAGAGCGAGAACCTGAAGGCCAACGCGCAGGCCAAGCGCGTGCGCAAGGGCGTGCCGCTGTTGGTCGCCAATATCGGTCCGGCCACCTTCGGCAGGGACGACAACGCCTTGCTGCTGGTCGACGACGAAGGCGTGATGGAGTTGCCGCAGGCCAGCAAGCGCGTGCTGGCGCAGCAGCTGGTGGCCGAGATCGCGCGCCGCGTGTCGGGCCTGGACGCATGAAGCTCGACGTCAAGGTCCTCGATGAACGTCTGCGCGCCCAGATGCCGGCCTACGCCACGCCGGGCAGCGCGGGGTTGGATCTGCGCGCCTGCCTCGATGCGCCGCTCACGCTCGCACCCAACGCCTGGCAGCTGGTGCCGACCGGCATGGCGATCCACCTGGCCGATCCCGGCTACGCGGCGCTGATCCTGCCGCGCTCGGGCCTGGGTCACAAGCACGGCATCGTGCTGGGCAACCTGGTCGGCCTGATCGACAGCGATTACCAGGGCCAGTTGATGGTCAGCGCCTGGAACCGCAGCGACCAGGCCTTCACCATCGAGCCGATGGAGCGCATCGCCCAGCTGGTGATCGTGCCGGTGGTGCAGGCCAGCTTCAATCTGGTCGACGAGTTTCCGGCCAGCGTGCGCGGTGACGGTGGTTACGGATCGACCGGGCGCGGCTGACCGCTGGGGGATGCGTAGGCTGGCTCCGACAGGCGCGGCGGCCGCCGGCTTACAGCCTGAAGCGTTCATGTGGGCTGTCTTTACCTCGCGCCTGTCGGTTCAATCGGGGTCTGAGGCGTTAAATGCTCAAGGTGCCGGCTCGAGGCGCCGTCTTAGGAGAATCAATATGCGAACCCCCCAACGTCTGCTTTCTTCGCTTGCCGTCGCCGCGGCCACGGTGGCCCTGGCCGCCTGTGCGGTGCCGGGTCAGCAACCGGTCGGCAGCACCTACCCGACCAGCTACCCCACCACGTACCCGACCAATCCGGCGTACGCCAACTACGGCCGCGTCACCAACGTGGAGTATGTGCGCGGTGGTCAATCGCAAGGCATTGCCGGCGCGGTGGTCGGCGGCGCGGTCGGTGGCCTGGCGGGCAGCCAGATCGGTGGCGGCACCGGCCGCACCGCGGCGACGGTGGCGGGCGTGGTCGGCGGCGCGCTGATCGGCCGGGCGCTAGAGCAGAACATGAACCGCAACCAGGTTGACCACTACCGCGTCACGGTGCAGTTCGACAACGGCAGCGTGCGCAGCTTCGACTACGCGCAGGCGCCCAATGTGCAGATCGGCGACCGCGTGCGTGCCGACGGCGACCAGCTGTACCGCTGATACTCCGCGTTGCCCAACAGAAACGGCGTCCGAGGGCGCCGTTCTTGTTTCTTGGATGTGGCCTCAGTGCACTTGGTCGCTGCCCGGCGCCACGGGTTGCAGCCGGAAGAAGCCGGTGCCGGCACTGCCGCGACCGACCTCGTCCACCTCGGCCTCGCGCACCCGCACCACCTTCAGCTGCAGGCGCAGCGCGATGCCGGCCAGCGGGTGGTTGGCGTCCAGCACCACGTGCTCGGGATAGATCTCGGTGATCGTCAGCACCAGATCCGGCGCGACGCCTTCCACGGCACCCGCGGGCAGCGAGGCGGCCTCGATCAGCATGCCTTCTTCCAGATGCTCGGGCAGTGCCTGACGAGGCGCCAGGAACACCAGCTGCTCGTCGAAGTCGCCGAAGGCGTCCTCGGGCTCCAGGTTGAGGTGCAGCACGGCGCCGGCCTCGTGACCCTGCAGGGCCCGCTCGATCGCCGGCAGCAGATCGTCGCCGCCGACCAGGAACTCGACCGGTTCATCCAGCTCATCGAGCGTGTCGCCCAGGCTGTCCTTGAGTGTCCAGGTCAGTGCGACCACGCAGGGTGAGCTGATTTCCATGCGGCGATTGTCGCATCGCAAGGGCGCTGCCCTGGCGCTCCCGTATGCTCGCGCCATGGATATCGACCAGCCCCTGCAACTGCTGGCCGGGTTGAGCCCGGCCCAATTCATGCGGCGCCACTGGCAGAAGAAGCCGCTGCTGGTGCGTCAGGCTCTTCCCCACTTCGAACCGCTGCTGTCGCGCTCGGCGCTGTTCGCGTTGGCCAGCGGGGAAGACGTGGAGTCGCGCCTGGTCAGCAGCGGGCCGGGCGGCTGGCGGCTGCGCCACGGCCCGTTCGAGCGCCGCGCGCTGCCGCCGCTGGCACAGCCGGAATGGACGCTGCTGGTGCAGGGCGTGGACCTGCACCACGCCCGCGTGCATGCGCTGATGCAGCAGTTCCGCTTCGTGCCCGATGCGCGGCTGGACGACGTGATGATCAGCTACGCCAGCGACGGCGGCGGCGTCGGCCCGCACTTCGACAGCTACGACGTGTTCCTGCTGCAGGCGCAGGGCCGGCGCCGCTGGCGTATCGGGCGGCAGAAGAACCTGGCGCTGGTGGAGGGCCTGCCGCTGAAGATCCTGGCCGACTTCGAGCCGGAGCAGGAAGTCGTGTTGGAACCCGGCGACATGCTGTACCTGCCGCTGCGCTGGGCGCACGATGGCGTGGCCGTCGGCGAGTGCATGACCTACTCGATCGGTTTTCGCCAACCGGCGCGCGGCGAACTGACGCAGGAACTGCTGCAGCGCCTGGCCGATGAGGCGCCCGAGATGCTGGGCGATCTCGCCTACCGCGACCCGAAGCAGCCCGCGGTCGACCACCCGGGACGCATTCCCGGCGCCATGTTCGAGTTCGCGCGGGACGGGCTCGAGCGCATGCTGCGGGATCCAGACCTGCTGGCGCTGCTGCTCGGTGAGGCCCTGACCGAACCCAAGCCGAATGTCTGGTTCGAGCGGGCTGACGCGGTGCGCGGCGACACACCCGACGATGGCGTCGGCGTGGTGCTGGATCGTCGTACCCGCATGATGTACGACGGTCTGCACGTGTTCATCAACGGCGAGGGCTACCGCGCCAGCGGCCGTGATGCGCGCCTGATGCAGCGCCTGGCCGACACGCGCCGGCTGTCTGCGACGGAGCTCGGTCGCCTGGGCTCCGACGCGCGCGCGCTGCTGGGCCAGTGGCGGCAGGCCGGCTGGCTGCGCGATGAACCCGTGGTGTTGCCCGAACCCAACGAACGGGGCGCCTGAACCCACACTGCCGGTCCGGCCTGTGACATAGTGCGCCGTTGTGGCGCCGATGCATCAGGGTTTGTTGGGATTGCAGGGCCCGCCGCTATAATTTTCCGTTGAGCGGAAAGAGTTCGAGTGCTTTCTCTCAGTCGGGAGCACCATCGCATGGGCTCCCGATGCTTTCCGGAAACACGCTCTATTTCTCCCACAAGGATCACTGAAATGAACAAGACGCATTTGCTTGCTGCCCTGATTGCCGCCGCCGCCCTGACCGCCTGCGGCAAGAAGGAAGAGCCGGCACCCGCGCCGGCCCCGGCGCCTGCCGCCGAGGCGGCCGCCTCCGCTGCCGACAGCGCCGCATCGGCCGCCGATAGCGCCGCTGCCGCCGCCGCCAACGCTGCCGCCGCTGCTGGCGCCGCCACGACGGCTGCCGGCCAGGCTGCTGCCGATGCCGGTACCGCGGTGAAGGAAGCCGCCACCGAGGCCGCCTCTGCCGCCGGTGCCGCCGTGGGCGCAGCCGCCGACTCGGCCGCTGCGGCCGCCGCCGACGCTGCCGCCACCGCCGCCGCTGCCGCCGCCAGCGCTGCGGGTGCTGCCGCCGACGCGACCAAGTGATTCGGCACCCGGTCGTCCTGGCGATGCCAGGGTCGGCCGGATGAGCAGGCCACCTTCGGGTGGCTTTTTTTGTGCCCGGGCTGCGGCCGGCGACGGCCGGGCCAGGTTCAGACCGTCAGCCAGTCGATGCCGGCTCGGCTGGTCAGCAGGATGTCGTCGATGCCGCACGCCAGCGCGCCGGCCAGCGCGGCGCGCGCCAGGGCCGGCCGGTTGTTGCGTTCGCTCAGGTGGGCGCCAACCACGGTGCGCAATGCGCCGTGGTGCAGGGCCGCCAGCGCCGCGGCAGCCTGCACGTTGCTCAGATGACCGTGCGAGCCGGCGACGCGGCGCTTCAGGAAGGGTGGGTAGCTCGAGCCCGCCAGCAGCTCGCTGTCGTGGTTGCTTTCCAGCATCAGCGCGTGCGCGCCGGCCAGGTTTTCGAGCGCATGCGGGGTCACATGGCCGGCATCGGTAAGGATGCCGAGCACGCGGTCGCCGTCGCTGCAGCGCAGCTGCAGCGGTTCACGCGCATCGTGCGGAACCGTGAACGGGGTGATCTGCAGGCCACGGATTTCCAGCGTCTGCCCATCGCTGGCCAGGTGCAGCGTGAGCGGTGGCAGGGCGGTGAGCGACAGCGCCGCCAGCGTCCCGGCGCTCAGGCACAAAGGGATGCCGAAGCGCGCCGCGACCTTGACGGCGCAGCCGACGTGGTCGCCGTGCTCATGGGTGATGAAGATGCCGTCCAGCTCGGACGGCGATACGCCGGCGCGCGCTAGCCGCTCATCGAGCTGGCGACCGCCCAGGCCGCAGTCGATCAGCACGCGCGTGTGGTGTAGGCCGTCGAAGGCCTCGACCAGGGTGGCGTTGCCCGAGCTGCCGCTGGCCAGGCTGCGAAACCGCAGCATGGCGGCTTTAGCGCAACTCGTCGGCCAGCACCTGGACGATGCGCTGCGCGTCGGCGGCAGGCGCCGCGCCGCCGCGGCCATCCGTCACGGTGACGATGCTGCCCTGGCCCTCGCCGCGCACCGCGATCTGGTACTGGCTGGTCGGCAGCTGCTGGCTGCCGCGTCCGAACAGCTTGCCGAAGAAGCCCGGCTCCCTTTTCTCGAGCGTCGGATCGACGTAGCGGACGAAGTAGACACCCTTGCTGCGGTCGCGGTCCTCGACGGTGAAGCCGGTGCGGTCGAGCGCCAGGCCGACGCGGCGCCAGGCGCGGTCGAAATCGTCGCCCAACTGCACCGCCGGCACGCCGCCGGGCAGCGCAACGGCACGGGCCTGGGCCGCGGCCGGCTGGCTGCCACCCGCGGCGGCCGCCAGCATGGCCTTGGACTGCTCTTGCGAGACGCCGAGCGCCACCATCAGGCGGCGCAGGAACTCGGCCTCCAGATCCGGGTCGCGTGCGCGCGGCTGCCACATCGTGCTGTCACGGCGCGCCGATGAGTACACCTCCTCCATGCCGCGGTGGGTGATGAAGATGTCGGTGCCGCCGGCGGCATTGCGCTCCAGCCGGGTGCGGAACTTGTCGCGTTCGCCGGTGGAATACAGCGAATCGAAGATCTTGCCGAGCGTGTTGCGGATGAAGTCCTGCGGGATCTTGGCGCGGTTCTCGGCCCAGTCGGTTTCCATCAACCCCATGTTGGCCTGGTCGACCGCCATCAGGAAGCCGTTCTCGATCCAGAAATCACGCACCGGGCCCCACAGCTTGTCGGCCGGGCGGTCCACGCGCAGCCAGCGCTCGCCGGCCTCGCGCATGAAGTGCACGTCCGCGATGGTGTTGACGGCCGTCGGTGCGCCGGCCGCCACGGTGGCGGCCTGCCCGGCCTGGTAGCCGCTCGCGGTGACGCTGCCGCCGGTGACGGCGTAGCGCGACTGGCCGGGCAGTTGCGTCAGGTCGGGCGGCACTTCCAGCGACACACCGCGGCCGGAGCTCTTGTAGTCGATCTTGTCGGGCTCGAGCACCGAACAGCCGGCCAGTGCCAGCAGCGCGGCGGCGCCGAGCAGGGTCATGCGAAAGCTTGGGATCGACTTCACCTTGGTCATTCCTTCAGAAACGGGTCGGACGGGCACGGCGCCTGGCCATGCCGGCGGCATGGACGCTCACAGCAGGCCGCTGTCACGCAAGGCCTGCTCCACCACCGGCTCGTTGGCCTTGGCCAGCGGCGTCATCGGCAGGCGCAGGGTGCCGCCGCACAGACCCAGGCGGGCCATGGCCCACTTGACCGGGATCGGGTTGGCTTCGACGAACAGCTGCTTGTGCACCGGCATCAGCTTGAACTGGATCTGCATCGCGGTGTCGCGGTCGCCGGCGACGGCGGCCGCGCACAACTCGTGCATCAGGCGCGGCGCGATGTTGGCGGTGACGCTGATGTTGCCCTGGCCGCCGCACAGCATCAGGGCCACGGCGGTGCCGTCGTCGCCGGAGTAGATGGCAAAGTCCTTCGGCACTTCGCGGATCAGCCACTGCGCGCGTTCGATGTTGGCGGTGGCTTCCTTGATGCCGACGATGCCGGGCACCCGCGCCAGGCGCAGCACGGTGTCGTGCTGCATGTCGGCGACGGTGCGGCCGGGTACGTTGTACAGCACCATGGGCAGGTTGGGCACCGCCTCGGCGATGGCCTTGAAGTGCTGGTACAGGCCTTCCTGCGCGGGCTTGTTGTAGTAGGGCACCACCTGCAGCTGCAGGTCGGCGCCGACCTTGCTGGCGTAGCGCGCCAGCTCGATCGCCTCGGCGGTCGAGTTGGCGCCGCAGCCGGCCATGACCGGCACGCGCTTGGCGGCCTGCTCGACGGCGACGCGGATGATTTCCTGATGCTCCTCGACGTCCACCGTGGGGGACTCGCCGGTGGTGCCGACCACGCAGATGCAGTCCGTGCCCTCGGCGATGTGCCAGTCGATCAGTTTGCGCAGCGTGGGGTAGTCGACGCTGCCGTCTTCCAGCATGGGGGTGGCGAGGGCGACGATGCTGCCGGTAATCGGTGTCATGACTTCCGTGGTGAGAAACGGTAAACACTCATTTTAGTGTGCCGACCCGGCCCTGGCGAGGCGGCAACCGTGCTTGGAGCCGTCACAGCGGATAACGTTCCGGAGCGGTTGGCGCCGACGACCCGAGGCGCACCGCGGCGATGCGCTGCACGAAGCGTTCGGGCTGCGCCAGGTATCCGTCCTCGAAGGCCACCACGCGCCACTCGGGGCCGGTGCACACGGTCAGCAGTTCGCCGGTGCGCAGTAGGAAGTCGGGTCGCGCGGGCCGGCCGACGGTCTCGTTGCCGGCGGCGAAGGTCTCGTAGATCAGCACGCCGCCCTCGGCCACGCTGGCCAGGACGGCGGGCAGCAGCGGCCGCCACAGGTAGTTGGTGACGACGACGACGCCGAAGCGTCGACCGGCCAGTGGCCAGGGCCCGTTCTCGATGTCGGCCTCGATCACTTCGCCCCAGGCGCGTGCGGCGGCCAGCGCCTGCGGATCTCGGTCGACGCCGGTGACGACAAAGCCGCGCTGGCTGAACCAGCGCATGTGCCGGCCCCGGCCGCAGGCGACATCGAGCACGCTGGCGCCGGGGGGCACCAGCGGTGTCCAGCGCCAGACCCAGGGCGAGGGTTGCGGGGGCTGGTCTTCCGTGGCTGTGCGCATGGCGCGCATCATAGGGGCGGCGTGTGAATGGCTTGGTGGCGCTTGCCGGGTCGGCGAGGGTTGGCCTGTGATTTCATCCAGCTTTCGGATGGGGGAAAGCCTAAAATCAAGGGTTATGGCAACGAAATCCACCATGGCCGACAGCGGCTATTCCGAGCGTTCGATCCGGGTGCTCAAAGGCTTGGAGCCGGTCAAGCAGCGGCCCGGCATGTACACGCGCACCGACAACCCGCTGCACGTGATCCAGGAAGTGATCGACAACTCGGCCGACGAGGCGCTGGCCGGCTTCGGCAGGAAGATCCGGATCACCCTGCATGCCGACGCCTCGGTCAGCGTCGAGGACGATGGCCGCGGTATTCCCTACGGCCTGCACCCCGACGAGAAGGCGCCGGTGCTGGAACTGGTGTTTTCGCGCCTGCACACCGGCGGCAAGTTCGATAAGGGGCACGGCGGCGCCTACAACTTCTCGGGTGGCCTGCATGGCGTCGGCGTGTCGGTGACCAACGCGCTCGGCAAGCGCATGGAAGTGGCCAGCCACCGCGAAGGCATGGTCGCCACCATCGCCTTCGAGGGCGGCGACGTGGTGCAGAAGCTGCATCTGCGCAAGCAGGTGCAGGGTGATCGCCGGCAAGGCACGACGGTGCGGGTCTGGCCGGATCCGAAGTACTTCGAATCGACGCAGCTGCCCATGGGCGAGCTGGTGCACCTGCTGCGCAGCAAGGCGGTGCTGATGCCCGGCGTCACGGTGCAGCTGATCGACGAGAAGAAGAAGGACACGCAGAGCTGGCAGTACAAGGGCGGCCTGCGCGACTACCTAGAGCAGACGCTGCCGGCCGATGCCGTGATCCCGCTGTTCGAGGGCGCGGGCTACGCTGGCGCGGATTCCGACAGCTTCGCCGAGGGCGAGGGCGCCGAGTGGGCGGTGGCCTTCACCGAGGAAGGCCATCCGGTGCGCGAGAGCTACGTCAACCTGATCCCGACCACCGCCGGAGGCACGCACGACAGCGGCCTGCGTGATGGCCTGTTCCAGGCCGTCAAGAGCTTCATCGAGTTGCACGCGCTGCTGCCGAAGGGCGTCAAGCTGATGCCCGAGGACGTGTTCGCGCGCGCCAGCTACGTGCTGTCGGCCAAGGTGCTGGACCCGCAGTTCCAAGGCCAGATCAAGGAGCGGCTGAATTCGCGCGACGCCGTGCGCTTGGTGTCGCACTTCGTGCGCCCGGCGCTGGAGTTGTGGCTCAACGCCAACGTCGACTACGGCAAGCGGCTGGCCGAGTTGGCCATCAAGGCGGCGCAGACGCGCCAGCGCGCCGGCCAGAAGGTGGAAAAGCGCAAGGGCACCGGCGTGGCCGTGCTGCCCGGCAAGCTCACCGATTGCGAGAGCCGCGACATCGCCGACAACGAGGTGTTCCTGGTCGAGGGTGATTCGGCCGGCGGCAGCGCCAAGATGGGGCGCGACAAGGAAACCCAGGCCGTGCTGCCGCTGCGCGGCAAGGTGCTCAACACCTGGGAAGTCGAGCGCGACCGCCTGTTCGCCAACACCGAGATCCACGACATCTCGGTCGCCATCGGCGTCGATCCGCACGGTCCGAACGATGCGGCCGACCTGTCAAACCTGCGCTACGGCAAGATCTGCATCCTGTCGGATGCCGACGTCGACGGCTCGCACATCCAGGTGCTGCTGCTGACCCTGTTCTTCCGCCATTTCCCGCGCCTGATCGAGGCCGGCCATGTGTACGTGGCGCGCCCGCCGCTGTTCCGGGTCGACGCGCCGGCGCGCGGCAAGAAGCCGGCCGCCAAAATGTACGCACTGGACGAAGGGGAATTGACCGTCATTCTGGACAAGCTGCGCAAGGACGGCGTTTCTGAAGGAAAATGGACTATTTCGCGCTTCAAGGGTCTGGGTGAGATGAGCGCGGAACAATTGTGGGAAACGACGCTCAATCCCGACACCCGCCGCCTGTTGCCCGTGCAGTTGGGGCCGTTCGATTTCTCGCAGACGGCGGCGGAGATGACCAAGCTCATGGGCAGGGGCGAAGCCGCAGCGCGACGCGAGCTCATGGAACTGCACGGCGATGCCGTGGAAATCGACGTTTGACCTGTCTACATGTCTGCTGCATCCGTATTCAAGGGACTTTCCGCGCGCCTGCGCTGGCCGGCACTGGCACTGGCGCTGGCCTTGCCGCACCTGCCGGCGCAGGCCGACCTGTGGGCCTACGTCGATGCGCAGGGCATCACGCATTTCGCCGCCACCCAGGTGGATGAGCGCTACACGCTGTACTACAAGGGCGCCGACGTCGCCCGGCTCAACCTGGCCGGCGATGCCGCCGCGCTGGCGCCGGTCGCGAAAGACGAACGCCTGGGCCTGAAGGCCAGCGGCAAGAGCGGCGAGCCGGCCTTCGTGGTGCCCAAGCAGTTTGCCAACATCGACAGGTCCAAGGGCTACCAGGCGGTGCAAAAGCACATGCGCGCGGCCGCCAAGACCCACCAGGTCGATTACGAGCTGCTCAAGGCGGTGATCGCGGCCGAATCGGGCTTCAACCCCGAGGCCGTGTCGCCCAAGGGCGCGGTCGGCCTGATGCAGCTGATGCCACCCACGGCCGAGCAGTACGGCGTGGTGGCCGACAAGGAAGGCCGCAAGGACCGCAAGGGCAACCCGCTGCCGGTGCGCTCGGTCGAGGAGAAGCTGACCGACCCGCAGACCAACATCCATGCCGGCGCGCGCTACCTGGCCTACCTGATCAAGCTGTTCAAGGGCGAGCTGGAGCTTGCGGTGGCCGCCTACAACGCCGGCGAGGGCGCCGTGCAGCGCGCCGGCAACAAGATCCCGAGATACAAGGAAACCCAGGGTTATGTGAAGACCGTGATGGGCCTGTACAGCGTGTTCAAGCCCGAGCAGGCCGTGGTCGCCGATGCCCGTGCCATGGCGGCCCAGCCGATCGCCAAGGCTGTGGGCCGCGTAGGCGGGCGCGTGCGGGTCGAATTGCCGAGTGCCGGCAAGACGCTGGAGGCCGCTGCGCCGAGTTCCGCCGGCCCGGTGGCCGATGCGGCTGCCGGCGTGCTGACGCCGGTGCTGTTCACCGTGCCCCGGCTGGGTGCGGACGTGCGCATTGACGGCACCGCGAGCGGCGGCTGATTGCCATTCTTCTTGTTTTTCTTCCATGACTGATCAAGCGGTCCTCGACCTGACCGGGGACGGTGGCGGGTCGGACGACGACCTGGCGCTGGCCACCTACGCCCAGCGGGCCTACCTCGAATACGCGCTCTCGGTGGTCAAGGGGCGCGCCCTGCCCGACGTCGCCGACGGCCAGAAACCGGTGCAGCGCCGCATCCTCTACGCCATGGAGCGCATGGGCCTGGGCTGGAGCGGGCCCGCCGGCAACACGCCGGCCAAGCCCGTCAAGTCGGCGCGCGTGGTGGGCGACGTGCTGGGGCGCTTCCACCCGCACGGCGACAGCGCCGCCTACGACGCGCTGGTGCGCATGGCGCAGGACTTCAGCCAGCGCTACCCGCTGATCGACGGCCAGGGAAACTTCGGCAGCCGTGACGGCGACGGCGCCGCCGCCATGCGCTACACCGAGGCGCGGCTGGCGCGCATCACCCGCCTGCTGCTGGACGAGATCGATGAAGGCACGGTCGACTTCACGCCGAACTACGACGGCTCCACGGAGGAGCCGCGCCAGTTGCCGGCGCGCCTGCCGTTCGCGCTGCTGAACGGGGCCAGCGGCATCGCGGTCGGTCTGGCGACCGAGATTCCCAGCCACAACCTGCGCGAGGTGGCCGACGCCTGCGTGGTGCTGCTCAAGTCGCCCCGGCTGGGTGACGACGAGCTGTTCGCGCTGCTGCCCGGCCCCGACTACCCCGGCGGCGGCCAGATCATCAGCCCGGCCGAAGACATCCATGACGCCTACCGCAGCGGACGTGGCAGCCTGAAGGTGCGCGCGCGCTGGAAGATCGAGGATCTGGCGCGCGGCCAGTGGCAGCTGGTGGTGACCGAGCTGCCGCCCGGAACCTCGTCGCAGAAGGTGCTCGAGCAGATCGAGGAGCTGACCAACCCCAAGGTCAGGGCCGGCAAGAAGACCATTACCCAGGAGCAGGGCCAGCTCAAGGCCACCGTGCTGGCGGTGCTGGACGAGGTGCGCGACGAGTCCAGCAAGGACGCGCCGGTGCGCCTGGTGTTCGAGCCCAAGAGCCGCAGCATCGGGCAGGACGAGCTGATCAACACCTTGCTCGCGCACACCAGCCTGGAAACCTCGGCGCCGATCAACCTGACCAGCGTCGGCCTCGACGGCCGGCCGGTGCAGAAGTCGCTGCGGCAGATGCTGGTGGAATGGATCGAGTTCCGGCAGCAGACCATCACGCGCCGCAGCCAGCACCGGCTGCAAAAGGTGCTGGACCGCATCCACATCCTCGAAGGCCGGCAGCTGGTGCTGCTGAACATCGACGAGGTGATCGCCATCATCCGGGGCAGCGACGAGCCCAAGGCGGCGCTGATCGCGCGCTTCAATCTGTCGGAGCGGCAGGCCGACGACATCCTCGACATCCGCCTGCGCCAGCTGGCGCGGCTGGAGGCGATTCGGATCGAGCAGGAACTGAAGGAGCTGCGCGAGCAGCAGGGCAGTCTGGAAGACATCCTGGGCAGCCCGGCCACGCTGCGGCGCCTGATGATCAAGGAAATCGAGGCCGACGCGAAACAGTTCGCCGATGAACGCCGCACGCTGATCCAGGCCGAGAAGAAGGCCGTGGCCGAAGTCAAGGTGGTGGATGAGCCGGTCACCGTGGTGGTGAGCGAGAAGGGTTGGGTGCGTGCGCGCCATGGCCACGGCCACGACGCCGCCGGCTTCGCCTTCAAGGCCGGTGACGGCCTGTACGGCACCTTTGAATGTCGCACGGTCGATCAACTACTGGTGTTCGGCAGCAACGGCCGCGTGTACTCGGTCGCGGTGGCCAACCTGCCTGGTGCACGCGGCGATGGCCAGCCGATCACCACCCTGATCGAGCTGGAAGCCGGCACCCAGCCGCTGCACTATTTCGCCGGTCCGGAGCAGGCGAGCCTGCTGTTGTCGGGCTCGGGTGGTTATGGTTTCCTGGCGCGCGTTGAGCACATGCTTTCGCGCCAGCGCGGCGGCAAGGCCTTCATCAGCGTCGGCAAGGGCGAGCAGGTCTGCCGGCCGTCGCTGGTGGCCACGGGGCAGGATGCGCCGTCCGCCGCTTCAGCCGATGCTGCGGCGGTCGCGCCCGCCACGCACGTCGCCTGCGCGTCCACCGGCGGCCGTATCCTGACCTTCGAGATCGGCGAGTTGAAGCTGATGGAAAAAGGCGGCCGCGGCCTGACCCTGATCGATCTCGACGCCAAGGACACGCTGGCCGGTGCAGCGGCCTATACCCGCAGCGTGCGCATTTCCGGTATCGGTCGCGGCGGCAGGGCGCGCGAGGAGCAGCTCGAGATCCGCAGCCTGAACAATGCCCGCGCCGCGCGTGCGCGCAAGGGCCGGGTGGCCGACCTGGGCTTCAAGCCCACCGGCATCGTGCGGGTGGAGTAGGGCCATGCGGGGACTTGACGCATCCGTGCTTGGTATCTTCCTGTTCGTGCTGTGCGGTGTCGGCAGCTTCCTGCTTGGGCGCCATTTTTCGCGCGGCTGGCGCGAACGGCGCCGCGCCAAGGAGCAGGCTGCCGCACGCGCCAGGGAATCGCGTCAACAGCGGCGCGCGCGGGAACGGCGCGAGCGGCCACGCTGATCCAGCCGAACCCATGGGGGCGGCGGTTGCCGCGAAGAAGTGTTCGCGCGGTCGGCGAAGCGCTTGATGGCGGTTGCTGCCGCGCTGACAGAAAAGCAGCCGTCAGGAATTGACCAGCACCAGCTTGCCCTTGACCTGGCGCGACGCCATGCGCGCGTAGGCGGCTTTCAGCTCGCTCATCGGCATGGTGGTGTCGATGGCCGGCTTGAGCTTGCCCTGCATGTACCAGCCCACCAGCTCCTGCAGCATGGCTGCATTGGCCTGTGGCTCGCGGCGGGCGAACTCGCCCCAGAACACGCCGACGATGCTGGTGCCCTTGACCAGCGGCAGGTTGATGCGGATGGCAGGGATCTCGCCGGCCGTGAAGCCGATCACCAGGTGCCGGCCACGCCAGGCCAGCGAGCGCAGCGCCGGTTCGGTGTACTCACCGCCGACCGGGTCGTAGATCACGTCGGGGCCCTTGCCGCCGGTCAGTTCCTTCAGCCGTTCGCGCAGATCCTGCGTGCTGTAGTTGATGGTCTCGTCAGCGCCCAGTTGCCGGCAGAAATCGCACTTCTCGTCGGTCGATGCGGCGGCAATCACCCGGGCGCCGGCCAGCTTGGCAATCTGGATCGCCGACATGCCGACGCCGCCGGCGGCGCCCAGCACGAGCACTGTCTCGCCGGGCTTGAGCTGGCCACGGTCCAGCAGCGCGTGGTGACTGGTGCCGTAGATCATGGTGAAGGCGGCGGCATGAACCGGGTCGAAACCCGGCGGCAGTGGCAGGCATTGCCGGGCTGGTGCCAGCGTGTGGGTACCGAAGCCGCCGGTGCCCGCCAGGCAGGCCACCGCCTGGCCGACCTGCAGGCCGGTGACACCTTCGCCGACCGCCTCGATGACACCGGCGTACTCGGCGCCGGGCACGAACGGCAGTTCCGGCTTCAGCTGGTACTTGTTCTGCACGATCAGCAGGTCGGGAAAGTTCAGGCTGGCGGCCTGGATGCGAACCAGCACCTGGCCCTTGCCCGGCTGCGGCGTCGGCAATTCCTTCCAGGTGAGCGCGTCGACGCCGATCGGGTTTTCGCAGAGCCAGGCGTGCATTCAGGGATCTCCTATGCGGTGTACAAGGGGTGGGCTGGGCGATCATAGAAGCGTCGGCGAAAGCGCGCCTGTCCCAGGGGCGACGCCCAGCCCCCACGCGGCAGCCGGCGCGGAGCGCAAGCCTACAATCGGTTGCATCCGCCTTCCCCTCATGATGAAGATCCTGCTCAGCAACGACGACGGCTACCAGGCCACCGGGATCGTGGCCCTCCACGAGGCGCTGCAGGCCCTGCCCGGCGTGCAGGTCGAGGTGGTGGCGCCCGAGCACAACAACAGCGCCAAGTCCAACGCGCTGACGCTGAATGCGCCGCTGTACGTGTACCAGGCGGCCAACGGTTTTCGCTACGTCAACGGCACGCCGGCCGACTGCGTGCACATCGCGCTGACCGGCCTGCTGGGCTACCGGCCCGACCTGGTGGTCTCGGGCATCAACAACGGCGCCAACATGGGCGACGACACCATTTATTCGGGCACCGTGGGCGCGGCGATGGAGGGTTATCTGTTCGGCATCCCGGCGATCGCGTTTTCGCAGATCCAGAAGGGCTGGGCCCACATCGATGCCGCCGCCGCCAAGGCGGCCGAACTGGTGCAGCGCATCGGCGCGCACCAGGCCGAAGGTGGTGCGCCGTGGCTGCTGAACGTGAACATCCCGACGCTGCCGCTGGAGCAGATCAAGCCACCCAAGGTGTGCCGGCTCGGTCGCCGGCATTCGGCCGAGAAGGTCATCACCATGCAAAGCCCGCGCGGCGACACCATGTACTGGATCGGCGGTGCCGGCGCAGTGGCCGATGCCGGCGAAGGCAGCGACTTCCACGCCACGGCCGACGGTCACATCGCGATCACGCCGCTGAAGGTCGACCTGACCGACCACGACGCGCTGGCCTTCTGGGCCCAGGGCCTGAAGCACATGCTGGGCGGAGCGCCCGACTGATGGCAGCGCCGCCGCAGCGCCCAGGGTTTCCGGCGCGCATCGACCTCGGCGGCTCCAGGCCCGCCGTCGCGCGTCCGCAGCTGGCGCGCCGCCCGAGCAGTGCCGACCTGCCGACCGTGCCAGGCGTCACCGGGCCCGGCTTGCCACCGGTGCGCGATGCCATTCCGGCGCGCGCCCGCATGGTGCAGTTGCTGGCCGCTGACGGCATCAGCGAACCGCAGGTGCTGCGCGCCATGGGCGCGGTGGATCGGCACCGCTTCGTCGACAGCGCGCTGGTGCCGCAGGCCTATGAAGACACGGCGCTGCCGATCGGCCTGGGCCAGACCATCTCCAAGCCCAGCGTGGTCGCGCGCATGGTCGAGCTGCTGCTGCAGGGCGGCCTGCGCGGGCCGGACGGCCGGCTGGGGCGCGTGCTCGACATCGGCACCGGCTGTGGCTACCAGGCCGTGGTGCTGGCCCAACTGGCCAGCGAGGTCTACAGCATCGAGCGCCTGCGCGAGCTGCACGAGAAGGCGCGCGCCAACCTGCGGCCGCTGCGCATCGCCAGCGTGCACCTGATCCTGGGCGACGGCATGGCGGGCTTCGACAAGGGCGCGCCCTACGCCGGCATCATCGCGGCCGCCGGCGGCGAGGCCGTGCCCGATGCCTGGATCGACCAGCTCGCCTACGGCGGACGCATCGTGGCGCCGGTGGCGCTGGCCGCTGGGCAGCAGGCGCTGATCGTGATCGACAAGTCGCGCCAGGGCGTGCAGCAGACCATTCTGGAAGCCGTCAACTTCGTGCCTCTAAAATCCGGGGTTGCTTGATGCGTACAGGAAATCTCGTTATGCAATTGACAGGTCGCAAGTCTTGGACCCTGATGTCGCTGGTGCTGGTGGCGGCCTTGGCCGGATGCACCAGCACTTCCATGACCCGGGCCCCGGTCGAGGACCGTGGCAGCGCAGGCGCTAGCGCACGCGTCGACCCGGCCACGCTGCCGGGCGCCGAGAATGCCGGCAAACCCGGTTACTACACCGTCAAGGCCGGCGATACCGTGATGCAGATCGCCCGTGATCACAACCAGAACTGGCGCGACATCGCGCGCTGGAACAACCTGGAGAACTCCAACCTGATCGAGGTCGGTCAGGTTCTGCGCGTGGTGCCGCCGGCCGTGGCCAGTGCGTCGGCACCTGCGCCGGCCAAGCCGCCGGTGCCGGTGGCCACCCAGACCACCCCTGGCGTCGCCCCGGTGGCGCCGGCCGTAGCGGTTGCACCGGCACCCGCGCCGGCACCGACTTCGGCGCCACCGCCCACCGCTGGCGCCGACGATGTCGATTTCATCTGGCCCGCCAATGGCACGCTGGTCGCGGGCTTTGACGAAGTCAAGAACAAGGGCCTGGGGATCGGCGGCAAGGCCGGCGACCCGGTGTTGGCCGCCGCCGACGGCCGCGTCGTCTACGCCGGTGCCGGCCTGCGCGGTTATGGCAACCTGATCATCCTGAAGCACAACAACACCTTCCTCACCGCCTACGCCCACAACCAGTCGCTGCTGGTGAAGGAGGACCAGAACGTCAAGCGCGGCCAGAAGATCGCCGAGATGGGCTCGACCGACGCCGATCGCGTCAAGCTGCATTTCGAGATCCGCCGCTCCGGCAAGCCGGTCGACCCGGCGCGCTACCTGCCGCCGCGCTGATTGATCTGCGGCTCGTCGGCGGGCGCTCGGTCGGGCGCCCGTTGCCGTTTCCGACGCCGTTGTTCCCGCCAGCGCGGGAACAGTGGATGCACCCGCAGGTGCCATGAGCGCACTATGTCCCGATGACTCAACAAGCCGACAGTCCTGGCCTCGCCGCCGCCGACCTGCCCGACGGCTGGCTGCACGTCGATGCGATCGATCTCGACGCGCAGGGCATCGCCCGCCGGCCGGATGGCAAGGTGGTGTTCATCGATGGCGCGCTGCCGGGCGAATTGGTGTCGGCCAGCGTGCACCGGCGCAAGAACCACTGGGAAGCGGCGACGCTGACCGAGCTGCACCGCGAGAGCAGCCTGCGCGTGCGCCCGCGCTGCCCGCACTTCGGCCTGCACCAGGGCGCCTGCGGCGGCTGCAAGATGCAGCACCTGGAGCCGTCGGCGCAGGTCGCCGTCAAGCAGCGCGTGCTGGAAGACAATCTGTGGCACCTGGGCAAGGTCAGGCCGGAGCTGATCCTGCGCGCCATCGAGGGTCCCGCCTGGGGCTACCGCTACCGCGCCCGCCTGTCGGTGCGCCACGTGCAGAAGAAGGGCGAGGTGCTGATCGGCTTCCACGAGCGCAAGAGCCGCTACGTCGCCGACATGCGCGAATGCCATGTGCTGCCGCCGCACGTCAGCGCGCTGCTGCTGCCGCTGCGCGCGCTCATCATGGGCATGGACGCGCGCGACACCTGCCCGCAGATCGAGCTGGCCTGCGGCGACGAGGTCACCGCGCTGGTGCTGCGCCACCTGCAGCCGCTGTCCGATGCCGATAGCGCCCGGCTGCGCGCCTTTGGCCACCAGCACGGCGTGCAGTGGTGGCTGCAGCCCAAGGGTCCGGATACGGCGCACCTGCTCGACGAAGGCGGGCCCGAGCTCGGCTACGCGCTGCCCGAGTTCGGCCTGCGCCTGCCTTTCAAGCCGACCGATTTCACCCAGGTCAACCCGCACATCAACCGCGTGCTGGTCAGCCGGGCGTTGCGACTGCTGGGCGCCCGCCGTGACGAGCGCGTGATCGACTGGTTCTGCGGCCTGGGCAACTTCACGCTGCCGATCGCCACCCAGGCGGGGCGGGTGCTGGGTGTGGAGGGCAGCGAGGTGCTGGTGGTGCGTGCGCGCGAGAACCTGCGCCAGCCCCGCGACGACCAATGGCCGGCACTGGCGCCGACCGAGCTCGTCGCACGCAACCTGTTCGACATCACCGCAGCGCAACTGCTGGCCGTCGGCGCCGCCGACCGCTGGCTGGTCGATCCGCCGCGCGAAGGCGCCTTCGCCCTGGTCAAGGCGCTGGCTGCCATCCACCAGGCGCGCACCGGTGCCGCTGATGCCGATCCGCTGCCGCTGGGCCACGATACCTGGCAACCGCCGCGTCGCATCGTCTACGTCAGCTGCAATCCCGCCACCCTGGCGCGCGACGCCGGGCTGCTGGTGCACCAGGCGGGCTATCGCTGTGTCGCAGCCGGTGTGGTCAACATGTTCCCGCACACCGCGCATGTGGAGAGCATGGCGGTGTTTGACCTGGCGGACTCAGCCTGAGGGCAAGTGTGGGCAGCGCGCAGCTTGGTGTGGGCGGCGCGCAGCTTGTGATGAGCGGGAGTTGCCTCTGAAGCTCCATTGCGCCGTATTGAAGTCGCTCAAGGGTGGTGCGGCCTGGTGCCCGTGCAAGGTGCCAACGACGACCGTGCGAACAGCCCGCGCCGTCTCGAAGAGAAGTCGCGCGACGGCCGTTACTTCTTGACCAGCTTGCCGTACGCCGCGCGTGATGCCTCGATCGCGCGGCGCTCGGCTTCTTGTGCCGCACGGGTCTGCGAAAGGTCGCTGAGCAGCATCGACGCGTTGCACGCGCTACAAATCACCGTGTCGCTCGGGTTCACGTGCTCGGTATCGACGAATTCATTGCCGCCGCACTGCGGGCAGCGCAGCGAAAGCGATTTCTTCATGGTGAAGAGGCCTCCGATGGGTGCTGAGTGGACCCGCCCATTCTAGGGACGTCCCCTTTGCCGCGCAGATCGTGTGGTCGGAGCTGGCGATGAGCCGGGCTTGCCGCGCGGCCCTCAGCGGCGGATTCAAAGGCGGCGAACTCCTTATCTCACCCCATGGCACGCGGGCCATCAAAACCCAGTCGTGAAGCCTACAAGAGGCCTACATTGCCTAGAAAAAGAACAAGCCCGCTAGCGTTTCCGTAGCGGGCTTTCTTTAGTGTAGCTGGCTCCCCGACCTGGGCTCGAACCAGGGACCTGCGGATTAACAGTCCGTCGCTCTACCGACTGAGCTATCGGGGAATAAGCCTTGCATTGTAGCCCGGATTTTGGGTTTCTGGAAAGAGGATCGCCAGGATTTTTCGGCTTGCGCAAGCAACGTTTCGATCGGGATCACGGCAGGCCGCGCTCGTTGGTCTGGCGAACGGCATGCATGCATGCCAGGCGCCCAGGCAAGTGGCGCGGGTCGATGCAAGCACGGACCCGCATTTGGCGCTATCATGGGCGCCACACTCCGGGGTGCGCGCGCAAGCGAGCTGAGACGGCTGAATCATGCAGCCGAACCCGTCAACTTGATCCGGCTAGTACCGGCGTAAGGAAGAGCAGCACCGAGAGCGCAGTTCCCTGTTCATCAGGCCAACGCGCAGCAGGCGGCCCCGGAGAGTCCTTGAAACGAGACCACAGGAGACCGCGGATGAACGCCCCCGACAAATTTGCCCAGTTGCTCACGCTGACGCGCGAGCCGTTTCCGGCTTCCACCAAGGCCTATCTCGAAGGCTCGCGGCCGGATGTGCGCGTGCCGGTGCGCGACATTCGCCTGACCAACGGCACGCAGGTCAGCGTGTACGACACCAGTGGCCCATACACCGACCCGCAGGCGGCCATCGATGTCCGGCGCGGCTTGCCGGCGCTGCGCCAGGGCTGGATCGACGAGCGTGGCGACACGGAAAGCTACGAAGGGCGCCTGGCGCAGATCCTGGACGATGGCGGCAAACATGAAGGACGCGACGGCGAGCGCATCGAGCAGTTGCGTCGCGAGGCCGCTGGCCTGCAGCGCCAGCCGCGGCGCGCCAAGGCAGGCGCGAACGTGACGCAGATGCATTACGCCCGCAAGGGGATCATCACGCCCGAGATGGAGTACATCGCGCTGCGCGAGAACGGGCGCATGGAGTGGCTGGCCGAGTACCTGGGCCAGCCCAAGCGCGAGGCGCGCCGCCGCGGCAACCCGATGGGCGCGCAGATTCCCGAGCGCATCACGCCGGAGTTCGTGCGCGACGAGGTGGCGCGCGGCCGCGCCATCATTCCGGCCAACATCAATCACCCGGAGAGCGAGCCGATGATCATCGGCCGCAATTTCCGCGTGAAGATCAACGCCAACATCGGCAACTCGGCCGTCACCAGCAGCATCGAGGAAGAGGTCGAGAAGCTGGTGTGGTCGATCCGCTGGGGCGGCGACACGGTGATGGATCTGTCGACCGGCAAGAACATCCACACCACGCGCGACTGGATCATCCGCAACAGCCCGGTGCCGATCGGCACGGTGCCGATCTACCAGGCGCTGGAGAAGGTCGGCGGCATCGCCGAGGACCTGACCTGGGACATCTTCCGCGACACGCTGATCGAGCAGGCCGAGCAGGGCGTGGACTACTTCACCATCCACGCCGGCGTGCGCCTGCCGTTCATCCACCTGACCGCCGAGCGCGTGACCGGCATCGTCAGCCGTGGCGGCTCGATCATGGCCAAGTGGTGCATCGCACACCACAAGGAAAGCTTCATCTACACGCACTTCGACGAAATCTGCGAGATCATGAAGGCGTACGACGTCAGCTACAGCCTGGGCGATGGCCTGCGGCCGGGGTGCGCCGCTGATGCCAATGATGAGGCGCAGTTTGCCGAACTGCGCACGCTGGGCGAGCTGACTAAAGTAGCCTGGAAGCACGACGTGCAGACCATGATCGAAGGCCCTGGCCACGTGCCGATGCACATGATCCAGGAGAACATGACCGAGCAGCTCAAACACTGCGGCGAGGCGCCGTTCTACACGCTGGGCCCGTTGACCATCGACATCTCGCCCGGCTACGACCACATCGCGTCGGCCATCGGCGCCGCGATGATCGGCTGGATGGGCACGGCGATGCTGTGCTACGTGACGCCCAAGGAACACCTGGGCCTGCCCAACCGCGACGACGTCAAGCAGGGCATCATCGCCTACAAGATTGCCGCCCACGCGGCCGACGTAGCCAAGGGGCATCCGAGCGCTCGCGCGCGCGACGACGCGGTCAGCAAGGCGCGCTTCGAGTTCCGCTGGGAAGACCAGTTCAACCTGGGGCTCGATCCCGACACCGCACGCGACTTCCACGACGAGACGCTGCCCAAGGACAGCAGCAAGACGGCCCACTTCTGCAGCATGTGCGGGCCGAAGTTCTGCTCCATGAAGATCACCCAGGACGTGCGCGACTACGCGGCCACCCTGGGCGTGAGCGAGCAGGAGGCGCTGCAGGTCGGCATGGACGAGAAGTCGAAGGAGTTTGCCGCCAAGGGGGGTGAGTTCTATGTGCCGATCGAACCAGCCTGAGGCTCATAGCCGACGCGCGCCTTGCGCAGGCATGCCTGTGGCGGCCGGGATCGGAGTCGAACCATGAGTGCTTCACGAACCATCGGTATCGCCGGCGCCGGCCTTCTGGGCCGGCTGCTGGCCTGGCGCCTGTCGCTTGCGGGGCACCGGGTGTCGGTGTTCGACCCGGCGGCCAGCGAACAGCCCGTGCCGCGCAGCCAGGCGCAGGAGCGCTACCTGCCGACGGCGACGGGGTTCACGGCAGCCGGCATGCTGAGCCCGATATCCGAGCTGGACAACGCCGAGCCGTCGGTGGCCGCGCTGGGTTGGCAGTCGCTGGCGCTGTGGCCGCGCATCGCCGCTGCCCTGCCCGGCACGCCGAACGTCACGGTGCGCGGCAGCCTGCTGCTGGCGCACCGGTCGGATCTGGGCGCGGCGCAGCGCGTGCTCGACCGGCTGCGCGCCGGCATGGCCACGCCTGAATGGCGGCGCCTGAGTCCGGTCGACAGCGTGCAGCCGATCGACGCCGCCGCGCTGCGCGACCTCGAGCCGGCGATCCAGGGCCCGGCGCAGGCCTGGTTACTGCCGGGTGAGGGCTTCATCGACACGGTCGGCGTCATGCTGGCCCTGCAAGCCGGCGCCAAGGACGTGGACTGGCATTGGAACCAGACCGTGCAGGCGGTCACCGGCGGCGCACAGGGCGGCAGCCTGCGCCTGGCCGATGGCCGCACGCAGGTCTTCGATGCCGTGGTCGACGTGCGCGGTGTCGGTGCCAGGCCGGACCGGCCGGTGCGCGGCGTGCGTGGCGAGGTGCTCTGGCTCGACTGCCCCGGCCATGGGCTGACGCGCTCGGTGCGCCTGCTGCATCCGCGCCACCGTGTCTACATCGTGCCGCGTAGCGAGCGCGATGTGCTGGTGGGCGCCAGCGAGATCGAGAGCGAGGACCGTTCGCCGGTCAGCCTGCGCACCGCCACCGAACTGATGGCCGCCGCACACAGCGTGCTGCCGGCGCTGGCCGAGGCGCGCATCCTGAAGCTGGATGTCAACCTGCGTCCCGCGCTGCCGGACAACAACCCGCTGCTGGAGTGGCAGGACCGCCGGCTGACCATCAACGGTCTGTTCCGCCACGGCTGGCTGCTGGCGCCGGCGCTGGTGGACCAGGCGCTGCGGCAGACCGGGTGGTGTGACGGCCTGGCACCGGCGGCGCTGGCGGAGGTGCCGAGCGCATGAACACGACCGCCAGCACGCAGATCGGCATCCGGCTCGATGGCCAGCCGCATCGGCTGGCACCGGGCACGACGCTAGCGCAACTGGTTGCCGCGCTGGGACATGAGGAGCAGGGGGTCAGCACGGCGGTCAACGGCGAGTTCGTGGCGCGCAGCCAGCGTGAGCGGGTGCTGCTCGAGGGTGACCAGGTGCTGCTGTTTCAACCGATCGTGGGTGGGTGATGGCATGAATGCGAGAGTCGACGTGTTGCAGAAGAATCGGGACGCCTGGGCGGTGGGCGAGGTGCAGCTTGACAGCCGCTTCCTGCTCGGCACCGCCGGCTACCCGTCACCGCAGGTGCTGGCCGATGCGATTGCCGCCTCGGGCGCGCAGATCATCACGGTGGGGCTGAAACGCCAGCTGGCGGCGGCCGGCGACAACGGCTTCGTCGAGATCATCCGCGCCGCCATGAAGGCGCACGGCGCGCGCCTGCTGCCCAACACCGCCGGCTGCACCACGGCGCGCGAAGCGATCCAGCTCGCTCACATGGCGCGCGAGCTGTACGACACGCCCTGGGTCAAGCTGGAAGTGGTGGGCGACGAGTACACCCTGCAGCCGGACCCGATCGAGCTGGTCGAGGCAGCGCGGCAGCTGGTCAAGGACGGCTTCACCGTGTTTCCGTACTGCACCGACGACCTGGTCACAGCCAAGCGCCTGCTGGACGCCGGCTGCCCGCTGCTGATGCCCTGGGGCGCGCCGATCGGCTCCGGCCAGGGGCTGGTCAACCCGTTCGCGCTGCGGCTGCTGCGCGAGCGCCTGCCCGACGTGGTGCTGATCATCGATGCCGGCATCGGCGCGCCCAGTCACGCGGCGCAAGCGATGGAGATGGGCTACGACGCCGTGCTGCTGAACAGCGCCGTCAGCCAGGCCAGCGACCCGGTGGGCATGGCGGCGGCTTTCAGGCAGGCCATCGAGGCCGGTCGCGCGGCGCGCCGAGCGGGGGTCATGGCCAGGCAGGACTTCGCGGTGGCGACGACGCCGGTCACCGGCAATCCGTTTCTCATCGGCGGCTGATGAGCTCGCTGCGTTCAGTGACTTGGCCGCTGCGCGGCATCGATGACGAAGCGAGTGCTTCGGTCGTTCCGTCCGTGATGCGCCGCCGGATCATGTCGCGCCGCGGCGCCATCGGCAGGGGTGCTGGTGGACACTGAACCGCGCCGCCCTATCGTCTGGAGCATCGCCGGCAACGACAGCGGTGGTGGTGCCGGCCTGAGCGCGGACCAGCGCGCCGCCGAAGCCTTCGGCGCGCACCTGTGCCCGGTCGTGGTGGCCGTCACGGCGCAGAACTCGGTCGGCGTGACGCGGGTCGAGCCGGTGGCGCCGGACCTGCTGGAGGCGCAACTGGCGGCGCTGTTCGACGACATGCCGCCCGCAGCGGTCAAGACCGGATTGCTCGGCAGCGCCGACAACGTTGTTCGCGTCGCCCGCTGGATCGACCGGCTGCGTGCGCACGATCCGCGCGTGGCGCTGGTGGTGGACCCGGTGCTGGGCGCGTCCACCGGCGCGGCCTTCGCGGACGAGGCGGTGCTGCGTGCCTACGTCGAATGGCTGCTGCCGCGCGCCACCATCGTGACGCCGAACGAGCGGGAGGCACGGCGCCTGGCGGCGACCTCACCGGCAGACCTTGCGGTATCAAGCCTTGCGGCCATCGCCCAAGGCCTGCGCGCTGCGGGCGCCCAAGCCGTCGCCATCACCGGTGGCGACGACCACGCCAGCCACGGGCTCTCGCTCGACTGGATCGATACCGGGCACGCCAGTGGCTGGCTGGCGCTGCCGCGCATCGACACGCCGCACAGCCATGGCACCGGCTGCACCTTCGCCACCAGCGCCGCCTGCGCGCTGGCACTGGGTTTCGTGCCGGCCGATGCGCTGGTGCTGGCCAAGATGGCGACCACCCAGGCGCTGCGCCATGGCCATGCCGCGGGGCAGGGCGCGGGTCCGGTGGCGGCGCGGGCCGGGTTCGCCGGCGATCCGGCACTGCTGCCGTGCCTGTCGTGGGGCGATGAGGTGATTTCCGGGCGTTGCGGCTACTCGAACGACCGAGATGGACTGCAGGTCGCCGCGGCCCAGCCCGACCTGGGCATCTACGCCATCGTCGACTCGGCCGAACGCGTGCGCCAGGTGGTTGCCGCCGGCGTGAGGACCGTGCAGTTGCGCATCAAGACGCCCGACGCGCCCGATCCCGCGTGGCACGCCGCGCTGCGCGATGCGGTCAGCGAATCGCTGGCGGCCTGCCGCGCCGTCGGCGCCACGCTGGTGGTCAACGACCACTGGCGCCTGGCCGCGGAGCTGGCGGCGGGCGACACGCGCGGTCTGGCCGTGCACCTGGGACAGGAGGATCTGCTGGCGCTGGGCGCCACCGGCCGTGCCGACCTGGCGGCCAGCGGCCTGCCGCTGGGCATCAGCAGCCACAGCCTGTGGGAACTGGCGCGCGCCCGAACCCTGGCGCCCTGGTACGTGGCCTGCGGGCCGGTGTGGCCGACGCTGACCAAGGCCATGCCCTGGCTGCCGCAGGGGCTGGACAACCTGGCCTGGTGGGTGCACATGGCGGGTGTGCCGGTGGTGGCCATCGGTGGCATCCTCGAACCCGAACAGCTGAGTCAGGCGGCGCGCAGCGGTGCCAGCGGGGTGTGCGTGGTGCGCGGTTTGGGCGATGATCCGGCGCTGAGCCTGCCTTTGTGGCAAGCTGCGCTGCAAGCCGGCCGCGCCGACGCGCGCCTGCCGGTGCCGCGGCTGCCGCATCCGTCGCTGCAGGCAGCCACGTTGCACTGAAACGCGACGCCCGGGTCTGCTCACCCGATGTACCCGAAAGAGGATGGCCGATCATGAAGAAAGCCGACCGCGTGCAGGAATACGTCCGCATCCTGACGATTGCCGGCTCCGACTCGGGCGGTGGCGCCGGCATCCAGGCCGATCTCAAGACCTTCGCTGCGCTCGGCTGCTACGGCATGAGCGCCATCACCGCGCTGACGGCGCAGAACACCCAGGGTGTGAGCGCCATCCACGCGGTGCCGCCGGAGTTCCTGGTGGCGCAGATCGATGCCGTGGTCGGCGACATCGGCGTGCACGGGGTCAAGATCGGCATGCTGCATTCACCCGAGATCGTGCACGCGGTGGCGCAGGCGATCGACCGCCATGCGCTGCCGCACGTGGTGCTGGACCCGGTGATGGTGTCGATCACCGGGGCGCCCCTGATCGAGCCGCCGGCGGTGCAGGCGCTGGTTAGCGAGCTGTTTCCGCGCGCCCGCCTGGTCACGCCCAACCTGGACGAAGCCACGCTGCTGCTGGGCCGTCCCGTGCAGGATACCGGCGACATGCTGGGCGCCGCGCAGGCGCTGCTGCAGATGGGTGCGCACGCCGTGCTGCTGAAGGGCGGCCACCTGCCGGGTCCCGAGGTGCACGATCTGCTGCTGGCGCGCGGCCTGGAGCCGCACGTGATGCAGGCGCCGCGCGTGGAGACCGGCAACCTGCACGGCGCGGGCTGCACGCTGTCGTCGGCGCTGGCCGCCTTCCTGGCCCAGGAACTGCCCTTGCCGCTGGCCGCCGAGGCGGCGCACAGCTACGTGCTGGATGCCATCAAGGAAGGCGCGCTGGTGAACACCGGACACGGCCGGGGGCCGCTCAACCATGGCTTCTCGCCGCGGTCCGCGCTGCTGCGCACGCTGCGCTAGCGGCGCGCAGGTCTCGCCGCACCGGGCCTGAGCACGCCATCACCATGCTGCAGGGAGTTCAGGCATGAGCGCGGAAGCGGTGGACGCCGTCGTCATCGGCGCCGGCGTGGTGGGGCTGGCGGTGGCGCGCGCGCTGGCCCTGCAGGGGCGCGAGGTGATGCTGCTGGAAGCGGCCGAGAGCTTCGGCACCGGCACCAGTGCGCGCAACAGCGAGGTCATCCACGCCGGCATCTACTACCCGCAGGCTTCTCTGAAGGCGCGGCTGTGCGTGCGCGGCAGGCAGCTGCTGTACGACTACTGCGCCGAGCGCGGCGTCGAGCACCGGCGCTGCGGCAAGCTGATCGTCGCCACCAGCGCGGCGCAGGTCGATGAGCTGCAAGCCATCCAGGCGCGCGCGGCGGCCAATGGCGTGGCCGATCTGCAGTGGTTGACCCACGAACAGGCGCTGGCGCTGGAGCCCCGGCTGGAATGCCAGGCGGCGCTGCTGTCGCCCTCGACCGGCATCGTCGACAGCCATGGCCTGATGCTGTCGCTGCTGGGTGATGCCGAGCATGCGGGCGCCGTGCTGGTCACGCACGCCGAGGTGGTGGCGCTCGCTGCCAGCGCGGACGGTATCCGGGTGAGCACGGCGGATGGGACGGCGTTGCAGGCGCGCCTGGTGGTCAACGCCGCCGGCCTGCATGCGCCGCTGCTGGCGACACGCACGCGCGGACTCGACCCGCGCCTGGTGCCGCACGCGTACTTCGCCAAGGGCAACTACTTCAGCCTGAGCGGGCGCGCGCCGTTCACGCACCTGATCTACCCGGTGCCGGAGCCCGGCGGGCTGGGCGTGCACCTGACGCTCGATCTTGGTGGCCAGGCCAAGTTCGGCCCGGATGTGGAGTGGGTGGCTTCGGCGGATGACCTGCGGGTCGATCCGGCGCGCGGCGGCGCCTTCCATGCCGAGGTGCGCAAGTACTGGCCCGGCCTGGCCGATGGCGCGCTGCAGCCGGACTACGCCGGCATCCGGCCGAAGATCAGCGGCCCGGGCCAGCCGGCGGCCGATTTCGTGATCCAGGGGCCGCGCGAGCACGGCATCGCGGGTCTGGTCAACCTGTTCGGCATCGAGTCGCCGGGGCTGACGAGCTGCCTGGCGCTGGCCGAGGCGGTGCTTGAGGTGGTGATGGCGTCCTGAGTGGGCGTTATGTCTTGGTGTGGGCTGTGGGAGCGGCGGCAGCCGCGAATGGAGGCCGCCTCCACCGCAAACGCCCATTCGCGGCTGCCGCCGCTCCCACACATGGTCAACCCGGGCTCAGCTCGCGCCCTCGAGCTCGGCCAGCCGATCCGCCATCAGCGCGCGGTCGGCGGCGTCGGTGGCTTCGCGCAGGTACAGGCGCAGGTCGGCGCGCGCGCGTTCGCGCTCGCCCAGCTCGGCCAGCGCCAGGCCGCGGTCGCGGTATTCCTCCCAGGCGCGCGGCAGCAGCGTGACCAGCCGGTCCTGCACGGCGACGAAACGCGCCCAGTCCTTCTGCGTGCGGTGGATTTCCTGCAGGTTGTGCAGCATGCGCGACAGGATGCGGCGCGCGCCGGCCGGCTGCAGGTACAGCGCCAGCGGCACCTCGCCGCCCATGGCGCTGACCCCCTTGGGCTGGAAGGCCTCGATGCGCTCCAGCAGTTCCTCGCGGCTCAGCGAGGTGCCGGTGAACGGATCCACCACCACGCGACCGTCGCCCAGCTTGACCTGGACCAGGAAGTGACCCGGAAAGCTCACGCCTTCGGCCTGCAGCGTCAGGCCCTGGGCCAGCTCCAGCCACAGCACGGCGAGCGAGATCGGGATGCCGCGGCGGGTGTTCAGCACCACGTGCAGGTAGCTGTTGTCCGGGTTGTAGTAGTCGTTGACGTTGCCGGCGAAACCCAGGTCGCCGAAGAAGAACTGGTTCAGGGTCTGCAGCCGATCCATGGAGCTGGCGCCGGGCGCCACGCGGCGCTTCAGACGCACCATCAGTCGGTCGGTATCGGCCAGCACCTGCTGCACGTCCAGGCCCGGATACTCGTCCTGCGCCAGGCTGGCCGCAGCCTCGAGCAGCGGCAGGCGCTCGTCGGCCTGTACCAGAGCGGCGAAATAGGCCAGCGGGGTCGGCGTGGACAGATCCAGCTTCATGGCCGCTGTTGTAGGCCGCCCGGCCGCCGGCGTCAATGCGGAACAACCGCTGTTGTGCCGTC
The DNA here is from genome assembly GCF_035444425.1 of Ottowia sp. Classification (GTDB taxonomy): domain Bacteria; phylum Pseudomonadota; class Gammaproteobacteria; order Burkholderiales; family Burkholderiaceae_C; genus Ottowia. Next base: position 6,325 of record NZ_DAOMOQ010000002.1, on the reverse strand, counting down.
TTAGCGCCGCAACAATTGACGCAGATTAAGCCCGGACACCAGAAGGGCGCCAAAGTAGACTGCGGCGGCGCCCGTCACCAGCAGCCCCAGCAGGCCGGCGCGTGGCAGCGCGGCGGTGCCGATCCAGTCGAAGCTGCGCGAGCCCCAGACCAGGAAGGCACTCATCAGCAGCGTGGCGCCGACCACCTGGGCGCCGAACACGCCCCAGCCGACGTGCGGCCGGTAGCTGCCGCGCCGGATCAGGCCGCGCAGCAGCCACAGCGCGTTGATCAGGCCACCGAGTCCGATCGACAGTGTCAGCGCCGCATGTTGCAGAAACGGCACGAAGAGGGCGTTGAACAACTGCGTGATGACCAGCACCACGATTGCGATCTTGACCGGCGTGCGGATGTCCAGGCTGGCGTAGTAGCCCGGCGCCAGCACCTTCACCGCCACCAGCCCCAGCAGGCCGATGCCGTAGAAGGCCAGCGCCAGCGCCGAACGCTCGACGTCGTCGGCCGAGAACAGGCCGTGGTGGAACAGGGTGGCGATCAGCGGTGTGGCGAAGGTCAGCAGCGCGGCGGCGCAGGGCAGCGCCAGCAGCAGCACCAGACGCAGGCCCCAGTCGAGCATCTGTGAATAGCGCGCGTCGTCGCCGCTGGCGCGCGCGGCGGCGAGTTGTGGCGTCAACACCACGCCCAGCGCCACGCCGAGCAGTGCGGTGGGAAACTCCATCAGCCGGTCGGCATACCAGACCCAGGTCACGCTGCCGGCCGCCAGGTAGGAGGCGATCTGGGTGTTGATCAGCAGCGAAAGCTGCGCCACGCCGACGCCCAGCAGCGCCGGCAGCATCAGCGACAGCACCTGGCGCACGCCGGCGTCGCGCCACGCGGCGCGGATCCGACTCCAGCTGGCGCCGATGCGCGGCAGCAGCCCGCGCTTGTGCAGCGCCGGGATCTGCACGCCCAGCTGCAGCACGCCGCCCACCATCACGCCCAGCGCCATCACGTAGATCGACTCGATGCCGAGCCGCTCGAACCAGGGCGCGCCCAGCCAGGCCGCCACGATCATCGAGATGTTGAGCAGCACCGGCGTCGCCGCCGGCAGGGCGAAATGCTTCCAGGTGTTCAGGATGCCGGCCGAGAACGCCACCAGCGACATGCAGGCGATGTAGGGGAACATCCAGCGCGTCATCAGCACGGCGGCGTCGAAACTGCTGGCGTCCAGGCCGCTGGCCAGCGCCAGCACCAGCAGCGGCGCCGCGATCACGCCGACGATGCTGGTCAGCACCAGCACCCAGGTCAGCGCGGTGCCGACGGCGTCGATCAGCCGCCTGGTGGCCTCGTCGCCGTCGCGCGCCTTGCTCGAGGCCAGCACTGGCACGAAAGCCTGGCTGAACGCGCCCTCGCCGAACAGCCGCCGCAGCAGGTTGGGGATGCGGAAGGCGACGTTGAAGGCGTCGGTCAGCCCGCTGACACCGAAGGCCGAGGCCATCAGCAGGTCGCGCACCAGCCCCGTGATGCGCGAGGCCAGCGTCAGCAGGGATACGGTGGAAGCGGCTTTGAACAGGCTCACGAAACGGGGCGCAAGGGCTTTCGACTGGGGCGTGAGTGTAGTCCCCGCGCCCGGTCGTGCGCCGGCCCCTGGCCAGATCGGCCGGCAAAGAGTAGAATGCGCGGTTCTGCCGACAACATCCGCAAACCTCAAAGGAATACTTCAATGGCCGCTGGAAAGCCGAAGAAAAAGAACCCACGCCTGGCGTCGGGGCGCAAGCGCGCACGCCAGAACGTGAAACTCAATGCCGCGAACACCTCGCTGCGCTCGAAATACCGCACCTCGGTGAAGAACGTCGAGAAAGCCGTTCTCGCCGGTGACAAGGAGAAGGCACAAAGCGCCTTTGCCCTGATGCAGTCGGTGGTCGACACCATCGCCGACAAGGGCATCTTCCACAAGAACAAAGCCGCCCGTGACAAGAGCCGCCTGTCGGCCAAGGTCAAGGCGCTGGCCCAGGCGCAAGCCGCCGCCTGATCGGCTGATCAGGCAAACCCGCCCGCGAGCGGCGTTCGATACCGAATCCGCCCGCGCCGTTTGTTCAGGGTGCGCTGTCCGCAGAATCGAGAAAACCGCCTTCGGGCGGTTTTTTCATGGGTGTCGTGCGGGATCCGGGTCAGCGCGCGCCGGGCTCGGGCAGCAGGCAGGCCTCGATTACCTGCAGTTCGTTGTCCCTGGCGAAGTTCATCACGAAGTCCCAGGCCATCGGTTCGTGGTTGCGCAGTGCGCGGTTGACCACCACGCACTTGGCGCCGTCGAGCGTGGTTGGCACGCACCAGGGTGAGTAGCGGATGTGGCTGCCGGGGCCGGCCGCGCCGCCGGGCCGGAACTGCGCCATCACGCCGGCCAAGCGCTCGGCCCAGTCGCTCGGGCGGAAGGTACGCCCGTCGCGCGTGACGCCGCGGATGAAGACCTGGTCACTGGAGGGTGTGGCCGCCGTCATTGTCTGCGCTAACTCCTCGACATCGCACGCCGAATGCCGCATGCATCAGGCAGCCAAGAATTATATCTTATATAAGACTGAAGCCGTATGACCTGCGCATGACAGCGATGCCGAGATCGCAACAAAGGCGCTGCGGGCAGGGCCTAGAATGCAGACTCAACGGGCCGCGTTGGCCCGATTCTTTTTTGCTTTCCTGACAGGAGCCTGCCGTGACCGCGCACATCGAAGCCGCCTCGCCGCACACGATGAACACCTACGCCCGCCTGCCGATCGCGATGGAGCGCGGCCAGGGCTGCCGGGTGTGGGACGTCAACGGCAAGAGCTACCTCGACGGCCTGGGCGGCATCGCGGTGAACACGCTCGGTCACGCGCATCCGAAGCTGGTGCCGGCACTGCAGGAGCAGATCGGCAAGCTGATCCACACCAGCAACTACTACCACGTGCCCAATGCCGAGAAGCTGGCAGCCAAGCTGAGCGAACTGGCCGGCATGACCAACGTGTTCTTCTGCTGCACCGGTCTGGAGGCCAACGAGGCGGCGCTGAAGCTGGCGCGCAAGTTCGGCCACGACAAGGGCATCGAGCGGCCCGAGATCGTGGTCTACGAGAAGGCCTTCCACGGCCGCAGCATCGCCACGCTCAGCGCCACCGGCAACCCGAAGATCCAGCAGGGCTTCGGTCCGCTGGTGGATGGCTTCATCCGCGTGCCACTGAACGACATCGAGGCGCTCAAGCAAGCCACCGAGGGCAACCCGAACGTGGTGGCGGTGTTCTTCGAGACCATCCAGGGCGAGGGCGGCGTCAACCCGATGCGCATCGACTACCTGCAGGCGGTGCGCAAGCTGTGCGACGAGCGCGACTGGCTGATGATGATCGACGAGGTGCAGTGCGGCATGGGCCGCACCGGCAAGTGGTTCGCGCACCAGTGGGCCGGCATCGTGCCCGATGTGATGCCACTGGCCAAGGGCCTGGGCTCGGGCGTGCCGATCGGCGCCGTGGTCGCCGGGCCGAAGGCGGCTAACATCTTCCAGCCCGGCAACCATGGCACCACCTTCGGCGGCAATCCGCTGGCCATGCGCGCGGGCGTCGAGACCATCCGCATCATGGAAGAGGAAGGCCTGCTGGACAACGCGGCCCGGGTCGGCGCGCACCTCAAGGGCGCGTTCGAGAAGGCGCTGGCCGGCAACGCCGGCGTCAAGGAGGTGCGCGGCCAAGGCCTGATGCTGGGCATCGACCTGGCCAAGCCCTGCGGCGTGCTGGTGCAGCGCGCCGCCGACGCTGGGCTGCTGATCTCGGTCACCGCCGACAGCGTGATCCGGCTGGTGCCGCCGCTGATTCTGAGCGAGACCGAGGCCGACGAGATGGTGTCGATCCTGGTGCCGCTGATCGAGGCCTTCCTGAACGAGTGAGCCCCACCATGAGCGCGCCGATCAAGCATTACCTGCAATTCGCCGACTTCACGGCCGAGGAATACGCGTACCTGCTGCAGCGTGCCGCGCTGATCAAGCGCAAGTTCAAGGCCTACGAGAAGCACCACACGCTGCACGACCGCACGCTGGCCATGATCTTCGAGAAGGCCAGCACGCGCACGCGCGTGAGTTTCGAGGCCGGCATGTACCAGATGGGCGGTTCGGTGGTGCACCTGACCAGCGGCGACAGCCAGCTCGGCCGCAGCGAGCCGATCGAGGATACGGCGCGCGTGATCAGCCGCATGACCGACATCGTGATGATCCGCACCTTCGAGCAGGCGCGCATCGCGCGCTTCGCCGAGTTCTCGCGCGTGCCGGTGATCAACGGCCTGACCAACGAATACCACCCATGCCAGATCCTGGCCGACGTCTTCACCTACATCGAGCACCGCGGCTCGATCGCGGGCAAGACGGTGGCCTGGATCGGCGATGGCAACAACATGGCCAATACCTGGGCCCAGGCCGCCTCGCTGCTCGATTTCGAACTGCGCGTGAGCACGCCGCGCGGCTATGAGGTCGACAGCCAACTCGCCACGCTGAACGGCGCGCCCGCCAAGGGCTGGCAGAGCTTCGCCGACCCGCGCGAAGCCTGTGCCGGCGCCGACCTGGTGACCACCGACGTCTGGACCAGCATGGGCTACGAGGCCGAGAACGAGGCGCGCCGCAAGGCCTTCGCCGAGTGGTGCGTCGACGCCGACATGATGGCTGCGGCGAGGCCCGACGCGCTGTTCATGCACTGCCTGCCGGCGCACCGTGGCGAGGAAGTCACCGCCGAGGTCATCGACGGCCCGCAGTCGGTGGTCTGGGACGAGGCCGAGAACCGCATGCACGTGCAAAAGGCGTTGCTCGAATACCTGCTGCTCGGTCGCCTCGATTGAAACCATGGCCCACGACAAGATCCTCATCCTCGATTTCGGCTCCCAGGTCACCCAACTCATCGCCCGCCGGGTGCGCGAGGCGCACGTGTACTGCGAGGTGCATCCCTGCGACATGAGCGACGACTGGGTGCGCGAGCAGGCGGCCGACGGCGCGCTGAAGGGCGTCATCCTGTCGGGCAGCCATGCCAGCGTGTACGAGGTCGATGACCACGTGCCGCAGGCCGTGTTCGAACTCGGCGTGCCGGTGCTCGGCATCTGCTACGGCATGCAGACCATGGCGCAGCAGCTCGGCGGCCAGGTGGAGGCTGGACACCAGCGCGAATTCGGCTATGCCGAGGTGCGCGCGCGCGGCCACACGGCACTGCTCAAGGGCATCGCCGACTTCACCACGCCCGAAGGCCACGGCATGCTGAAGGTGTGGATGAGCCACGGCGACAAGGTCAGCGAGCTGCCACCTGGCTTCAAGCTGATGGCCAGTACGCCGAGCTGCCCGATTGCCGGCATGGCCGACGAGGAGCGCCGCTTCTACGGTGTGCAGTTCCACCCCGAGGTCACGCACACGGTGCAGGGCAGGGCGCTTCTGAACCGTTTCGTGCTCGACATCTGCGGTGCGCGGGCCGACTGGGTGATGCAGGAGCACGTTGAGGAGGCCGTGGCCGCGATCCGCGCCCAGGTCGGCGACGAGGAAGTGATCCTCGGCCTGTCGGGCGGCGTCGATTCGTCGGTGGCCGCGGCGCTGATCCACCGCGCCATCGGCGACCAGCTCACCTGCGTGTTCGTCGACCATGGCCTGCTGCGCCTGAACGAGGGCGACATGGTGATGGACATGTTTGCCGGCAAGCTGCACGCTCGCGTTGTGCGCGTCGACGCCAGCGAGCTGTTCCTGAATGCGCTGGCCGGCGTGATTGATCCCGAGCAGAAGCGCAAGACCATCGGCCGCCTGTTCGTCGACGTGTTCAAGGCCGAGGCCGAGAAGCTCAAGGCCAGCGGCGCCGGCCACAAGGGGGCGACCTTTCTGGCGCAGGGCACGATCTACCCCGATGTCATCGAATCCGGCGGTGCCAAATCCAAGAAGGCAGTGGTCATCAAGAGCCACCACAACGTCGGCGGCCTGCCTGAGCAGCTCGGCCTGAAGCTGCTGGAGCCGCTGCGCGACCTGTTCAAGGACGAGGTGCGCGAACTCGGCGTCGCGCTCGGCCTGCCGCACGACATGGTGTACCGCCATCCGTTCCCAGGCCCGGGCCTGGGCGTGCGCATCCTGGGTGAGGTGAAGAAGGAATACGCTGACCTGCTGCGCAAGGCCGACGCCATCTTCATCGAGGAACTGCGCTCGACCATCGAGCCGCATTCGCAGAAGAGTTGGTACGACCTGACCAGCCAGGCTTTCACCGTATTCCTGCCTGTCAAGAGCGTCGGCGTCATGGGCGACGGCCGCACCTACGACTACGTCGTGGCCCTGCGCGCCGTGCAGACCAGCGACTTCATGACCGCCGACTGGGCCGAGCTGC
>NZ_DAOMOQ010000001.1:0-191398 GCF_035444425.1 Ottowia sp. | reverse complement strand
CATGAGCTTGTCTTCCGGCTGCAGGCTGGCCCAGTCGTTGATGTCGCTGCGCGTGTCAGGCAGCGACTTGCTGACCTCTTCCTGCTTGAGCTTCTTGCCCAGGTACGGGTGCTCCTTGACCGCATCCCCGCTGGCCTCGTTGGTGAAGGTCAGGATGCCGTCGCCCACCGTGATGTAGCCGCCGTAGCGCGCGAACTCAGGCACGCTGCCGTCGTCGAGCATCATGGCCACGCGGTCCTCGTGCATGCCGTCGGGCTGCGAACCCGGCACCGCCTTGCCCTTGGTCACCCACTTGCCGCCCTCGTACACCAGCACGTCATGGAACAGGCCAGGCCGATCGGCCGGCCAGCGGTAGCTGATGAAGAAGCGCTCGGCGTTGTAGGCCGCGCGCACCTGCAACGGTACCGACAAGGTCTTGGGCACGGAGATATTGCGCTGCGGATCATCACGCACGACTCCCGTGCCCTGCGTGAGCCATGAAAGCAGCAAGCCGCCCAACAACAGCAGCGGTGCCAGCAAGAGCGTCAAGCGACGCCTACCAACTCGGTCCATGCCCATCTCCTTTCGGTCGGCTTACATACATAACCTCATTCTTGTCAAAGGTATTACGTTTGGCTACTTGCAAACGGTGACAAGTCCGTGTTAAGGCGCGGCATCTTGGCTTTGTTTGACTTGTGTCAGCTTTTGCCGGGCTTGATCACACGAGCGGGAGACTTCGTGGCGCTCATGGGCCGGGCACGGCCGAGCCGCCCGGGTGTTACGGAGCTGTCGGCACCCTGGAAAGCGCAGCCCGCACGGCGGCTGCGCACGCGAGTCAAGCGAGGCAGGTCAGGTGCCGGTCGGCGGCGACCGGCCCAGCAAAACGCGCATCGGGCACCGTAGACGGGCGACGGCACGCTCGCCCAGGGCCTCGCACGTGCAGATCAGCCGCGCGGCAGCGCGTCCACCACTTCCGCCGCGCTGCGGAACGCCTCCACCGCCGCCGGCACGCCGCAGTAGATGCTGGCATGCAGCAGCACTTCCTGGATGTCCTCGGTGCTGGCGCCGTTGTTGAGCGCACCGCGCACGTGGCCCTTGAGCTCGTGCTGCTTGCCCAGCGCGGTCAGGATCGCCAGCGTGATCAGGCTGCGCGTGCGCTTGTCGAGCCCCGGCCGCTGCCACACGGCGCCCCAGCAGTTGCGCGTCACGTGCTCCTGCAGCGGCCAGGTGAAGTCGGTGGCGCCCGCCAGCGCACGCTCGACGTAGTCGTCGCCCAGGACTTCGCGGCGCGTCTTCAGGCCGGCCTGGAACTGCGGATCATCGGGTTGCTGCATGGCCTTGGCTCCTTGGTTGGTGATGCGCGCACAGCATAATCGTCCGCGACACCATCCATCCCAAGGAGACTTCGCATGAGCCGCTATCCGTTCGCCGACCTCAACGAGCTGCCCGAGGACATCAAGGCCAAGGTGCTCGAGGTGCAGTCCAAGGCCGGTTTCGTGCCCAACGTGTTCCTGGCGCTGGCGCGCCGTCCGGCCGAGTGGCGCGCCTTCTTCGCCTACCACGACGCGCTGATGGAGCCCGAGAGCGCCGGCCGCAAGAGCAACCTGAGCAAGGGCGATCGCGAGATGATCGTCACCACCACCAGCGCCGCCAACCAGTGCCTGTACTGCGTGGTGGCGCACGGCGCGCTGCTGCGCATCTACGAGAAGAAGCCGCTGGTGGCCGACCAGGTGGCGGTCAACTACCGCAAGGCCGAGATCAGCGAGCGCCAGCGCGCCATGCTCGACTTCGCCATGAAGGTGTGCGAGCGCTCGCACGAGATCGGCGACGACGACTTCGCGGCGCTGCACGCGCATGGCTTCGACGACGAGGACATCTGGGACATCGCCGCCATCACCGCCTTCTTCGGCCTGTCGAACCGCATCGCCTCGTTCAGCTCCATGATGCCGAACCCCGAGTTCTACCTGATGGGCCGGGTGCCGAGGGAGAAGAAATAAGGGCTGGCGCAGGACAACCCGGATGGGCGGCCGGCGCAAGCGCCCTAGAATGATCCGCACATCCGTGGCATGGCGCACGATGTGCGCGGCGGCGGATGCCATCGGCCAACAACAGGAAGCCCACCATGCCGCAGCCCAGCACCGACGCCGCCCTCCCTGTCACCCACATCCGCACGCTGGCCCTGGTCGGGCCAGCCGCCGCCGGCAAGACCACGCTGGCCGAGGCGCTGCTGCACCAGGCCGGCGTCATCGGTGCGCCCGGCAGCGTCGAGCGCGGCAATACCGTGAGCGACCATGACCCGCTGGAGATCAAGGGCCGGCATTCGCTGCAATCGTCGGCGATGCACCTGTCGCATGACGGCTGCCGCATCCACCTGATCGACACCCCGGGCGCGCTCGACTTCATCGGCCAGAGCCTGCCGGCGCTGGAGGCGGTGGAAACCGCCGCCATCGTCATCAACGCCGCCGCCGGCATCGAGCCGATGGCGCGGCGCATGATGGACTACGCCACCGGGCAGGAGCTGGACCGTCTGGTCATCGTCAACAAGATCGATGCCGAAGGGGCCGACCTGCCCGGCCTGCTGGCCGACATCCAGGCCGCGTTCGGCAAGGAATGCCTGCCGCTCAACCTGCCGGACGCCGGCGCCAGCCAGGTGGTCGACTGCTTCTACAACCGCACGGGCCACAGCGACTTCGGCGCCGTCGCCGAGGCGCACCAGGCGCTGGTCGAACAGGTGGTGGAGGTCGACGGCGACTTCGTCGACCGCTACCTGAACGAAGGCGACATCGATGCCGGCGAGCTGCACGCGCCGCTGCAGCAGGCACTGCGCGAGGGCCACCTGATCCCGGTCTGCTTCGTCTCGGCGCGCAGCGGCGCCGGCGTGCCCGAGCTGCTCGACATCATCAGCAAGCTGCTGGCCAACCCGACCGAGGGCAACCCGCCCGACTTCTTCCGTGGCGAGGGCGAGGCCGCCGAGCTGATGCACGCCGAGCCCGATGCGGCCGCCCATGTGCTGGCGCAGGTGTTCAAGATCAGCATCGACCCCTACGTCGGCAAGCTCGGCTTCGTGCGCGTGCACCAGGGCACCATCCGGCCCGGCACCCAGCTCTACGTCGGCGACGGGCGCAAGCCCTTCAAGGTCGGCCACCTGTACTTCCAGCAGGGCAAGGAGCACGCCGAGGTGCAGGCGGCGGGCCCGGGCGACATCTGTGCCATCGGCAAGATCGACGAGCTGCACTACGACGCCGTGCTGCACGACGCCGCCGAGGACAGCCACATCCATCTCAAGGCACTGCCGTTCCCGGTGCCGGTGCACGGCATCGCCATCAGCCCGAAGCGGCGCGGCGACGAGCAGCGCATGTGGGAGATCATGAACAAGCTGGTGGCCGAGGACCCGTGCCTGGCGCTGGAGCACGTGCCGGCGACCAACGAGACCATCGTCCGCGGCCTCGGCGAGTTGCACCTGCGCGTGCTGCTGGAGCGCCTGCGCGAGGTGCACAAGTTCGAGGTCGACACCCGGCCGCCGCGCATCGCCTACCGCGAGACCATCACCCAGAACGCCGCCGCCCAGTATCGCCACAAGAAGCAGAGCGGCGGCGCCGGCCAGTTCGGCGAGGTGCACCTGCGCATCGAGCCGCTGCCGCGCGGCGCCGGCTTCGAGTTCCTCGACCAGGTCAAGGGCGGCACCATTCCGGGCCAGTTCATGCCGGCGGTCGAGAAAGGCGTGCGCGAGGCGCTGGCCGAGGGCGTGATCGCCGGCTACCCGGTGCAGGACGTGCGCGTGATCGTGCACGACGGCAAGCACCACCCGGTCGACAGCAAGGAGATCGCCTTCGTCACCGCCGGCAAGAAGGCGTTCCAGGTGGCGATCCGCGAGGCCGGGCCGGTGGTGCTGGAGCCGATCGCGCGGGTGCAGATCACCGCGCCCGAAAGCGCCATGGGCGCCATCACCGGCGACCTGTCCTCACGCCGCGGCATGGTCAGCGGCACCGACAGCGGCAAGCTCGGCACGCTCACCGTGAACGGCCAGGCGCCGATGGCCGAGCTGACCGACTACCAGAACCGCCTCAACGCCATGACCGCCGGCCAGGGCAGCTATTCGCTGGCGCTGTCGCACTACGAGATCGTGCCACCCAACGTGCAGCAGCAGCTGACCAGCCAGCACAAGGTGAAGGACGAGGAATAGGCTCCCGGCCCGGAGTTCTGTGGCCGCGGCGGCAGCCGCGAAGACCTCGGTTGGCTTTCGCGGTTGCCGCCGCTGCCACGCATGCCCGCTCCGCTGCCGCGGATTCCACTCAGAACAGCCCGATCACCTGCCCCGTGTCGTCCAGGTCGATGCCCTCGGCGCCGGGACGCGCCGGCAGGCCGGGCATAGTCATGATGTCGCCGCACACCAGCACGATGAAGCCGGCACCGGCCGACAGGCGCACCTCGCGGATGTGCAGGCTGTGGCCGCTGGGCGCGCCGAGCAGCTTCGGATCGGTCGAGAAGCTGTACTGCGTCTTGGCCACGCACACCGCCAGATGGCCCCAGCCGTCGGCCTGCAGTTGCGCAATGCGTGCCTGCGCCGCGGGACTGGCGGTGACCTGGGCGGCACCGTAGACGCGCGTGGCAACCTTGGTCACCTTGTCCCACAGGCTGTCGCCGTCGTCGTAGACGAAGCGCGGCGTGCGCGGCGCGCTGCGCTGGCACAGCGCCACCACCTCGCGCGCCAGTTCCACGGCACCGGCGCCGCCCTCGGTCCAGTGGCGCGACACCGCGTAGGGCACGCCGCGTGCGGCCATGCGCTCGCGCAGCAGCGCGTGCTCGGCGGCGCTGTCGGCGACGAAGTGGTTGGCGGCCACCACGCAGGGCAGGCCGAACACCTCGCGCACGATGTGCAGGTGCCGGTCCAGGTTGGCCAGGCCCGCATCGAGCGCGGCCAGGTTCTCCTGCGCCAGCGCGTCCAGCGGCACGCCGCCCTGCATCTTGAGCGCACGCACCGTGGTCACCAGCACGGCGATGCTGGGCTGCAGGCCGGCCATGCGGCACTTGATGTCGATGAACTTCTCGGCCCCCAGGTCGGCGCCGAAACCAGCTTCGGTGATGGCGTAGTTGCCCAGCTTCATGGCCGCGCGTGTGGCGATCACCGAGTTGCAGCCGTGCGCGATGTTGCCGAACGGCCCGCCGTGCAGCAGCGCCGGGTTGTTCTCCAGCGTCTGCACCAGGTTGGGCGCCAGCGCGTCCTTCAGCAGCACCGCCATGGCGCCGTGGCAGCGCAGGTCGGCGGCGCGCACCGGCTGGCGCTCGCGCGTCTCGGCCACCACGATGCGGCCCAGTCTTGCTTTCAGGTCGGCCAGCGAGCGCGCCAGGCACAGGATAGCCATCACCTCGGACGCGGCGACGATGTCGAAGCCGCCCTCGCGCGGCACGCCGTTGGCCGGCCCACCTAGGCCCAGCGCGATGTGGCGCAGCGCGCGGTCGTTCATGTCCATCACGCGGCGCCAGTGGATGCGGCGCACGTCGATGCCGAGCGCGTTGCCCTGGTGGATGTGGTTGTCGATCACCGCGGCCAGCAGGTTGTTGGCCAGCGCGATGGCGTGGAAGTCGCCGGTGAAGTGCAGGTTGATGTCCTCCATCGGCACCACCTGCGCGTGGCCGCCGCCGGCCGCCCCGCCCTTCATGCCGAACACCGGCCCGATCGAGGGCTCGCGCAGCGCCAGCACCGCCTGGTGGCCCAGCAGGTTCATGCCGTCCGCCAGGCCGATGGCCGCGGTGGTCTTGCCCTCGCCGGCCGGCGTCGGACTGGTGGCGGTGATCAGGATCAGCTGGCCGTCGGGCCGCTGCTGCAGCGATTCGAGGTAGGGCAAGCCGATCTTGGCCTTGTAGTGGCCGTAGGGTGCCAGGTGCTCGTCACCCACGCCCAGCTTGTCGCGTGCCACGTCGGTGATGCGGCGCAGCGTGGCGCGGCGGGCGATGTCGAGGTCGTTCACGGCCATCTTCCGGGGTCTCCTGCGTTCGGGTGGTCGAGCGCGCATTGTGGCCGCTGCGGCGCCGGCCGCGTACGGCACGACGCGGCGCGCCGGCGCCAGGCTGTCAGCGCGAGAGCGTCACCGTCTCGACCCGGAACAGGCACCGGCTCTCGAACGTCCGGCCCGGCTGCCAGCCGCCCTCGGGCAGCACCACGTCGCGCATGCCGAGCGCGGCCATGGCGGCAGGCGAATAGTCCCAGCCGACGCAGTGGCGCTGCACCTCGAACTCATCGCGCTGACCGTACACCGTGGACAGCGGCGAAACGCCGATGCGCTCGAAATAGGCCTGCTTGCGCTGGCGTGCGGCGCCGATGTACGGTTCGTAGGCGGCTTGCGTTTGGGCATCGTCGAAGCGCATCGGCTGCAGCGCACCACCATGCCAGCCGAGTTGGCTGCGCCGGCCCAGGATCTTCCTCCTGCCGGCCGGGAACACGTAGTTGGCGCAGGACGACAGGCAGTGCTCAGCCACCTCGACATCCAGCCGATGCGAGAACACCAGCTCGCCCAAATCCATGCCGAGCAGGATCTCGCCGCCGCGGCTGCTGATCCGCAGTGTGGCGGTGCGGGCGTCCAGCAAGGCGGCCACCTGCTGGTTGGCGGCATCCGACAGCGGACCGGCGTAGACGATGGTGTCGCCGTCCTTGTACACGCGGGTGGGCGCATCGGCGCTGGCCGACGCGGCCGGCGGCGCCTCGCCACGGTCGTGCGGGCGCGGCGCGCAGGCGCTGAGCAGCAGCGCCACGGCGAGCAAGAGCAACGGCACCCTCAGCAGGGAGCCCCGCAACACCTGGCAGCCCACGCCAGCCCGGGGCCGATGGGCCGCAGTCCATGCCAGTTTGACGTGCAACGACCAGGCACCGGGTCCCGCATCAGGCGCGCTTGCCGCGCCCCACCGGACTGCCGGGCCTGCTGGCGCCACGCCGGGCGGCGCCACGGCCGACGGCTGGGCGCGGCGGCAATCCGGTGTGCTGGGTCAGGATGCGCCCCGGCGTCGGCCCGGCCTGCGCCGAGCGCTTCTTCCGCGCGGCCGAAGCGCTGGCCGCGGCGGCCGGTGCCGCAGTCGAGTTCTTGCGCCGCGCGCTTTGATAGCCGCCGTCGGTCGCCGGCTGCCAGCCGGGCACCAGGTGGTGCTTGCCGCTGCCGATCAGCTCGGCGCGGCCCATGCGCTTCAGCGCCTCGCGCAGCAGCGGCCAGTTGGCGGGGTCGTGGTAGCGCAGGAAGGCCTTGTGCAGGCGCCGGCGGCGCTCGCCCTTCACGGTGTCGACCTGCTCGCCGCGCCCGTCGCGGTGCACGCCGACCAGCGGGTTCAGGCCGGTGTGGTACATGGCGGTGGCCGTGGCCATCGGCGACGGATAGAAGGCCTGCACCTGGTCGGCGCGAAAGCCGTTCCGCTTCAGCCACAGCGCCAGGTTCAGCATGTCCTCGTCGGTGGTGCCGGGGTGCGCGGCGATGAAGTACGGGATCAGGAACTGCTGCTTGCCGGCCTGCTGGCTGAAGCGCTCGAACAACTGCTTGAAGCGGTCGTAGTTGCCGATGCCGGGCTTCATCATCTTGGACAGCGGCCCGGCCTCGGTGTGCTCGGGCGCGATCTTCAGGTAGCCGCCGACGTGGTGCTGCACCAGCTCCTTCACGTAGGCGGGCGAGCGCAGCGCCAGGTCGTAGCGCAGGCCGGAGCCGATCAGCACCTTCTTCACGCCCGGCAGCTGGCGCACGCGGCGGTAGATGGCGATCAGCGGGTCGTGGTTGGTGGTCAGGTTCTGGCAGATGCCGGGGTAGACGCAGCTCGGCTTGCGGCAGGCCGCTTCGATCTGGGGGCTACGGCAGCCCAGGCGGTACATGTTGGCCGTGGGGCCACCCAGGTCGCTGACGATGCCGGTGAAGCCCTGCACCTGGTCGCGCATGGCCTCCACCTCGCGCACGATGGAGTCTTCGCTGCGGCTCTGGATGATGCGGCCCTCGTGCTCGGTGATCGAGCAGAAGGTGCAGCCGCCGAAGCAGCCGCGCATGATGTTGACGGAAAAGCGGATCATCTCCCACGCCGGGATCTTGGTTTCGCCGTCGTGGCGGCCGCGTGCGTCGGCGTAGCGCGGGTGCGGGTTGCGCGCGTACGGCAGGTCGAAGATGTAGTCCATCTCGGCCGTGGTGAGCGGGATCGGCGGCGGATTGAGCCACACGTCCCTGGCCGTGGCACCCTCGCCGTGCGCCTGCACCAGCGCGCGGGCGTTGCCGGGATTGGTCTCCAGGTGCAGCACGCGGTTGGCGTGCGCGTAGAGCACCGGGTCGCGCCGCACCTGCTCGTAGCCGGGCAGGCGGATGACGGTCTGCTGGCGCGGCGGCAGCTTGCCGCGCAGTGCCGGGTTGGGCACGAAGCGCAGTGGCTGCACGTCGGCTGTCGGGCCGGCGGTGTCTTCCGCGGCGCTGCACACCGCACCCTGCCCCGCTGCCTGCTCGCTGGTGGTCTGGTAGGGGTTGATGTGCGCCTCGACCGCGCCGGGTTGGTCGACCTCCGTCGAATCGATCTCGAACCAGCCCTCGGGCGCGCTGCGCATCACGAAGGCCGTGCCACGCACGTCGGTGATGCTGTCCACCGGCTCGCGCCGCGCCAGCCGGTGCGCGATCTCGATGAGCGCGCGCTCGGCGTTGCCGTACAGCAGCAGGTCGCACTTGGCATCGGCCACGATCGAGCGGCGCACGGTGTCGCTCCAGTAGTCGTAGTGCGCAATGCGGCGCAGGCTGCCCTCGATGCCGCCGAGGATGATGGGCACCTCACGGAACGCCTCGCGGCAGCGCTGGCTGTAGACGATGGCGGCGCGGTCGGGCCGGCGATGCGGTGCGGCGCCGGGGGTGTAGGCATCGTCGCTGCGGATCTTGCGATCGGCCGTGTAACGGTTGATCATGGAATCCATGTTGCCCGCCGTCACCGCCCAGAACAGGTTCGGCCGGCCGAGCGCCCTGAAGGCCTCGGCGCTCTGCCAGTCGGGCTGGGCGATGATGCCGACGCGAAAACCCTGGGCCTCGAGCACGCGACCGATCACCGCCATGCCGAAGCTCGGGTGGTCGACGTAGGCATCGCCGGTGACCAGCACCACGTCGCACGAATCCCAGCCGAGCGCGTCCATCTCGGCCCGGCTCATGGGCAGGTAGGGTGCGCTGCCGAAGCGCCTGGCCCAGTACGGCTTGTAGCTGTCCAGGGGCTTGGCGGCGCGCGGGAAGAAGGAAACGTCGATCGGGGCGTTCATGGCGGGTACGGGCGGCTGCGATGGGCGCCGTGCGGCATCCCGCAAGTATGGGCGCAATCCGGTTTTTCGGCGCCGCACGGATGGCCCGGGTTCACCGCTGCTCGATCAGCTGGCCGCGCAACTCCCCGTGGGGATAGCGCGCCGTGCGCAGATTGACGTACCACTGGCCGGCCAGCAGGTTGGCGCGCTGCCGGCGCGTGAGCATCGCGCGGCCTTCGTAGGGGCTGACGATCTGGCGGCCGATGCTGATCACCGGATCGGCCAGCTCGCCGCTCATTGCCGGGCTGTGGAAATGGGCGCTGGTCACCGGGCCGCTGAGCTGGCTGAAGCTGAGCTTCCACTGCAGCAGGCCGGTCTTGCGGTTCAGTACCGCCAGCAGTTCGCCCTGCGCCGGCCCGGGGGCCTGCGGCACCACCTCCTGGCCGCTCAGCAGCGCCTTGAAGGCCGCCAGCTCGGGCTGCCGCTGCGGCTCGACCGGCGCCGGCTGCGTGATGATGGGCGGCGCCGTGCGCGGCGGCGCCGGTGTCACCGTGCAAGCGGCCAGGACCGCCGCCAGTGCCAGCACCGGCGCTGCCGCTGCCCAGCCGCGCGCGGGCGCTTCGTGCTTCAATGAAAGAGGTCGATTCCGGCTCATGCCGCCGACCTTAGCACCACCACCTGACCGTGGCGTAACGACTTGCTGCGCTGGTCAACGCCGCCGGCACGACGGCCGGATCAGTGCACCACGCGCAGCTGGCCGCGCAGCTCGCCCGATGGATAAGGCGAGGTGAACACGTTGACGTACCAGCGGCCGTCGAGCAGATCGATGGCCTGCTGCGTCGTCAACGTGGCGCGCCCTTCGTAGGTGGGCCCGAACGGCGCCGGCCACACCATCACCACCGGGCCGTTCTGGCCGTAGTCGGCCGGGCCGTGGAACTGCACGCCGGTGATCGGTCCCGACAGCCCGGACCAGGAGGTCTTCCAGCGCAGCAGGCGGGTGCTGGAGTCGTACAGCGCGTCGAGCTGGCCGACGCCGTTGCTGCGCGTCGGCGGCATGGCGCTGGCGCCGTCGAGCCGCGTCGTCAGCGTGACCAGGTGCGCCTGCGGGCTGGCCGGATCGACCGGCGTCTGCATCGGCGGTGGCGGCGTCGGCACCGTGCTGCCGATCGGCGGCAGCGGCTGCGGCACCGGCTGTGCCGGCGGCACCGGCTGCGGTGTGGCGACTGGCGGCAGGGGCGCCGGCGCCGGAGGCAGCGGCTGCGGCGCGCGCACCGGCGGCGGATCGTAGCGCGGCCCCAGATCGACCGTCGAGCAGCCGGCGGCCAGCACGGCTGCCGCCACCAGGGCCAGTGATGCGCGGATGCGGAGGTGGTTGTCTGGCATGGCTTCGTTCCTCGTCCCTGGGCTCGGCCGAAGGGCTTCCGGCCCAACTGTAATGGCTGGTTTCAGTTGGAATTGTAGGCAAACGCCGGTGTCTGGCGACCGCTGGCACGCCGCTGCATCTGCGGGTCGCCACTCCTGTGGCCGGCGCCGGCGGGCGCGGAAACGATGGCGCAGAGCTCTGCTGGGCTGTGCCATGCCCACCCCGTTCACCAGGAGAATCCGATGCTCGATCTGCCCACGCCCCAGCACGCCATCGCGCCCCCTGCTGCCGGGCCTGCCGGGCGTGCGCCTGCCCGAGGCGGCGCCCAGCCGCGTGCTGGCCGAGCTGACGGCGCGCCCCGACCTGTGCACCGTCGGCGGCATCCTGCACGGCGGCGCTCGCATGGCGTTCACCGACATGCTGGGTGCCGTCGGCACGGTGCTGAACCTGCGGTCCGGGCAGACCACGACCACCACCGACTCCAGCACAAAGTTCATCCACGGCCCCGACGGCCGCCTGTGCGCGGTGGTGACGCAGACGCAACTGCTGCTCGACGCTACAGCAGGTCCGCCACCTGCACCGTGAGCACCACGGTCTGCAGCTGGCCGTCGCGCTCGCGGCTGCGCAGCCACCAGACCGAGCCTTTCTTGACCGAGCACTCGCCCTCGGCCATGCCGAGCAGGCGCGCGATGGTCTCGCCCAGCGTCGGCTGGTGGCCGACGATGAGCACCGGCGCCTTGGCCGACGGCCAGTCGGCCAGCTGCAGCAGCTGCTCGGGACTGGCGCCGGGACGCAGTTCGTCGTGCAGCTTGTACTTGCGCCCCAGCGCCAGCACGGTCTGCTCGGTGCGGATCGCCGGACTGCACAGGATGCGCGTGCCCTCGGGCAGCTGCCGGTCCAGCCAGGCCGCCATGCGCATGGCCTGCTTGTCGCCGCGCCGCGTCAGCTGGCGGTCCATGTCGCTCATGTCGCCTTCCGGTTCCTGCGCCTCGGCATGGCGCCACAGAATCAGGTCCATTGCTTCAACTCCTCGCTGGGTTCATGAACGGTAGCGCGCCATCAGCGCCGCCTGGGCGCCCGGACCCGGCGCCTGGCCGGGCGCGACGACGCTGCGGTAGCGGCCGCCGTCCTCCATCAGCCAGGCATCGCGCTCGTCGTGCAGGTAGGCGGTCAGGCACTCGTCGATGACGCGCTGGCGCAGCTGCGGATCGGTCACCTGCCAGGCGCTCTCGACGCGGCGCAGCATGTTGCGGTTCATCCAGTCGGCCGAGGACAGCCACAGCCGCTCGGCATCGCCGACGCGGAAGTAGAACACCCGCGAGTGCTCCAGAAAGCGGCCGATGATGCTGCGCACGCGGATGTTGCCGGTCAGCGCCGCCGGCAGCATGCAGGCGCCGCGCACGATCAGGTCGATCCGGGCGCCGGCGTCACCCGCGCGCAGCAGCGCATCGATCAGCACCTCGTCGGTGAGCGCGTTCATCTTGGCGATGATGCGGCCGCCCTGGCCGCTGCCGGCCGCCCGCGCCACGGCGCGGATCTCGGCCAGCATGCGCCGGTGCAGCGTGAAAGGCGCCAGCAGCATGCGCTGCATGCGCGGCAGGTGGCTGTGGCTGGCCAGGTGCACGAACAGCTGGTCCATGTCGGCGGTCAGGCGCGCGTCGGCCGTGAGGTAGCTGAGATCCGTGTACAGCGCCGCCGTGCGCGGGTTGTAGTTGCCAGTCGACAAATGGCCGTAGCGGCGCAGCCGGCGGCCCTCGCGCCGCGTCACCAGCAACATCTTGGCGTGCGTCTTGAAGCCGACCACGCCGTACACCACCTGGGCGCCGACGGCCTCCAGCCGCTCGGCCCAGTTGATGTTGGCCTCCTCGTCGAAGCGCGCCATCAGCTCGACCACGGCAGTCACTTCCTTGCCGCGCCGCTGCGCCTCGATCAGCAGGTCCATCATGCGGCTGTCGTTGCCGGTGCGGTAGATGGTCTGCTTGATCGCCAGCGCCTGAGGGTCCTGCACCGCCTCGCGCAGGAAATCGATCACGCCATCGAAGCTCTCGAACGGCAGGTGGATCAGCACGTCGCCGGCCCGCAGGCGCTCGAACACCGACGTGCCGGCGCGCAGCTGCACCGGGTAGCTGGCGTGGTACGGCGGGAACAGCAGCGCCGGCCGGTCGGCCAGCGTGATCAGCTGCTGCAGGCGCACCAGGTTGACCGGCCCCTGCACCCGGAACAGCGCCTCCGGCGGCAGCTTGAACTGGCGCAGCAGGAACTCGGCCAGCTGCTCCGAGCAGGCCGACGACACCTCGACCCGCACCGCGTCGCCGTAGTGGCGCTGATGCAGTTCCTGGCGCAGCGCGGTGCGCAGGTTCTTGACCTCCTCCTCGTCGACCCACAGGTCCGAGTCGCGGGTCACGCGAAAGTGCGAGAAGTCGCCCACCTCGCGGCCCGGGAACAGGTCCGGCAGATGGCCGCGGATCACGCTCGAGAGCATCACGAACAGCGTCTCGCCGCCCGACACCCGCGCCGGCAGCCGCAGCACGCGCGGCAGCACGCGCGGCACCTTGACGATGGCGATCTCGTTGCTGCGCCCGAAGGCGTCCCTGCCCTTGAGCTGGACGATGAAGTTGAGCGACTTGTTGGCCACCAGCGGGAACGGATGCGCCGGGTCCAACGCCACCGGCACCAGCAGCGGCTTGACCTCGCGCAGGAAATGCTCGCGCACCCAGCGGCGCTGTGCCGGGGTGCGGTCGACGTGCGAGACGATGCGCATGCCCTCGGCCGCCATCGCCGGCATCAGCACCTCGTTGAAGATCTGGTACTGGCGCTGCACCAGCTCGTGCGCCGTCGCCATCAGCCGGCGCATGCCGCGGGCTTCATCGGTGCCGGCGCGCCAGGCCGCCAGGTGCGGCTCGGCGCGCACCTCGAAGAACTCGTCCAGGTTGGACGACACGATGCACAGGTAGCGCAGGCGCTCGAGCAGCGGCACCTCGGGCTTCTCGGCCCAGTGCAGCACGCGCTGGTTGAAGGCGATGATGCTGGTGTCTCGGTCCAGCAGCGGATAGCGGGCCCGCAACGCGCTGGCGTCAGAGCGAGGTGCGGCCATGTAAGCACTGCAAAAAGTGAAGCATGCCGCAGTGTACTCAGGAGCTGCGATGGGCTCCGGCGACTGCGGGCCGGCCGGCAGCGTGTCCACGCCGCTTCAGCCCCTGGCGCCCTGCGGCTGCGGCAGGCCCCGCGCCGGCACCAGGTAGCCGCGGAACTGGCGCGCCGCGGCGTCCCAGCTGAAGCGCTGCGCGTGCTCGCGCGCACTGGTGCGGGGGATCGACAGCGCGCGCTGCACGGCGTGCCGCAGGTCGCCGTGCATGACGCCGCCGACGGTCTGGCTGGGCGCGGCGGCCAGCACCTCGGTCGGCCCGTCGACCGGGTACGCCGCCACCGGCGTGCCGCAGGCCATGGCCTCCAGCATCACCAGGCCGAAGGTGTCGGCGCGGCTGGGAAACACGAACACGTCGGCCGCCGCGTACACGCGCGCCAACTCGGCGCGCGGCAGCACGCCAAGCCAGCGCACCTCGGGAAAGCGCGCGCGCAGCTTGCCCTCGACCGGACCGACGCCGCATACCACCTTGGTGCCCGGCAGGTCGAGCTCCAGGAAAGCCTGGATGTTCTTCTCGTAGGACACGCGGCCGACGAACAGCTGCACCGGCCGCGCCAGCCGGCCCAGCGGCGCGTATTCGCCCGGTTTCGGGGCGAACTCGAACAGGCGCGTGTCGACGCCGTGAGTCCAGTCACGCAGCTGCCGGACGCCGCGCCCGGCCAGCATGCGCGAGACGCCCTGTGTCGGCACCATGACGCCGGCCGACGGGCGGTGGAAATGGCGGAAGAACGCGTAGCCCCAGGACACCGGCAGCCGTACCGCCGCATGCAGGATCTCGGGGAACTTGGTGTGGAAGGCGCTGCTGAAGGCCAGCCCGTGGCGCAGGCAATGGCGCCGCGCAGCCCAGCCGAGCGGGCCTTCGGTGGCGATGTGGACGGCGTCGGGCTGCGCCCGCTCCAGCATGCGCGCGACCTGTGAACCCGGGCGCAGCGCCAGGTCGATGCCCGGATAGCCAGGGCACGGCCGGGTGCGGAACTGGCCCGGCTCGATCACGATGACTTCGTCGCCACCGGCGCGCAGCGCCTGCACCAGTTCCACCAGCGTGGTCACCACGCCGTTGACCTGCGGCTGCCAGGCGTCGGTCACCAGGGCCAGCTTCATGCGTGCTCCCGCGACTTCGGTTGCAGATCCAGCTCGGCCTGCATGGGCGGCGGCGGCTCGTCCTGCCAGAACACCAGCTCCAGTCGGCCGTCGTGATGCTCCACCAGGGCGCTGCGGCTTTCCACCCAGTCGCCGTCGTTGCAGTACAGCATGCCGTCGATCAGGCGGATCTCGGCGTGGTGGATGTGGCCACAGATGACGCCGTCGTGCCCCAGGCGGCGCGCCTCGGCCGCCACCGCGCACTCGAAGTCGTTGACGTAGCTGACCGCCGTCTTGACCCGGTGCTTGAGGTAGGCCGACAGCGACCAGTACGGCAGCCCCAGGCGTGCGCGCAGGCTGTTGAAGTGGCGGTTCAGTTTCAGCACCGCCTCATAGGCATGGTCGCCCACGTAGGCCAGCCACTTGGCGTGCTGGATCACGGCGTCGAAGTAGTCGCCGTGCGTGATCCACAGCCGCTTGCCGTCGGCGGTGACGTGCACGGCCTCCTCCTGCACCTCGATGCCGCCGAAGCTGTGGCCGATGAACGCACGCGCGAACTCGTCGTGGTTGCCGGGCACGAACACCACCTTGCAGCCCTTGCGCGCGCGCCGCAGGAGCTTCTGCACCACGTCGTTGTGCGCCTGCGGCCAGAACCAGCGCCGGCGCAGCTGCCAGCCGTCGATGATGTCGCCGATCAGGTACAGCGACTGGCTGCTGTGGTGCTTGAGGAAGTCGAGCAGCGGCTCGGCCTGGCAGCCCGGCGTGCCGAGGTGGATGTCGGAAATGAAGATGGCGCGGTACCGGGGCCGGTTGCGCGCCATGTCGAACTCGTCGGCGTCGATGCCGCCCTCATCCGGCGGCAGTTGCGCCCAGCGCAGCCCCGGCGCACCGGCGCGCGCCGCCGGCCGGTGCAGGCTGGGCACGGCGCGCCCCAGTCGCGACAGCCGCCTGGTCGCCGTGACCAGCACGGTCGTGATGCGGACGTGCGACAGGCGCGCTTTCGGGACGTCGTTCATGCCCCCAGGAAATGCTTGCGGTAGCGCGGATGCAGATCGGCGAAGCGCATCATCAGCGGCAGGTCGGCGCTGTTGAAGTCCGGGTCCCAGGCCGGCGCACCCAGCACCTTGGTGCCCAGGCGCAGGTAGCCCTTGATCAGCGCCGGCGGCTCGACCTCGAGCTGGTCGTTCAGGTTGTCCAGCGGCAGCGCCAGGCGCGGGCGCACCTGGAACTCGATCGGCGCCAGGTGCTTCTCGCGCACCTGGCGCCAGATGCTGGCCGCCACGTCACCGCCCCACACGCCGCCCTGCATCAGCGGGATGCTGGCGCAGCCGATCATGGTGTCGAGGTGGTTGCGCACCATGAACTCGCCCAGCGCCGTCCACAGCGCCATGATGACGCCGCCATGGCGGTGCTCGGCGTGCACGCAGCTGCGGCCCAGCTCGACCATGCGGCTGCGCAGGCCGCGCAGGCGGGTCAGGTCGAACTCGGTGTCGCTGTAGGTGCTGCCGACGCGCCTGGCCTGCCCCGGAGTCAGCACCCGGTAGGTGCCGATGACTTCCTGCGTGGCCTCGTCGCGCACCAGCAGATGTTCGCAGTAGTCATCAAACAGGTCGATGTCATGCTCGGGCAGCAGGTTGCTCAGGCGCGCACCCATTTCCCTGGCGAAGACCTGGTAGCGCAGGCGCTGCGCTGCCCTTACTTCGTCCTGGTGGCGCGCCCAGGCCACCTCGATGCCGCCCCCGACGCTTTTTGCAAGCGGCCCCAGAATCGCGCGGTCGCCGCGCGGATGAAGCGACCCCCGTGGCAGATGCGCCGGCGACACCGCCGGAGACAACACGAAGGTGGGCGTAGGCAGTTCTTTCACGGGTGAGGCTCCTTTCCTCTTTTTCGTGCGTTTCATGTTCACGGAGCCGGATGACGCACACATGGCGATTGCATGAAGGATTGATGACAGCGCATGGCCGCATGCAGTCGGGCGCGGCGCTTGCTGCCGCGCGGACCAGGCGCTGCCGCACGGCCGGCGCCGCGGCGGCAGCGGGCCGGCGGGCCGGAACGCCGCGTCCGTGAGCGGCATCACCGCTCCGGGCTGTCAGGCAAACGTCACATTCATCCCCATAATTTCCATTCTTATTGAAATGTTGAGCAGAGAGCAGGCATGAAGGTCGGCATCAACGGCATGGGACGCATCGGGCGGCTGGCGCTGCGCGCAGCCTTCGGCGCCGCGGAGCGTCCGCAAGACGACCCGCGGGTCGGCAACCGGCTGCAGGTGGTGCATCTCAACGAGATCAAGGGCGGCGCCGCCACGATGGCCCACCTGCTGGCCTTCGACACGGTGCAGGGCCGCTGGCGCGCCGACATCCGGGCCGAAGGCGAGGATGCCGTCCTGATCGACCAGCGGCGGCTCGGCTTCTCGCAGCACGCCAGCCCGGCCGAGATACCCTGGGGCGAGCTGGGCGTCAGCCTGGTGCTGGAATGCACCGGCAGGTTCCTGACGCCCGAGACCATCGAGGGCCATCTGCGGCGCGGCGCCAGGCGCGTCATCGTGGCGGCGCCGGTCAAGGTGGGCGAGGTGCTCATCATCGTCGTCGGCGTCAACCACGGGCTGTACGACCCGGCGCGCGACCGCATCGTCACGGCTGCCAGCTGCACCACCAACTGCCTGGCGCCGGTCGTCAAGGTGGTGCACGAGGCCCTCGGCATCCGACACGGCCAGATCACCACCATCCACGACCCGACCAACACCAACCTGGTGGTCGACGCGCCGCACAAGGACTTGCGGCGCGCGCGCAGCGCCATGATGAGCCTGGCGCCGACGACCACCGGCAGCGCCACGGCGATCGCGCTGATCTACCCGGAACTCAGGGGCAAGCTGAACGGCCACGCGGTACGGGCGCCGGTGCTGAACGCGTCGCTGACCGACTGCGTGTTCGAGCTGCAGCGCGCCACCACGGCCGAGGAAGTCAACCAGCTGTTCGCTGCCGCGGCCGCCAGCGGGCCGCTGCAGGGCATCCTGGGCTACGAGACACGTCCTTTGGTCAGCGCCGACTATGCCCGCGACACGCGCTCAAGCATCGTCGATGCGCTGTCCACCATGGTGACCGACGGCACCCTGCTGAAGGTCTACGCCTGGTACGACAACGAGATGGGCTATGCCTGCCGCATGGTGGACCTGGCCTGCCACCTCGAATCCTGCGGCCTCTGAAAACGCGCGAAGCAGCATGCACGCCGCCGTCCGCCACTACGCCATCGTTACCGCCGCCTACTGGGGCTTCACGCTGACCGACGGCGCGCTGCGCATGCTGGTGCTGCTGCATTTCTATCGCCTCGGCTATTCGCCGTTCACGCTGGCCTTCCTGTTCCTGCTGTACGAAGCCGCGGGCGTGCTGGCCAACCTGGTCGGCGGTTGGCTGGCAACCCGCTACGGCATCACGCGCATGCTGATGGTCGGCCTGGGCACGCAGATCTTCGGCTTTCTGCTGCTGTCGGCCCTCAATCCCGAATGGGCGGTGGCGCTGTCGGTGGCCTGGGTGGTGCTGGCGCAAGGCGTTTGCGGCGTCGCCAAGGACCTGACCAAGACCGCCAGCAAGTCGGCCATCAAGGTCACCAGTGCCCAGGCCATGCAGGGCGGCGGCAGCAACAGCCAGCTGTTCAAGTGGGTGGCCTGGTTCACCGGCAGCAAGAACGCGATGAAGGGACTCGGCTTCTTCCTCGGCGGTCTGCTGCTGCAGACGCTGGGTTTCCGGCTCTCGCTGTGGCTGATGGCGGCCGGTCTGGCACTGATCCTGGCCGGCGTGATCGCGTCGCTGCCGCGCCTGATGGGCAGGAGCAAGGCCTCCAGCTCAGCGCGCGAGCTGTTCGCCAAGAACCCGGGCATCAACATCCTGGCCATGTCGCGCGTGGCGCTGTTCGGCGCCCGCGACGTCTGGTTCGTGGTCGGCGTGCCGGTGTTCCTCTATTCGCAGGGCTGGACCTTCACCATGGTGGGCGGCTTCCTGGCCGCCTGGACCATCGCCTACGGCGCGGTGCAGGCGCTGGCGCCGCAGATCGTGCGCCGCAGCGCCGACGGACTGAGCCGCGAGGTGCCGGCCGCGCGCACCTGGTCGGCTCTGCTGGCGCTGGTGCCGACCGCCCTGGTGGCCGCGGTGGTGGCCGAGGTCCCGCACCTGCAATGGGTCGTCGTCGGCGGGCTGGCGCTGTTCGGCTTCGCCTTTGCCGTCAACTCATCGGTGCATTCGTATCTGGTGCTGGCCTATGCCGGCAGCGAGAAGGCGGCCGAGGACGTCGGCTTCTACTACGCGGCGAACGCGCTCGGGCGCTTCTTCGGCACCCTGATGTCGGGGTTGCTCTATCAGTGGGGCGGCCTGGCGTGGACGCTGGGCGGGTCGGCGCTCATGCTGCTGATCTGCTGGCTGGTGACGCTGAGGCTGCCGACGACCCTGGCACCGTCCACGCCGCCATCGGCGCAGGCACAGGGTTATGGCACCAGATGAGTTCGTCACGCCTGGCGGCGCGCTGCTGCGGGGCACGACGCAGTTCGGCAACGCGGCGCGCCTTGGCCTTCTTTCATCATTTCCAGACTTATCGTAGTATCGAAGAATGGAAAGAAGCACGGCATTGATCACACTCGAATCCCTGTCCTCGGGGATTCGGCTGGACATCTTCCGCCTGCTGGTCCGCAAGGGCCTCGACGGCATGGTGGCCGGCGAGATCGCGGCCGTGCTGGAACTGGCGCCCAGCAACCTGTCTTTCCACCTGAAGGCCTTGACGCAATCAGGCCTGCTGTCGGTGGAACAGGAAGGGCGTTTCCAGCGCTACCGCGCCAACATCGGGCTGATGCAGGGCTTGGTCGATTACCTGATGGAGGAATGCTGCGCCGGCCATCCCGAGCAGTGCGTCGACCTGCGCGGCGCGCCCCGTTGCGCGCCCGCCAAACCCGCCGTGCTGACCGATTCGACTGAAGTGTGACGTTTTTTTTAAACTTTTATTTCAACTCGTCTTTGAATGTTGAAATGAACCGGATCCGTCGAATATTTCTTCCGTTTTCTGCCACCGCTCCCAACCCCTGACGCAAGGAGTCTTCCATGTCCCAGAGAGTCATGAACGTGCTGTTCATCTGCAGCGGCAACTCGGCGCGCAGCATCCTGGCCGAATCGGTCCTCAACAACCCGGCGATCGGCCAGGGGCGCTTTCGCGCCTTCAGCGCCGGCAGCAGCCCGGCCGGCGCGGTGCAACCGCTGGCGCTGGACCTGCTGCGCAAGTACCACTACCCCACCGAGGGTCTGCGCAGCAAGAGCTGGGACGAGTTCAGCGGCCCCGGCGCGCCGGAACTGGACTTCGTTTTCACCGTGTGCGACAAGGCCGCCGGCGAGGCCTGCCCGTTCTGGCCCGGCCAGCCGATGACGGCGCACTGGGGGGTGGAGGATCCGGTCGCGGTCCAGGCCACCGAGGAAGAGCGGCGCCGCGCCTACGCGAATGCCTTCATGACGCTGCGCAACCGCATCACCATGTTCGCCGCCCTGCCGATGGAAAAACTCGACCGCCTGGCGCTGAAGAAGAGGCTCGACGAGATCGGTCAGGTCCGGCTGGACGAAAATGAAAAGCAGATGGCCTGAAGAACCGGACGACCGCCTGAAACCGAACCATGGGACTGTTTGAACGCTATCTGACCCTCTGGGTCGCCCTGGGCATCGCCGCCGGCGTGGCGCTGGGCGTGGTCCTGCCGGGCCTGTTCCAGCTGATCGCGGGCATCGAGATCGCGCACGTCAATCTCGTCGTCGCGGTGCTGATCTGGGTGATGATCTACCCGATGATGATCCAGATCGACTGGTCATCCATCAAGGACGTCGGCAAGAAGCCGCGCGGCCTGGTGCTGACGCTGGTGGTCAACTGGCTCATCAAGCCCTTCACCATGGCGGCACTGGGCGTGATCTTTTTCCGCTACGTGTTCGCGCCTTGGGTCGACCCGCAGTCGGCCAGCGAATACATCGCCGGCATGATCCTGCTCGGCGTAGCACCCTGCACCGCCATGGTGTTCGTCTGGAGCCAGCTGGTGAAGGGCGACGCCAGCTACACGCTGGTGCAGGTGTCGGTCAACGACCTGATCATGATCTTCGCCTTCGCGCCGATCGCCGCCTTTCTGCTTGGCGTCACCGACGTCACGGTGCCATGGCAGACGCTGCTGCTGTCCACCGTGCTGTACGTGGTGCTGCCGCTGGTGGCGGGCGTGCTGACGCGCCGCGCGCTGGCACGGCGCGCGCCCGGCGCCGTGGACGACTTCGTGGCACGGCTCAAGCCCTGGTCCATGGCCGGCCTGATCGCCACCGTGGTGCTGCTGTTCGGCTTCCAGGCCCGGACCATCATCGACAAGCCGCTGGTGATCGCCCTGATCGCGGTGCCGCTGCTGCTGCAGACCTACGGCATCTTCCTGCTCAGCTGGCTGGGCGCGCGCCTGCTCAGGTTGCCGCACGATGTCGCCGGGCCGGCCTGCCTGATCGGCACCTCGAACTTCTTCGAGCTGGCAGTGGCGGTGGCAATCTCGCTGTTCGGCCTCAACTCCGGCGCCGCCCTGGCCACCGTGGTCGGCGTGCTGGTCGAGGTGCCGGTGATGCTGTCGCTGGTGGCGCTGGTGAACCGCTGGGCGCCGAAGCCGGTCGCCGCCAGGACGCCTGTCGCCACGGCGGAACGCATGGTGGGCTCCTGATCCCGATCGGGCCGGTTCGGCCCTGATCGGAGTGACATAATTTCAGCGCTGAACAAGCCCCGTTCCCCGCGCAAGGCGCCGCCCGCACCTGCTTCACCCCCACGGCCCCCGCTGAAGCATGCCCGCGCCGATCACTGCCTGATCACTGCTCCGCGCCGCAATGGACCTCTTCACCTGGCTGAACAACCAGCTGCTGCGCATGGACTGGCTGGCCGCCGCCGTGCGCTGGCTGCTCGAGGCGCTGGGGGTCGACGTCGGCTCGCGCCTCGGCGGCAGCGTCCACTTCTTCATCTACGACGTCATCAAGATCTTCGTCCTGCTGGGCGTGCTGATCTTCGGCATTTCCTACGTCCAGAGCCACTTCCCGCCGGAGCGCACGCGCGCCATCCTGGGCCGCTTCAGCGGCGTGAAGGCCAACACCCTGGCTGCCCTGCTGGGCACCGTGACGCCGTTCTGCTCCTGCTCCTCGATCCCGGTGTTCATCGGCTTCGTCGGCGCCGGGCTGCCGCTCGGACTCACGTTTTCGTTCCTGATTTCCTCGCCGCTGGTCGACCTGGCCTCCGTGCTGCTGCTGGCCAGCATCTTCAACTGGCCGATCGCCATCACCTACGTGGTGGTGGGCGTGCTGCTGGCGGTGGTCGCCGGCACGCTGATCGGCAAGGCCGGGCTGGAGCGGCACATCGAACCCTTCGTGCTGGCCAATCCGATCGGCGATGTCGAGCAGGCACGGCTCACGCGCGCCGATCGCCTGGCCTACGCGCACGAGCAGTTGCGCGAGGTGTTCGGCCGGGTCTGGATCTACATCCTGATCGGCGTCGGCATCGGCGCGCTGATCCACAACTGGATTCCGCAGCCCGTCATCACCGCTCTGCTGGGGCAGGACAAGCCCTGGTCGGTGCCGCTGGCCACGCTGGTGGGCGTGCCGATGTACGCCGACATCTTCGGCACCCTGCCGATCGCCGAGGCCCTGCTGGCGCGCGGCGTCGGCCTGGGCACGGTGCTGGCCTTCATGATGGCGGTGACCGCGCTCTCGCTGCCCTCGCTGATCATGCTCAAGCAGGTGGTGCGCATGCCGCTGCTGACTGTTTTCTTTGCCGTCGTCACCATGGGCATCGTGTTCATCGGCTATCTGCTGAACGCGTTCGCCTATCTGTTGATCTAGGGCCTGTTGACGCTGAAGGAGCCGCCATGAAGATCGAAATCCTGGGATCCGGGTGCAAGCGCTGCATCCAGCTGGGCGAGAACGCCCAGGCCGCACTGGCCGCTGCCGGCAAGAGCGCCGAGCTGCTCAAGGTCACCAACCCGGCGCAGATCGCCCTGCGCGGCGTCATGAGCACGCCGGGCCTGGCGATCGACGGCAAGCTGGTGTCCACGGGTCGGGTGCTGACGCCCGAGGAGATCGGCAAGCTGTTGCCGTGACGGCGCGGCAGCGCGTCGGGATCAGCGCAGGGATCATTCGCCGCCGTGTTGGGCGACCGCGGGCTTGCGTGCGACGATGAAGACGCGCGCGTCCTTGCGGCCGCTGCCGTGGCGCTCCACCGCCACCGGTTCGAGGCCGCTGCGCTCGATCGCCGCCTGCAGCCGCGGCCCATCGAAAAGCCGGAACGATGGCGCCAGACCCACGGCGCGCAGCAACGGAATCAGCAGGCGTGTGATCAGCGGGTTCAGCTCCGCCAGGCACGGTGTCTTGGAGATCAGCAGGCCGCCCGGCCGCAGGGTATGCGCGACGGCGGCCAGGGTGGCGTCCAGGTCATCCAGCAGGTGCAGCACGTTGAAGGCCAGCACGCGATCCCAGGCCGCTGCCTCGGACAGCGCCGTGTCGGTATCCATGATGGCGAACTCCAGCCCAGGCGTTGGCTGCGCCTGGTGGCGCTGGCGTGCGATCGCGATCATCTGAGGCGAGACATCGGTAGCCAGCAGCCGGCCCACCGCGGGTGCCAGGCGCAGCGCCGTGCTGCCGGTGCCGCAGCCGATCTCCAGCACCTCGTGCTGCGGCGACAGCCATTCACGCACGCGCTCCAGCGTCTTCTCGTAGCCGGCCGGATCGCGCATGGATGCGGCGGCGTAGCGGCGCGCCATGCGGTCCCAGAAGCGGGCGGCGGTCCTGGCGCTGGAATCGGACGCGGGTGATGACATGAAGCTGGGCTGGCGCGTGGCTGGGCGTGCGCGCATCCTAGCGCCTGGCGGTAGCCGAAGCGAGCAGCGCAGGCTGAGACAATGGCGACCGATGTCCGCTCTGCCGTTTCTGCTGTCGCTTCTGCCCCATCCAGCCACGCCGTGCGACAGCGTGGATCGGCTGACAGCGCGCGTGGCGCATGACGCGAGCGCCCGAACCTGGCAGCTGCGCTACACGCTGACCGGCGACCTGGCGCGGCTGCGCATCCCCGTGCCAGCCCGCCGCCCAGCCGCCACGGATGGCCTCTGGCACCGCACCTGCTTCGAGGCCTTCGTGGGCCAGGCGGATGACGCGGCCTACCGTGAATACAACTTCAGCCCGTCCGGCGACTGGGCGGGCTATCTCTTCCGCTCCGAACGCCTGCGCGATGACGCGGCGCCCGCCTTGCCTGCGCCACGCATCAGCTGCGTGCAGGACACGCTCGCGCACACGCTGACGCTCGATTGCTGGCTGCCATCCGAGGCGCTGCCGGTTGCCGGCATCGATCCGATGCTCGGCCTGAGCGCCGTCATCGAGTGTGCGGACGGCAGCTTAAGCTACTGGGCGCTACACCACCCGGCACCGCACCCCGATTTCCACCACCGCGCCGGCTGGACGGCGCGACTTCCCGCATCGCTCACCGCATGAAATTCGGCCTCGAACGCTTTCTCGAAGATCCGGCCCTGCGCGCGCCGCTGAAAGGCCGCCGCGTCGCCCTGCTGGCCCACCCGGCCAGTGTCACGCGCGAGCTGACGCACTCGATGGACGCCCTCGCCGCCCTGCCCGACCTCCAGCTCACCGCCGCCTTCGGACCGCAGCACGGCCTGCGCGGCGACAAGCAGGACAACATGGTCGAGTCGCCCGACTTCGTCGATCCCCGCCTCGGCATCCCCGTGTTCAGCCTGTACGGCGAGGTGCGCCGTCCGACCGACGCGATGATGCGGCCTTGGGACGTGCTGCTGGTCGACCTGCAGGATCTGGGCTGCCGCATCTACACCTTCATCACCACGCTGCGCTACGTGCTGGAAGCCGCGGCGGCACATGGCAAGGCCGTGTGGGTACTGGATCGGCCCAACCCGGCCGGTCGGCCGGTCGAAGGATTGATGCTGCGCGAAAGCTGGGAAAGCTTCGTCGGCGCCGGCCCGATGCCGATGCGCCACGGCATGACCATGGGCGAGCTGGGCCACTGGTTCATCGACCTGCTGAAGCTGGATGTGGAGTACCGCGTCATCACCATGGCCGGCTGGCAGCCCGAGGTGGCGCCCGGCTTTGGCTGGCCGATGGGCGCCGACGACTGGCGAACCTGGGTCAACCCCAGCCCCAACGCCGCCAACCTGTTGATGGCGCGCGCCTACGCCGGCACCGTGATGCTGGAAGGCACGACGCTGTCCGAAGGCCGCGGCACCACGCGCCCGCTGGAGCTGTTCGGCGCGCCGGACATCGACACCCGCCGCCTGCTGGCGGACATGCATGCCCTCGCGCCGGAATGGCTGCGCGGCTGCCGGCTGCGCGAATGCTGGTTCGAGCCGACCTTCCACAAGCACGTGGGGCAACTGTGCGCCGGCGTGCAGATCCACGTCGAGGATCCGTCGCACTACGAGCACGCCGCCTTCCGGCCCTGGCGCCTGCAGGCGCTGGCCTTCAAGGCGCTGCGCCGGCAGGCGCCCGAGTACCCGCTGTGGCGCGACTTCCCCTACGAATACGAGCTCGGTAAGCTGCCGATCGACGTCATCAACGGCAGCCCGCTGCTGCGCGAATGGGTCGATGATCCGAAGGCCATGCCGGCCGAGCTCGATGCACTGGCCGCAGCCGACGAAGCGGCCTGGATGCAGATGCGCGCGCCGCATCTGCTCTACTGAACAAGGAGACCGCCATGAGCGACATCACCCTCTACCACAACCCGCGCTGCAACACCTCGCGCAAGGCGCTGGAGCTGATCCGCGAACGCGGCCAGGAACCGCACATCGTCGAGTACCTGAAGACGCCGCCGACGGCAACCGAGCTGAAGGCCATCGCCCAAGCCACCGGCGAGCCGCTGCGGGCGCTGCTGCGTACCAAGCAGCCCGAGTACCTGGAGCAAGGCCTCGACGATCCGGCACTAACCGACGACCAACTCGCCGCCGCCATGGTCGCCACGCCGGTGCTGATCAACCGCCCCATCGTCGTGACGCCGCGCGGCGCGCGCCTGGGCCGGCCGCTGGAGCGCGTGCTCGAGGTGCTGTAGATCGAAGGCGCAGCGGATGGTGTTGCCGGCAGATCGCGCGACGCTTGTCCGCCCTGCTCGGCATCTGGTGCGGAAGCGGCAGCAGCGGAAGAAGCCGCGAATGCCGTATCGCGTAGCCGTTCGCGGCTGCCGCCGCGCCCGCAGGCGAAGAAAGCGGCAAATGGCGCCGGCTCAGAAATCCAGCAGCCGCGGCAGCAGCTGGCATGAGGAGCCCACCAGCACCGCATGGGCCACGTCGTCCAGTTCGGTCGCTTGCGGGTTGACGATGACCACCTTGGCACCGCCCTGCCGCGCCTCGTGCGCCAGTCCCGCAGCCGGATAGACCTGGCCCGAGGTGCCGACCACCAGCATCACCTCGCATTCGGTCGCCGCGTGCTCGGCGGCGCGCAGCGCGGCCATCGGCAGCATCTCGCCGAACCAGACCACCGCCGGGCGCAGCAGGTTGCCGCAATGGGCGCAGCTCGGCGGCCGCCCGGCCTCGGCCTGCTCGACGTGGCAGCTCTCGTGCGCGCGCCGCGCCAGCTGGCAGGGATCGAGCCACTGATCCTGGTAGATGTTGCCGTGCAGCGCCAGCACACCGGTGCTGCCCGCCTTCTGGTGCAGGCCATCGACGTTCTGGGTGATCACCGTCAGCCGGCCGGGGTGGCGCTGCTGGAACTCGGCCAGCGCGACATGGCCGACATTGGGCGCCACGTCGCGCAGGCGCTCACGGCGCTCGGCATACCAGTCCCACACCCGCGTGGGGTTGGCACGGAACGCCTCCTCGGTGGCCAGTTCCTCGGGGCGGAAACTCGCCCACAGGCCGGTCTGGGCGTCACGAAAGGTCGGCACGCCGGACTCGGCGCTGATGCCGGCGCCGCTCAGCACGGCGATCTTGCGCGCCTGCCGCAACCAGCCGCGCACCTGGTCCAGCAGATCGTCGGAAATCGGAGTCATGCCGAAAGCTTAGCAAGCCCTGGCAGGGCTTCACAAGCCCTGCTCGACCATCTCCACCACGCGCTCGCCCAGCGCCCGGCGTGCCGCGGCCGAGGCACGGCGCAAGGGTCCGTCGATGCACAGCAGCGCCATGCCGTGCACCGCCGACCAGGCCAGGTACTCGGCGCCCGGCCGGCGCGCCGCGGGCAGCACACCAGCCTGCGTCATGGCGTCGAGTGCCGCGCCGAGCAGCTCGAACGGGTTCAGGCCCAGGGTGCCGGTACGCGCCGGGTCGGCAGGTACCTGGACATCGTGCTCACCGGCGGCGAACGCGGTGCGGAACAGCCCGGTCTCCGCCTGGGCGAAAGCCAGGTAGCCGGCGCCCACCGCGCGCAGCAAGGCGCGCGCGCGCGCCGCCGGATCGGCGATGTGCTGCGCCCGCGCCCAGCGCCGCTCGATGACGCGCGCCAGGGCACCCAGTGCCGCCGCGCGCACCGCCTCGAACAGCGCCTGCCGGCTGGCGAAATGCCGATAGGCGGCATTCGGCACCACGCCGGCGCGGCGGGTCGCCTCGCGCAGCACGATGGCGTCCGGCCCGCCCTCGCGGGCCAGCGCGATGCCGGCATCCAGCAGCGCGCGGCGCAGGTCGCCGTGGCGGTAGGTTCTGCGCGCCGCCGCTGCCGTCCGATCGGAGCGATCCGTCATGTCGTTACAAAATAAATGTGGACAGTGTTCATTTTATCCTTAGCATATGTGTACGTCGTCCACAATCACCACGAAAGACGCTTTCATGCCGTCACTCGCCGCCCGCATTCAACCCTGCCTCTGGTTCGACGACCAGGCCGAGCAGGCCGTCGCGTTCTACTGCGGCATCTTTCCCGGCGCGCGCCTGGGCGCCATCACGCACTACCCCGAGGCCGGTCGCCAGCAGCACGGCAAGCCGCCCGGCAGCGTGATGACGGTGTCGTTCGAACTGCTCGGTCAGCCCATGCTGGCGCTCAACGGCGGGCTGCATTTCAGGTTCAGCGAGGCGCTGTCGCTGATGGTCCTGTGCGAGACGCAGGACGAGATCGATCACTACTGGAACGCCTTGTCACAAGGCGGTGACCCGGCGGCCCAACAATGCGGCTGGCTGAAGGACCGTTTCGGCCTGTCGTGGCAGATCGTGCCGACGCTGTACCAGGAGATCGAGAGCTCGACCGACCGCGCGGCCGTCGAGCGCTACATGGCCGCGATGATGGGCATGAAGAAACTCGACATCACCCGGCTCCGGCAGGCGTTCGACGGCCACTGACGCGAGGCGGCCGCGCCCTTTCAACCCACCCACGGGAGTTCCCGATGCAATTCACCCCCTACCTGAACTTCAACGGCAACTGCGCCGAAGCGTTTGCCTTCTACGTCGACTTGTTCAAGGGCACCATCGTGCACCAGAGCAGCTTCGGCGAGATGCCGCCCAACCCGCAAGGCCCTCCGATTCCACCCGAAGGCCGCGACCACGTCATGCACGTTCACCTGCAGGTCGGCGAGCAGGCGCTGATGGGCTCGGACGCCCTGCCCGGCGCCGCTGACGCCTGCGCCGGTGGCTACGCGCGGCCGCAGGGTCTGTGGGTGTCGATCGGCGCCGACAGCGTGGCCGAAGGCCGCCACATCTTCGACGCCCTGGCCGCCGGCGGCCAGGTGGCCATGCCCTTCGGCCGGACCTTCTGGTCGCCCGGCTTCGGCATGGTCACCGACCGCTTCGGCACGCCGTGGATGGTCAATGCGCCGCACGAGTGACGCCGGTACGCGCATGAACATCACCGTCGAGACCATCGTGCAGGCGCCGATCGAGCGCGTCTGGGCAGCCTGGAACGATCCCGCTGCGATCCGCCAATGGAACGCCGCGACACCGGAATGGCACACGCTACGCGCCAGCGTCGATCTGCGCGAAGGCGGCAAGTTCTGCTGGCGCATGGAGGCAAAGGACGGCAGTGCCGGCTTCGATTTCGAAGGCCGCTACACACGCATCGAAGCGCCGCGCCTGATCGAGTACGTGATGAGCGATGGGCGCGCGGTGCGCGTCGAATTCCTCGCATCCGGCGACAGCATCACTGTGCGCGAAACCTTCGACGCCGAGGACGTGCACAGCGCCGAGCAACAGCGGCACGGCTGGCAGGCCATCCTGGACAACTTCGCGCGCCACGTCGAAGCGCGCATCTGATCTCTCTCCCACCACCAAGGAACGTCCGATGAAACCCAACCCCGTCGTCTGGTTCGAAATCTACGTGCAGGACATGCCGCGCGCCCAGGCGTTCTACGAGCAGGTGTTCCAGTGCAAGCTGACGCCGCTCGGCGCACCGTCCTCCGACACGCAGGGCATGCAGATGCTGGCATTTCCCGGCGACATGAGCACCATGGGTGCCAGCGGCACGCTGTGCAGGATGGACGGCGTGCCCTCTGGCGGCGGCGGCACGCTGGTGTATTTCGCCTGCGACGACTGCGCCATCGAGCAGGGCCGGGTCGAGGCCGCCGGCGGCAGCATCTTCCGGCCCAAGTTCTCGATCGGCGAGTACGGCTTCGCCGCGCTGGTGCAGGACACCGAGGGCAACATGATCGGCCTGCATTCGATGCAGTAAGCCGCGCATGGACCACACCGCGATCCACCACCAGCTTGCCGTCCGGGCGCCACGCGAGCGCATCTACCGCGCGTTGAGCGAGCCGGCCGAGATTGGCGCCTGGTGGTGCCCGCAAAGCATGGCCGACACGCCGGACGGACTGGTCATGTCGCACCAGGCCGGTCCCTATGGCACGGTGCGACTGCGCGTGCTGTGGCGCGATCCGGGCGCGGGCGTCACCTGGACCTGCATCAGCCAGCACCCGACGGACAACCCGGCATCAAGCTGGACCGGCACGCAGCTGGCGTTCGACCTGAGTCGAGGCGACAGTGGCGCTGCCATGGTCGAGCACGCCGTCAGCGGTACACCCTTGTCGCAACTGACCACGGTCGATTTCAGGCACCAGGGCTACGACCTGGCAAGCCGATTCGCCGGCTTCAACAGCTTCGCCTGGGCGCAGGTGCTGCAGTCGCTCAAGCGGCATTGCGAGCGCGAGCCGGACTGATTCGGCAACGCCATCCGCGGCGGATCACCGGCTCCCAGTGAAAGCATGATTTCTGCGTGACATCCTGTTCACGCGCAGTGCATGATGCAGTGAATACGTCAGCACGCACAAACACGCCGCTTTATTGCGGCCTCCCGCTCGGACAATTCATCCTTCGACCAGATGGAAGCCCGACACGCCATGAACCTGACCGAATCCCTGCTGCACGCCCTCAAGGCCAATGGCGCACGCCATATCTTCGGCATTCCGGGCGACTTCGCGCTGCCCTTCTTCAAGATCATCGAGGAATCCGGCATCCTGCCGCTCTACACGCTGTCGCACGAACCGGGCGTTGGCTTCGCGGCCGACGCGGCGGCGCGCATCGATGGCACGCTGGGCGTGGCCGCTGTCACCTACGGCGCCGGCGCGCTCAACATGGTCAACGCCGTGGCCTCGGCCTACGCGGAGAAGTCGCCGCTGGTGGTCCTTTCGGGCGGACCGGGCCAGCACGAATCGGCCTCGGGCCTGCTGCTGCACCACCAGGCCAAGCAGCTCGATTCGCAGCAGCGCATCTACGAGGAAATCACCTGCGCGCAGACCCGGCTGCACGACGCCGAGCGCGCGCCGCAGGAGATCGCCCGCGTCATCGGCGCCTGCCTGGAGCATTCGCGCCCGGTCTACATCGAGTTGCCGCGCGACATGGTGGCGGCACCCTGCGCCCCGGTGCCGCCGCTGCCCGCCATCCAGGTTGATGCCGACGCGCTCGCCGCCTGCGCCGCCGAGGTGCTGGCGCGCCTGCGCGCTGCCAGCAAACCGGCGCTGGTGGTGGACGTCGAGGTGCGCCGCTATGGGCTGGAAGCCAAGGTGGCCGAACTGGCGCGCCGCCTCGGCCTGCCGGTGGCCACCTGCATCATGGGCCGCGGCCTGCTGGCCGACGCCGACATGCACCTGATGGGCACCTACATGGGCGTGGCCGGCGAGCCAGAGCTGACTCGCATGGTGGAGGGATCCGACGGCCTGTTCCTGCTCGGCGTGATCCTGTCGGACACCAATTTCGCGGTGTCCGAGAAGAAGATCGACTTGCGCCACGCCATCATCGCCTGCGACGGCGAGGTGCGCCTGGGCTACCACGTCTATCCGCACATCCCGCTGGCCAGCCTGGTCGACGCGCTGCAGGCGCAGACCGACGCGCGCACCGTGGCCGCGCCGCCGCATCCGCAGCCGGCGCCCTACGCGCGCGGCATGCCGGCCGACGAGGCTTCGATCAGCCCGAACGACATCGCCATGGCCGTGAACGATTTGTTCGATGTACACGGCAAGATGCCGATCGCCAGCGACATGGGCGACTGCATGTTCACCGCCATGGACATCGACCACACCGCCTTCACCGCACCCGGCTACTACGCCACCATGGGCTTCGGCGTGCCGGCCGGGCTGGGCCTGCAGGCGGCCACCGGCCAGCGCCCGCTGGTGCTGGTGGGCGACGGCGCGTTCCAGATGACCGGCTGGGAACTCGGGAACTGCCGCCGCTACGGCTGGGACCCGATCGTGCTGCTGCTCAACAACGCCAGCTGGGAGATGCTGCGCACCTTCCAACCCGAATCGCGCTTCAACGCGCTCGACGACTGGGGTTTCGCCGACATGGCGGCCGGCCTGGGCGGCGACGGCGTGCGCGTGCGCACGCGTGCCGAACTGAAGGCCGCGCTCGACCAGGCGCAGGCCACGCGCGGGCGCTTCCAGCTGATCGAGGTCATGATCCCCAAGGGCGTGCTGTCGCAGACACTGCAGCGCTTCGTCGCCGGGGTCAAGCGGCTGACGGCGACGTCGGCTGGCTGAAGCCGCACGATTCGGTTGCCAGCCGCTCAGCGCGCGGCAGCCAGGCGCTGGCGCCGCGCCTCGTACAGGCACACGCCGCTGGCCACCGACACGTTCAGGCTTTCCACCGGGCCCTGCATCGGGATGCGCACCAGCGCGTCGCAGGTCTTGCGCGTCAGCTGCCGCATGCCCGGGCCTTCGGCGCCCAGCACCAGCGCCGTCGGCACCGTCAGATCGGCGTCGTACAGCGTCTGCCCGGCATCGTCCGCGGTACCGGTGACCCAGATGCCACGCTCCTTCAGTTCATTCAGCGTGCGCGCCAGGTTGGTCACCATGAAGTACGGCACCGTTTCGGCGGCACCGCTGGCCACCTTGGCCACGGTGGCGTTGATGCCGGCGGCGTGGTCCTTGGGTGCGATCACCGCCTGCGCGCCGGCACCGTCGGCCACGCGCAGGCAGGCGCCCAGGTTGTGCGGATCGGTCACGCCGTCGAGCACCAGCAGCAGCGGCACCTCGCCCTGCTCCTGCAGGTCATCCAGCAACTCGTCCAGCGTGCGTACGCCCTCGATCGGCTGCACGCGCGCCACCACGCCCTGGTGGCCGTGACTGCCGCACAGCTTCGCCAGCCGCAGCCCATCGGCCTCGATCACCCGCACGCCCGCCTCGGCGGCGCGCGCCAGGAACTGCTTCATGCGCGCATCGCGCCGCGTCGGATCGGCGTAGACCTCGACGATCGAAGTCGGCGCCGTCTTCAGGCGCACGCCGACGGCATGGAAGCCAAACAGAACTCTTGCAGTTGACATCAACAAAAAGAAAAAGGAGCTACAACTTTGATAGCTGTAGCCCCTTATGAAGGTTGGTCGGCGCGGCGGGATTCGAACTCGCGACCCCTTGCACCCCATGCAAGTGCGCTACCAGGCTGCGCTACGCGCCGACAAGCAGCGAATTATAGCTTGCGCCCGCGCACGGTCATCCGGCCACGGTGAGTAGATCGCGGATTTCCTTCAGCTCGCGCTCGACCTGCCGGATCTGCTCGGGCAGCATGTCCTGATCCCACGCCGCTGCGTCCACTTCGCCCGCAAGCTGTCCGCTCGGTTCCGGCTCCTGCAAGTCCGCTGACGATGCCGCATTGGTGCGGTGCCGGTTGCGTTCGTGCTGCGCCAGTTCCTGCAGCTTGGCGCGCGCGCCGTTGATGGTGAAGCCCTGGTTGTAGAGCAGTTCGCGGATGCGGCGGATCATCAGCACTTCATGGTGCTGGTAGTAGCGCCGGTTGCCGCGC
Source organism: Ottowia sp. (assembly GCF_035444425.1). Lineage (GTDB taxonomy): Bacteria > Pseudomonadota > Gammaproteobacteria > Burkholderiales > Burkholderiaceae_C > Ottowia. Next base: position 158,439 of record NZ_DAOMOQ010000001.1, on the reverse strand, counting down.
CGCTTCATCGGGCGCAGTTGCGTGAACTCCTGCTCCCAGTAGCGCAGCACGTGGGGCTTGACGCCGCACAGTTCGCCCACTTCACCGATGGTGAAGTAGCGCTTGGCGGGAATCGGGGGCAGCTGGGTCTCCATGGCACGTCAGCATCTTGCACGCTGAGCCATTGAGGTTAGCGCAACTGCACGCGCACTTCTATAGCCCGCACGTGAAATAGTGCTGAGTTTCGCGTGTCGGCTGGTGTCCGGGCGCCACGCCGGTCGGCGCCGGTCAACCCTCGTCGGGATCGGTCGCGCCGACGCTGGGCGCCGACTGGATCATGTCCTTCAGCTTCTGGCTCGGGTGAAAGGTGACGACGCGGCGCGCCGCGATCGGGATCAGCTCGCCGGTACGCGGGTTGCGCCCCGGCCGCGCTGCCTTGACGCGAAGCTGGAAGTTGCCGAAACCCGACAGCTTGACGTCCTCGCCGGCGATCAGGCGCGCACTCATCAGGTCGAAGAACGCGTCCACCATGTCCTTGGCTTCGCGCTTGTTCAGGCCGATCTGCTCGAACAGCATCTCGGCGAGCTGGGCCTTGGTCAGTGCCGAGGTGGCCAGGCTGTCGACCACGAGGTCGAGCACGTGCTTGGGTTCAGTGGCCATGGTGTTTGGACTCCTTGCCTGTCGCCGTCAACCGCGCAGCCGCGCACCGAGCTCGCTGCCCAGGCGCGCGACCACCGCCTGCACCGCGGCGTCGATGCGCTCGTCGGTCAGCGCTTCGCCGTCGCTGCCGAGCACCAGGCGTACCGCCAGGCTCTTGTCGCCGGGCACCATGCCGGCCGCCGCTTCGCTGCCGGCCCTGGGCCGGTAGATGTCGAACAGGCTGGCCTGGCGCAGCAGGCCGCCGGTCGGCGCAGCGTGGACGGACGCCATCAACTGGCCGTGCGTCACCGCCTCCTTGACCACCACGGCAATGTCGCGCTCGACCGACTGCCGGCGCGGCACGGCCTGCGCCTGCGGCAGCGGCGTCGCCAGCACGGCATCGAGGTCGAGTTCGAACATCACCGGCGCCTGCGGCAGCTCCCACTGCTGGCGCCAGCGCGGATGCAGTTCGCCGACGAAGCCGATGGCCTGGCCGTCGAGTTCGACGCGCGCGCAGCGGCCCGGATGCAGCGCCGGGTGCTCGGCGCGCACGAACGTCGCCTGGCGCTGTCCCAGCAAGGCCTCGACGTCGCCCTTGGCGTCGTAGAAATCAGCGGCGGCTTGCCGCCCTTCCCAGCCCTGGCGGCTGGCCGGGCCGTAGCTGATGCCGGCCACCCGCATCGGCTGCGCCACGCCCTTGACGTCGGCGCTGGAGGCCTGCACGCCGGCGTCGCGCCGGTACACCCGGCCGAGCTCGAACACGCGCACGCGCTCGGCACGGCGGTCGGTGTTGTGCTTGACCACCTGCAGCAGCGAACCCAGCAGCGACGAGCGCATCACGTTCATCTGGCTGGCGATCGGGTTCAGCAGCCGGATCGGATCGGGGTTGCCGGCCAGGTCGCGCTCCCAGGCCTCGTCGACAAAGCTGAAGTTGATGGTTTCCAGGTAGCCCAGTGCGGCCATGGCGCGCCGCACGCCGAAGCGGTCGCGGCGGGATTCGGAACCGACGCGCGGCACGATGGGCGCCAGCGGCGCGGTTTCGGGCAGCTGCTGGTAGCCGATGACACGGGCCACCTCCTCGATGAGGTCTTCCTCGATGCGCAGATCGAAGCGATACGCCGGCGGCGTCACCGTGACCGCGCCCTCGCCTTCCGCGCAAGGCAGCCCCAGGCGCCGGAACACGTCGACGCACTGCGCCTGCGACACCGGCATGCCGATCACCTTGCTGGCGCGCGCCACGCGCAGTGAGACCGGCTGCGGCTGCGGCATGTTGGGTTGCTGGTCGTCGACCGGGCCGCAGGCGGTCTCCGGCGTGCCGCAGATGTCGATGATGAGCTGACTGATGCGCTCGATGTGCGCCACCGTCAATTCGGGATCGACGCCGCGCTCGAAGCGGTGGCCGGCATCGGTGGAGAAGTTGAAGCGGCGCGAGCGGCCGGCGACGGCGTCGGGCCACCAGAATGCGGCTTCGACGTAGACATTCTGCGTGTCGTCGGACACGGCGGTGGCGTCGCCGCCCATGATGCCGGCCAGCGACTCGACCTCGCGCTCATCGGCGATCACGCCCACGTTTTCATCGACGCTGACGGTGCCGCCGTTCAGCAGCTTGAGCCGCTCGCCTGCCCTGCCCCAGCGCACATCGAGGCCGCCATGGATCTTGTCCAGGTCGAAGATGTGCGAGGGCCGGCCGTACTCGAACATCACGTAGTTGGAGATGTCCACCAGGGCGGTCACGCTGCGCTGACCGCAGCGCGCCAGCCGGTCGACCATCCAGGCCGGGGTGGTGGCCTGCGTGTTGACGTGCTTGATGACGCGGCCCGAGAAGCGCCCGCACAGGTCGGGCGCGCTGATCTTCACCGGCAGCACATCGGGCGTCGTCACAGCCACGGGCGGGATCTCGGGCGTGCGCAGCGGCGCGCCGGTCAGCGCCGACAGTTCGCGCGCGATGCCATGGACGCTGAGCGCATGACCTAGGTTGGGCGTGAGCTTGAGTGTGAAGATGGTGTCGTCCAGGCGCAGCACCTGGCGGATGTCGGCGCCGACGGCCGGATCGCCCGTCAGTTCGAGCAGGCCTTCGTGGTCGTCCGAGAGCTGCAGTTCGCGCGCCGAGCACAGCATGCCCTGGCTTTCGACGCCACGCAGCTTGCCGAGCTTGATCCGGAACGGCTGGCCATCGTCGCCCGGCGGCAATTCGGCGCCGACCAGCGCCGTCGGCACCTTGATGCCGATGCGCGCATTCGGCGCGCCGCAGACGATGTTCAGCAAGGCGTCCTGGCCGACGTCGACCTGGCACACGCGCAGGCGGTCGGCGTTGGGGTGCTGCTCGACCTGCCTGATCTCGCCGACCACGACCTGGGTGAAGGGCGGCGCCAGCGGGCGCAGCTCCTCGACCTCGAGGCCGGCCATGGTCAGTGTGTCGGCCAGTTGGCTTGTGGTGATCGGCGGATTGCAGAATTCGCGCAGCCAGGATTCGGGAAATTGCATTTCAGGGATTCAGCGTTCGGTGTTTGGCGTCGGACGGGGACGAGGACGCTGAGCGCTTCAATACTCAACGCCCAAGCTCTTCACCGGAATTGACTCAGGAAACGGATGTCGCCATCGAAGAACAGGCGCAAGTCGTTGACGCCGTAGCGCAGCATGGCCAGCCGGTCGATGCCGGAGCCGAAGGCGAAGCCGATGAAGCGCTCCGGATCCAGACCCATGTTGCGCACCACCTGCGGATGAACCTGGCCGGAGCCCGACACCTCGAGCCAGCGGCCGGCCAGCGGGCCGGTCTGGAACTGGATGTCGATCTCGGCACTGGGCTCGGTGAACGGGAAATAGCTGGGCCTAAAGCGCAGCACCAGGTCGTCGGTCTCGAAGAAGGCCTTGCAGAAGTTCAGGTAGGTGACCTTCAGGTCCTTGAAGCTGACGTTCTCGCCCAGCCACAGGCCCTCGACCTGGTGGAACATGGGCGAATGCGTGGCGTCGTTGTCGACCCGGTAGGTGCGACCGGGCACAATGACGCGAATCTCGTGCATCTCGCCGGCCGCCAGCGCCGCTGCGTGCTTTTTCGCATGTGCGGTGGCGTAGCGGATCTGCATCGGGCTGGTGTGGGTGCGCAGGCAGTATGGCAGCCCGTCCTCGTCCTGGATGTCGACGTAGAAGGTGTCCTGCATCGAGCGCGCCGGGTGGTTCGGCGGGTTGTTGAGCGCGGTGAAGTTGTACCAGTCGTTCTCGATCTCGGGGCCGTCGCCGACATCAAAACCCATGCTGCCGAAAATCTGCTCGATGCGCTGCCAGGCCAGGCTGACCGGGTGCAGCCCGCCGACGCCGCGTTGGCGCCCGGGCAAGGTCACGTCCAGCGCCTCGGCCTTCAGCTGGCGCTCCAGTTCGGCATCCTGCAGCGCCTGGCGGCGTGCAGAAAGCAGCGATTCGATGGCCTGCTTGGCCTGGTTGATGGCGGCGCCCCGGGTCTTCTTCTCGTCGACGGACAGCTGCGCCATGCCCTTCATCAGTCCGGTCACGCGCCCGGCCTTGCCGAGGAACTGGGCCTTGGCGTTTTCCAGTTCGGCCGGCGTGGTGGCGCGCGCAAAGCTGTCGCTTGCGCCCTGGATCAGGTCGCGCAGGTCTTCGGGGGCGGTGGTGGTAGTCATCGGTGCAAAACCACGGGATCTCTTGAAACGAAAAAGGGATTGAAGCCGCTGGCCTCAATCCCTCGAGTCGCCGACGCGGCAGCCAGGCAAGCCATGGCCACCGGAGCCGGCGCCGCAGATCAGGCCAGTTTGGCCTTGGCCTGCTCCACGATGCCGGCAAAAGCGGCCTTGTCGTGCACGGCGATGTCGGCCAGCACCTTGCGGTCCAGCGTGATCCCGGCCTTGTTCATGCCATTGATGAACTGGCTGTAGGTGATGCCGCATTCACGCGCTGCGGCGTTGATGCGGGCGATCCACAGACGACGGAAGTCGCGCTTCTTGGCGCGGCGGTCACGGTAGGCGTACTGGCCGGCCTTCATCACCGCCTGCTTGGCGACGCGGAAGACGTTCTTGCGGCGGCCGCGGAAACCCTTGGCCAGGGCCAGGATCTTCTTGTGACGAGCGCGGGCGGTTACACCACGTTTGACGCGAGGCATGTGTTTTCTCCTTGTCCGTCAGTTGATCAAAGGCCGGCGAAGGGCAGCATCTGCGCCATCTGTCCGAGGTCGGACGAGTGCACATTCACCGCACCGCGCAGCTGGCGCTTGTTCTTGGTGGTCTTCTTGGTCAGGATGTGACGCTTGAAGGCTTGACCGCGCTTGACGGTGCCACCGGGACGGACGCGAAAACGCTTCTTCGCGCTGCTCTTGGTCTTCATCTTGGGCATTTCAAATGCTCCTGTTACTTGTGCTCGCGAGGCGTGCGCAAAACTGCTTTGCGCCCTTGCAGGCCCCGAGCCACTTCTTGATGTGATGGGTCACCCCACCACGTTGGGTGGCGGGTCTTGCAACCCACCCGTTCTCCGGACAAGCCGGAAAATGCTTCAGAACTCCCTGCGCCGCCGCCAATCAGGCTGCAGCCTGCTGCTCCGCGGCGGGCGCCGGCTTGGACGCGCCGCCACCGGATGTCTTCTTGCGCGCCGGCGCGATCATCATGATCATCTGCCGGCCCTCCAGCTTCGGAAACTGCTCGACGATGATGCTGTCGGCCAGTTCGTCGCGGATGCGGTTGAGCAGCGCCATGCCCAGTTCCTGGTGCGTGATCTCGCGGCCGCGAAAGCGCAGCGTGACCTTCACCTTGTCGCCATCACCCAGAAAGCGCCGGATGTTGCGCAGCTTGATGTTGTAGTCGCCATCGTCGGTACCGGGCCGGAACTTGACTTCCTTGATTTCGATGACCGTCTGCTTGGCCTTGGCCTCGGCCGCCTTCTTCTGTTCCTGGTACTTGAACTTGCCGTAGTCCATCAGGCGACAGACCGGCGGATTGGCCGTGGCGGCGATTTCCACCAGATCCACATCCAACTCACCTGCCATGCGCAGGGCTTCCTGGATCGGAACCACGCCCAGCGGCTCGTTGTTGGGACCGTTGAGGCGAACCTCCGGCGACATGATTTCTCGGTTCAGACGATGCGCGCGCTCTTCACGATGGCGGCGGTCACGAAAATGGGTAGCGATGGCAGAAATCCTTTGTTCAGAATGCTACGCAAAGCGTAGCTGATACCGCACAATCCACGCGGGCCAGAGCTGTTTCGATCAGAAAATCAGGCTTTGGAAGCGATGTCCTGCGCGATGCGCTTGGCAAACGCATCGAGGGACATCACACCGAGGTCTTGGTTGCCCCGGGCGCGCACTGCGACGGCGCCAGCTTCCTTTTCCTTGTCGCCTACGACCAGGATATAGGGAAGCTTTTGCAACGAATGCTCGCGTATTTTATACGTGATCTTCTCGTTGCGCAGGTCGGTTTCGACCCTAAGCCCTTGATTGCGCAGCGTTTTCGCCACGCTTTGCACGTAATCGGCCTGCGCATCGGTAATCCCGGTGACCACCACCTGCACAGGCGACAGCCACACCGGCAGCGCGCCGGCGTGCTCCTCGATCAGGATGCCGATGAAGCGCTCCATGCTGCCGATGATGGCGCGGTGCAGCATCACCGGCCGGTGCCGGGCGCCGTCCTCGCCGACGTACTCGGCGTCGAGCCGCTCGGCCATCGAGAAATCCACCTGCATCGTGCCGCACTGCCACTGGCGGCCGATCGCGTCCTTCAGCGTGTACTCGATCTTGGGGCCGTAGAACGCACCCTCGCCGGGCGAGATCTCGAACTCGCAGCCGGAATCACGCAGGCTCTCGATCAGCGCCTGCTCGGCCTTGTCCCAGATCTCGTCCGAGCCGATGCGCTGCTCGGGCCGCGTCGCCATCTTGTAGATGATGTCGGTGAAGCCGAAGTCCTTGTAGACCTTCTGCAGCAGCGCCGTGTAGGCGGTGCACTCGGCCAGGATCTGGTCCTCGGTGCAGAAAATGTGGCCGTCGTCCTGCGTGAAGGCGCGCACGCGCATGATGCCATGCAGGCCGCCGGTGGGCTCGTTGCGGTGGCAGGCGCCGAACTCGCCATAGCGCAGCGGCAGGTCACGGTAGCTCTTGACGCCCTGCTTGAAGATCATGATGTGGCCGGGGCAGTTCATCGGCTTGAGCGCGTAGTCGCGCTTCTCGCTCTCGGTGATGAACATGTTTTCGCGGTACTTGTCCCAGTGGCCGGTTTTCTCCCACAAGCTCTTGTCGAGCAGTTGCGGACCCTTGACCTCCTGATAGCCGTTGTCGCGGTAGACGCGGCGCATGTACTGCTCGACCTCCTGCCACAGCGTCCAGCCCTTGGGGTGCCAGAACACGGTGCCGGGCGAATGCTCGTCGATGTGGAACAGATCGAGCTCCTTGCCGAGCTTGCGGTGGTCGCGCTTCTCGGCCTCCTCCAGCATGGTCAGGTAGGCCTTCAGTTCATCCTTGCTGGCCCAGGCGGTGCCGTAGATGCGCTGCAGCATCTCGTTGCGGTGGTCGCCGCGCCAGTAGGCGCCGGCCACCTTCATCAGCTTGAAGTGCTTGAGCTTGCCGGTGCTGGGCACGTGCGGGCCGCGGCACAGGTCCTCGAAGCCGCCTTCGCGGTACAGGCTGACGTCCTCGTTGGTCGGGATGCTGGCGATGATCTCGGCCTTGTAGTGCTCTCCCAGACCCTTGAAGTACTCCACGGCGGCATCACGCGGCATCACCCGGCGTACCACCGGTTCGTCCCTGGCGGCGAGTTCCTCCATCTTCTTCTCGATGGCAGTCAGGTCCTCGGGCGTGAACGGGCGCTTGTAGCTGAAGTCGTAGTAGAAGCCGTTCTCGATCACGGGGCCGATGGTGACCTGCGCATCCGGGAACAGTTCCTTCACCGCATAGGCCAGCAGGTGCGCGGTGGAGTGGCGGATCATCTCCAGCCCCTCGGCATCCTTGGCGGTGATGATCGAGAGTTTGGCATCCTGCGTGATCGGGTAGCTGGTATCGACCAGCCGGCCATCCGCGGCCGACGCACCGGGTGCGCTGACCTTGCCACCCAGTGCGGCCTTGGCCAGGCCGGCGCCGATCGACTGCGCCACCTCGGCCACCGTCACTGGGCCGGGGTAGTCGCGCTGCGATCCGTCGGGAAGCGTGATTTGAACCATCTGAAAACCTCTGAAGCGTGAAACTGGAAAGAACCGGTGGCCAGGACAGCAACAAAAAAGCGCGGCTGTAGGCCGCGCCTGGCTGGATTCTTGCGGCGCCCGTGTGCGATGCGCCCGCGCCTGTCCCGCGATCGGCCTAGATCGTGCCCCTTGTCCGGCAAGTTCGCGGTGTCATAACCAGGGTGCCTTTCTCGCTCTTACACAAAAATGCTGCCGATCACGCGCGCCGCATCGCGCGCGTGCAAAGAGCACATTTTAACCTTTTGATGCGCCGCAGCAAAAGAAGTTCGGCAGGAGCCCGTGCCGCCTGCGCGCCCGGCGGTCCGGACAACGCGCACCAGGGCATGTGAAGGCGACGTAAAGACCCGCTCTCATCGTATCGGTCGGTCAGCCACGTACGCGCGCCGGCGTTGTAGGCATGAGGCGGGCGCAGCCTGGAATGCGGGTTGCGCACGTTTCCTTTGATCGAGTCTACAGCCATGAGAAATCGAAACGTCCAACCCCGGCCCGCCCGCCTCGCCCTCGTCGCCGCCCTGCTGGCCGCAACCACGCTGACCGCCTGCGTGGTCGCGCCGGCGCCGGTGGTCTCCGATCCCTACGGCTACCCGGTCGGCGGCAGCGCCTACGCACCGCTGGCACCGCCCGCACCGTATTACGAGGTGCAGCCGGCGCTGCCCTACCCCGGTGCCATCTGGATCAACGGCTACTGGAACTGGAGCGGCAGCCGCCACCACTGGGTGCCCGGCCGCTACGAGCGCCCACGCCCCGGCTACCGCTGGCACCCGCACCGCTGGGAACGCGCGCCGCGTGGCGGCTGGTACCTGCAGGGCGGCGGCTGGGTGCGCTGAAACCCGTCCGCCCTGCGCTGACCCGCATCGAAGCGGCGCTCAGGCGTCGTCGATCACCCGGCCTGCCTGGTTATCGACCATCACCGGGGTGTGGAAGTAGCTGACTTCCGGCTCGGTGGCGTACTTGTCGCGGATGAACTGGCGCCACTCCTCGGTGTAGATGCGCTCGGCGTCGGCGCGTGTCTGCCAGAGGTAGACGCCGCCAGCGGTGCGGCCGTCCTCGGAAAGCAGGTAGTGCTTGCGCACCAGGCCCTGCATGTCCAAGTAGCGCGGCGCCGTGCTGGCGAACACGGCGCGCGCCTGTTCGGGGGTGAAGGGCTCGGGGAGCCGAAATTGCACCAGGGTCGTGATCATGGCAAGCCTTTCTCGAGCATCACAACATCATTCATGAGGCAAGCGGACGCGTCAGGTACACCGCCTCGCGCCCCACCACCGGCGCGCGCGTCGGCATCATCACGGTGCAGTCGTCGCAGGGCGCGCGGATCTCGCCGGCATCGCCATCGGTGGCGATCAGCTCGCCGCTGGCAAAGGTCTCGAAGCCGACCAGCGGCCGCACGAAGCGGAATTCGGGCGTTCGCACCAGGCAGGTCTGCAGCAGCTCGAAGCGCCGCTGCCGGCTGGCCGTGGCCGGCGCCTCGGCCGGCGTGTCGATGAGCCCGAAATAGGCCAGGAAGTCCAGTGCCGTCACGGTTGCCAGATCGGCTGAGGTCTGCAGGAAATGCTGGCCGCACTCGACCACCAGCGCCACGCCGGCGGTGTCGTCGGGCCGGCCATGGCGCCCATGCTCGATCAGCGGCGTGCCGCTGCCCAAGCCGCGCGGCATCTGCAGATGCACCGCAACCCGCCCCAGCGCGCCCAGCGCCAGCGCGGCGCGCGCGTTGCGCTCGAAACCCGGGTAAACCCAGAACGGCACCACCGGCTGACTGGTCGAATGGATGTCGAGGATGTGGTCGGCCGCGGCCACGATCGGCCGCAGCTCGCGCGCCCGCTTCAGCTCGGGGCTGTGCTCGGGGCCGTCCAGCCATTCGTCCGACCAGACACGGTTGAGGTTGTGCACCAGCTGGCGGTTGGCGAACGGATCATCCTGGCGGAACGCCTCGTAGGCCGCGACGTGGGCGAAGCTCACCGTCAGCGTGCCGATCCGTGGCTGCACGCCGGTATCCAGCAGGTGCGTGGCCGCCACCATGCCGCAGACCTCGTTGCCGTGCGTCAGCGCATTGATCAGCACGTGCGGACCCGGCCGACCGGAGTCGAAGCGGTGCACGTAGTCGATGCCGGTGTTGCCGATCCGGTAGGCCGACAGGTCGCGCGGCAGCACTTCGAGCAGGGGAGCGGTTTGGGCCATGGGTGAGCGCGGTTCCAGATCAATTCCTCGATGACGACCGCCGCATCTTATCGGCCGCCGCACTCGCCAGCGCGCGTTGCCCGCTCTGGCCACAATACGCGCATGCACAAACCACTCCACGACATCGCCTTTTCCATGCTCGACCTGGTGCCGGTGCGCGAGCACCATTCGGTCGCCGACGCGCTGGCCGTCTCGCTGCAGACCGCGCGCCATGCCGAGCGCCTGGGTTTCACGCGCTACTGGCTGGCCGAACACCACAACATGGCCGGCATCGCCTCGTCGGCCACTGCGGTGCTGGTCGGCCACATCGCCGGCGGTACCGAGCGCATCCGGGTCGGCTCCGGCGGCGTGATGCTGCCCAACCACGCGCCGCTGGTGGTGGCCGAGGCCTTCGGCACCCTGGCCGAGCTGTATCCCGGCCGCATCGATCTCGGCCTCGGCCGTGCGCCCGGCACCGACCCGATGACCATGCGCGCGCTGCGGCGCGACCGCGTGGAATCGGTGGAGGATTTCCCGCGCGACGTGGCCGAGCTGCAGCGCCTGCTGGGCACGTCGCAGCCGGGCCAGCGCCTGATCGCCAACCCCGGCGCCGGCACCCAGGTGCCGATCTGGCTGCTGGGCTCCAGCCTGTTCAGCGCCCAGCTGGCGGCCGAGCGCGGCCTGCCCTACGCCTTCGCCTCGCACTTCGCGCCCGCGCTGCTGCTGCAGGCGATCGAGGTCTACCGGCGTGGCTTCAAGCCGTCGGCGCAGTGCGAGAAACCCTACGTGATGATCGGCGTGCCGCTGGTGGCGGCGCCAACCGATGCCGAGGCGCAGTTCCTGGCCAGCAGCATCTTCCAGCGCGTGCTGGGCATCCTGCGTGGCGCGCGCGGGCTGCTGCAGCCGCCGCAGGAGGGTTTCTTCCAGCACCTGAGCACGCAGGAGCGCGCCGGCATCGCCGACTTCCTGGCCTGCGCCGTCGTCGGCGGGCCCGACACGGTGCGCGAAGGCCTGCAGACGCTGGCGCGTGAAACCGCGTGCGACGAGATGATCTTCACCTGCGACATCTACGACCCGGCGCTGCGCCTGCGCTCGCTCGACATCGCGGTGCAGGTGCGCAGCGGCCAGGCGACCGGTACGGCCAGCGCATGAAGCGGCTGGCGTGCGCCGGCGCGACCACGATGGCGGTGATCCTGCTGTCCGGCTGCGCCGTCGCCAGCGCCACTGCGGGCGCCGCGATCTCGGTCACCGGCGCCGTGGTCGCCACCGGCGTGCAGCTGACCGGCCGCGCGATCAGTGCCGGCATCGATGCGCTGTCGTCCGAATCCGAGCCGCCGGACAACAGCGGTATCGTCATTCACGAGCGCATCCGCGACGACGCGCCCTGACCGCGCTGGCCTGGGCCCCGCTCAGGCTGGCGCCGCCTGCTGCAGCAGCTGCGCCACCACGCCGATCGCGATCACTTCGGGCTCCTTGCCCTCGATGCCCGGCACGCCGATCGGGCAGGTCATGCGCGCGATCGCATCGTCCCCGATGCCGCGCCGCTGGAAATGGTGGATGAAGCGCATGCGCTTGCTCTTCGAGCCGATCAGGCCGAAGAAGCCGAAATCATCCCGCTGCAGGATCTGCTCGCAGATGCGCATGTCCAGATCGTGCCGGTGGGTCAGCACCAGGTAGAACCAGCCCGGCCGCGCCTCGGCCACCTCGGCTTCGACCGCATCGACCGACACCATGCGGATGTGATCGGGCCATGGCTGGCCGTCGTCGCCCGGCTGCGGAAACTCGTCCTCGCGCTCGTCGATCCAGTCGACCACGCAGTCGATGTCGGCCAGCAGCCGCACGATGGCACGGCCGACGTGGCCGGCGCCGTACAACTGCAGGTGGAAGCGGGGTCGAGTCGCCGGCCAGGTCGCCAGATGCGTGGTGACGAGCGGCTCGAAGCCCAGCGTGACGGCACCGCCACAGCACTGGCCCAGCGCCGGCCCGAGCGGGAAGTGCTCGGTCTCGGCGTCCTGCACGCCCTCGGCCAGCATGCGGCGCGCGCGGCGGATCGCCTTCAGCTCCAGGTGGCCGCCGCCAATCGTGCCCTCGCAGCCACCGGCCGAAACCAGCATGCGCGTGCCGGCCTCGCGCGGCGCCGAGCCACGCGTGCCTTGCACCTCGACCACGATCGCGGGTATCGCGCGCGCCAGCCACGTGCCGGCAATGCCTTTCAAGCGTGTCGACATGGAACTCTCCTGCGCCCGGCATGGTGGGGCGTGCGGGGCCATGCGGCCATGCCAGGCCGCGCCAAGCGGTTCAGGCCGTCGCGGCGACCTTGGACCTGGCCGCCGCACCAGCGTTCGCTGGCGCTGCCGGCTTGCCGCCCTGCACCACCTGCAGCGCATCCAGGATCGCCTCGCCGGTGGCCGGAGCCCGCAGCGGCGGATCGACGCGGTGCCCGCCGGCGGCCGAGACGGCGTCGCGGATGGCGAAGAACACCGAGAACGGCAGCAGCAGCGGCGGCTCGCCCACCGCCTTGCTGCGGTGGATGCTGTCCTCGACGTTGCGGCCCTGGAACAGGCGCACGCGGAAGTCGGCCGGGCAGTCGTTGGCGGTCGGGATCTTGTAGGTCGACGGCGCGTGCGTGGTCAGCAGGCCGGTCTTGGGATGCCAGACCAGCTCTTCCATCGTCAGCCAGCCCATGCCCTGGATGAAGGCGCCCTCGATCTGGCCGATGTCGACGGCCGGATTCAGCGAGCTGCCGACGTCGTGCAGCAGGTCGGCACGCAGCAGCTTCCACTCGCCGGTCAGGGTGTCGACGACGACCTCGCTCACGGCGGCGCCGTAGGCGTAGTAGTAGAAAGGCCGGCCGGTCATGGTCTCGCGGTCCCAGGACAGGCCCGGCGTGGCGTAGAAGCCGTCCGACCACAGCTGCACGCGGTCCAGGTAGGCCTGCGCCACCAGCGCATCGAAGCCGATGGTGCGGCCGCCGGCCTCGACCTTGTCGTTGGCGAAGCGCACCTGCTCCGGCGTGCCGCCGAAGTGCTCGGCAGCACAGACCGCCAGCCGCTCGCGGATCTGGCGCGCCGCGTCCTGCCCGGCCTTGCCGTTGAGGTCGGCGCCGGTCGAGGCCGCCGTGGCCGAGGTGTTGGCGACCTTCTGCGTGTCGGTGGCGGTGCAGCGCACGCGCCCCAAGTCGACGCCGAGCTCGTGCGCCACCACCTGGGCGACCTTGGTGTTCAGGCCCTGCCCCATCTCGGTGCCGCCGTGGTTGACCAGGATCGAGCCGTCGTTGTAGACGTGCACCAGCGCACCGGCCTGGTTGAAGTGCTTGACGTTGAACGAGATGCCGAACTTGACCGGCGTCAGCGCGATGCCGCGCTTGAGGATGGCGCTGCCGGCGTTGAACTCGGCGATCTCGGCGCGGCGCTTGCGGTAGTCGCTGGAGCTTTCCAGCTCATCGACCAGTTCGTGGATGATGTTGTCGGCCACCGTCTGCGCATAGGGCGTGACGTTGCGACCGGCGGCGCTGCCGGCCTCGCCGGCGGCGGGGCTCGGACCGTAGAAGTTGGCGCGCCGCACGTCGAGCGGATCCCGGCCCAGGTGCCGCGCGACCGAGTCCATGATCTGCTCGATCAGCAGCGCGCCCTGCGGGCCGCCGAAGCCGCGGAACGCCGTGTTGCTCTGCGTGTTGGTGCGACCCGAATAGCCGTGCATCTCGACCTCGGGCAGCCAGTAGGCATTGTCGAAGTGGCACAGCGCGCGCGTCATCACCGGGCCCGACAGGTCGGCCGAGTGGCCGGCGTGCGAGATCATGGTGGCACGCACGCCGAGAATGCGGCCCTGCTCGTCGAAGCCGACTTCATAGCTGTCGTGGTAGCCGTGGCGGCGGCCGGTGATCATGAAGTCGTCGTCGCGGTCCACGCGCAGCTTGACCGGGCGGCCGAGTTTGGCGGCGCCGACCGCGGCGACGCAGGCAAACAGCGCCGACTGCGATTCCTTGCCGCCGAAGCCGCCGCCCATGCGGCGGCACACCACCTGCACGTCGTTGGCCTTGCGCGCCAGCGCGATGGCGACCAGGTGCTGCATCTCGCTCGGGTGCTGGGTCGAGCAGTGCACCAGCATGCCGCCGCCTTCCTGCGGCACCGCGTAGCTGATCTGGCCTTCGAGGTAGAACTGTTCCTGGCCGCCGAGGTCGAACGTGCCCTCGACGCGATGCGGCGCCGCCGCGATCGCCGCGCGCACGGCCTGCGTCACGGCGCTGTCGCCGTCGCCGCTGGCATCGGTGGCACCGGCTGCCACGCTGCGCGACAGGTGCATCGGCGGCAGCACGTACTGGCCGCGCGCATGCGCCTCCTTGGGCGTCAGCACCGGCGGCTCGGATTCCACCGTCATGGCCTGCCTCGCACGGGCCGCGGCGCGGCGTGCCTGCAGGCGGGTCCTGGCCAGCACGGCGAACACCGGCTGCCCGATGTAGCGCAGCTCGCCACCGGCCTGCAGATCGACCAGGATCGGGTCGTCGTGGATGATCGAGCCGCAGTCGTTGCTGCCGGGGATGTCGGCGTGCGTCAGCACGTCGACCACGCCCGGCATAGCGCGGATCTCGCTCAGATCCAGCTTCAGCACGCGGCCGTTGGCCACCGGGCTCAGGCCCAGCGCCACGTGCAGCGTGCCGGCCAGTTCGGGCAGGTCGTCGACATAGGCGGCGCGCCCCGACACGTGCAGGGTGGCCGATTCGTGCGGGCGCGACACGCCGACGCGGGCCCCGGCCTGCGCGCGGCGCGTTTCCTCGTCACGAACGGGCTGCGACGCGGCAGCACCGGATCGGATCACTGGTGTTTCGATGAATTTGTTCATCACAGGCCTCCCGCGTTCAACCGATGGTAGGGACGGTGTCCGCGGCCAGCGTCGGCCGTAGGTGCGCCATCTGGGCAAAGACGCTGACTTCGCTGGCCGGCAGCGGCTGCTCGGCACGCGTCTCGAGCCAGAAGCGCTGCAGCAGGTTGGCAGCCACGCGGGCACGGTGGCTGTCGCTGGCCCGCATGTCGGTCAGCGGCGTGAAGTCGCGCGCCAGTTCGGCCTGCGCGGCGGCGACCGAGGCCTCGTTCCAGGGCTGGCCGAGCAGCGCCGCCTCGGCATGGGCCGCGCGCTTGACGATGCCGGCCATGCCACCGAAGGACAGCCGCACCTGGCTCACTTTCTCGCCGTCGAGCTCGATCGCGAAGCCGGCGCAGACGGCCGAGATGTCGCAGTCGAAGCGCTTGCTGATCTTGTAGCCACGCACCGCGCGGCGCTGCGGATCGAGCGCCGCCAGCGGCACCAGGATCGCCTCGACGAACTCGCCCGGCTCGAGCAGGTTCTTCATGTAGTCGAGGTAGAACTCACCCAGTGCGACCCGGCGCACGCGGTCGCCGCGGCGCAGGTCGAGTTCGGCGTCGAGCGCCAGCAGGATCGGCGCCGAATCGCCGATCGGCGAGCCGTTGGCGACGTTGCCGCCCATGGTGCCGGCATGGCGCAGCGGCAGCGCGGCAAAGCGCAGCCAGACGTCGGCAAGCTGAGGCACGCGTGCGACCAGGGCCTGCCAGGCCTGCTCCAGCGATGCGCCGGCGCCGATGCGCAGCATGCCGTCCTGTTCATTGATGCGCTTGAGCTCGTCGACGGCACCCAGCCAGATGATGTCGCCCAGGTCGCGGTGCTGCTTGGTCACCCACAGACCGATGTCGGTGGAGCCCGCCAGCAGCGTGGCCTTGGGTTTGTCCATGCGCAGCCGGGCCAGCTCGGCCAGCGTGCGCGGCGCATACAGGCGGTCGAGCTCGCCGGCGCGGTGCACCGAGGGCGACTCGAACACCAGCGGACCGTCGGCGGCCAGCTGTTCGAGCGCCTTGATCACCGGCGCGGTATCGAGCGCGGCCGGCGGCAGTTCGAACATGCGCTGGCCCGCGTCGAGGATCGGGCGGTAGCCGGTGCAGCGGCACAGGTTGCCGGACAGCTCGTCAGCCATCTCCTGTCGCGTCGGCTGCGTGCCGGCGGCGCCATGGCGTTCCTGACAAGCCCACATCGACATCACGAACCCGGGCGTGCAAAAGCCGCACTGCGAACCGTGGCAGTCGACCATGGCCTGCTGCACCGGGTGCAGCTTGCCTCCGGCCAGACGTTCCAGGTCTTCCACCGTGAACAGCGCCTTGCCGTCCAGCGTCGGCAGGAAGCGGATGCAGGCGTTGACGCTCTCGAGCTTCAGGCCGCGCACGCTGCCGGGAGCGCCAGCCGGCGCCAGCTCACCGACGACCACGGTGCAGGCGCCGCAATCGCCCTCGTTGCAGCCTTCCTTGGTGCCGGTGCAGTGCGCGTCCTCGCGCAGCCAGTCCAGCACGCTGCGCGTCGGATGCACATCGCGCACCTCGACCACCTGGCCACGGTGGAAGAAGCGAATGGGTCGGGTCGTCTCCTGCATGTCTCTCTCTTTGATTTCAGCTTGCCACAGGGTCCAAAGGTACTCCTTCGTGGCAGGATTGGTCATATCAACGGGATCATGTCATTGATTCGACCGTTAGCATAGCCAGGCGATTCGCTACGCACGCCCCGTCATCGGCCCGGCACCTGGCGCATGGTAGGCCGATCGGTCGAACCCCGCACCACCAGCGTCGCGGCGGGCACCGGCACCTGCATCGGCGCGTCGGCGCCGCGCAAATGCCGCAGAAGCAGGTCGACGGCGGTGCTGGCGACGATGTCCAGGCGCAGGTCGACGGCGGTCAGCGGCGGCCGGGCAGGCCGTGCTCAAGCCGTACGCGCAGGCCGTCGTAGCGGGTGGCGAGCATGACGTCGCCGGGCACGCGGCGCCCGCTCTCCAACACCGCCCGCAAGGCACCAGTCGCGAAGGCATCGACCAGCGCGCAGATGGCGTCGATCTGCGGTTGCCGCTCGAGCAGCCCGACGGTGGCGCGGTGGCCGGCAGCCTCGCGGTCAGCTTGTCGGCCGGCACGACACGCGCTGCCTGGTCGGTGCGCACGCTCACGCGGCGCCGGCAGCTTGCCGCCGGAGGGCGCGTCACTCGGTGGTTTTCCTAGGAACAGCGGCGCCGGGCAGGCATACGATCGGCGGCATGTTCTTCTTAAGGACTGACATATGTCACGTGATTCCGAACTCGACAACATTCACCTCTCACTCATCAAGGTCTTGCACGTGCTTGTCACTGAACGCAGTGTTTCGCGCGCCGCGCTGAAGCTCCACAGCTCGCAGCCGCAGGTCAGCGCCCAACTCGCCAGGCTGCGTCGCCTGACCGGCGACGAGTTGCTGGTGCGCGCGGGCAATGCGATGGTGCCGACACCGCGGGCGCAGCAACTGGCGGAACCGGCGGCACGCATCCTGCAGGACGCGATGCGCATGTTCGGTCCGGTGCAGCGGGCAAGCCGCTTCGATCCGGCCACCGCGCAGCAGACGCTGCGCATCGCCATCAGCGACTACCTCGATCCCCTGTTCATTCCGGAACTGGTGGCGCGCGTCAAGCGCGAGGCGCCGAACCTCAAGCTCGACCTGGTCGGCCTGTCGGACAACTTCGACTACCGGCAGGCGCTGGCCGCCGGCGACGTCGACCTGGTGGTCGGCAACTGGCAGTCGCCGCCAGCCGAGCTGCACATGGCGCCGCTGCTGTCCGAGGACATCGTGTGCCTGATGTCGGACCGCCACCCGGCCCGCCGCGCCGCACTCAGCGGGCGCTGGAGCCGGGCCCAGTACCTGGCCAGCGATCACGTGGCACCGATGCCGTTCCACATGGGCGCGCGCGGCTTCGTCGACGAGCATCTGGAAACACTGGGACTGCGCCGCTCGATCAGCGTGCGCACGGCGCAGTTCAGCCTGATCCCGCTGATGGTCGCGCGCAGCCTGCTGGTCCTGACCAGCGGGCGCCAGTTCTGCCAGCGCTATCTGTCCACGCTACCGCTGATCATCGTGCCCTGCCCGGTCGATTTCCCGACCCTGACCTACTACCAGCTCTGGCACGAGCTGAGCCACAAGGCGCCGGCGATGCGCTGGCTGCGCGAACGCGTGCGCGACGTGGTGGCACAGCTGCACGAAACCAGCCAGCCGGAAACCAAGGAGACCAAGTGAAAGCCATCCGCGCCGACCTGCTCGATTTCGACGGCACGCCCGGCTGGGGCGACGTCGACAGCGCCGCCGTGCGCTGGCGCCCCGACCACTGGCTGCTGGTGGGCGACGATGGCCGTATCGGCGCGGTGCAGCCGCCGGCCTGGCAGCCGCCGCCCGGCACCGAGGTGCACGATTTGTCGGGCCACCTGCTGCTGCCCGGCTTCGTCGACACGCACGTGCATGCGCCGCAGCTCGACGTCATCGTCAGCTACGGCTCGCAGCTGCTCGACTGGCTGGAGACCTACACCTTCCCGGCGGAATCGCGCTACGGCGATCCAGACGTGGCGCAGGCTGGCGCCGATCGTTTCCTGGACGCGCTGCTGGCGCACGGCACCACCAGCACGGTGGCGTTCCCGACCGTGCACAAGGTCAGCGCCGACCGCCTGTTCGACGCCGCCCGCACGCGCGGCATGCGGCTGATCACCGGCAAGGTGCTGATGGACCGCAACGCACCCGATGCGCTGCGCGACGACGTGGTCCAGGCCGAGCGCGACTGCCTCGAGCTGATCGAGCGCTGGCATGGCGTCGATCGCCTCTCGTACGCGGTGACGGTGCGCTTCGCGCCGACCAGCACGCCCGAGCAGCTGGCCATGGCCGGCAGCCTGTGCCGCGCCGACCCGACGCTGTACATGCAGACCCACGTGGCCGAGAACCAGGACGAGGTGCGCTGGGTGCAGGAACTGTTCCCTCAGGCACGCAGCTACCTCGACGTGTATGCGCGCGCCGGCCTGCTGCACCGGCGCAGCGTGCTGGCACACGGCATCTGGCTCGATGACGCCGATCGCCGCCTGCTGCTCGAGATCGGCGCGCAGATCGCCCACAGCCCGACTTCCAATACCTTCCTCGGCAGCGGTCTGTTCGACTGGCGCGCCATGGACGCCGACGGCGTTGCGGTCAGCGTCGCCACCGACGTCGGCGGCGGCCCCAGCCTGTCGATGCTGCGCACCCTGGCCGAAGCCTACAAGGTGCAGGCGCTGCGCGGCGAGCGCCTGACCGCCTGGCGCGCGCTGCACGGCGCCACGCTGGCACCGGCGCAGGCGCTGGGCCTGGAACACGAGATCGGCAGCTTCGAGCCGGGCCGCACGGCCGACGTCTGCGCCTGGCGCTGGGCGGTTGGCGAGGTGGCGGCGCACCGCCTGTCGATGGCGCGCAACCTGCACGAGAAAGTGTTCGCTTGGCTGATGCTGGGCGACGAGCGCAACCTGGCGCGCAGCTACGTGGCCGGACGCATCGCCTACCAGGCACCGTCAACGCCCTGACGGCCACGCCGCCCGGACTTAGGCAGAGAGAAAAACCAGGAAACAAAACCATGGACCAGGTACTCAAGCGGTTCTTCCGGCTCGAGGAACACGGCACGACCATCCGCACCGAGTTGCTGGCAGGCCTGACCACCTTCCTCACGATGGCCTACATCCTGTTCATCAACCCCTCGATCCTGGGCGACGCCGGCATGCCCAGGGACGCGGTGTTCGTCGCCACCTGCCTGATCGCCGCGCTCGGCACACTGGTGATGGGCCTGTACGCCAACTACCCGATCGCGCTGGCGCCGGGCATGGGCCTGAACGCGTACTTCGCCTACGTGGTCGTGCTCGGCATGGGCTACACGTGGCAGGTCGCGCTCGGCGCCGTGTTCGTCTCCGGCTGCCTGTTCCTGGTGGTGACACTGACCGGCCTGCGCGGGTTGATCATCCGCGGCATCCCGCTGTCGCTGCGCTACGCGATCGCGGCCGGCATCGGCATGTTCCTGGCGCTGATCGCGCTCAAGAGCGCCGGCATCGTCGCCACCAGCCCGGCCACCTACGTCACGCTGGGCGACCTGCACACGCCGCAGGCGGTGCTGGCGGTGCTCGGCTTCATCCTGATCGTGGCGCTCGATCGGCTGAAGGTCACCGGCGCCATCCTGATCGGCATCCTGGCAGTCACCATCGCCTCCTTCTTCTTCGCCGACAACAAGTTCGGCGGCATCGTCTCGATGCCGCCGTCGATCGAGCCGACCTTCCTCCAGCTCGACATCATGGGCGCGCTGTCGGTCGGCGTCGTCAACGTGGTGCTGGTGTTCTTCCTGGTCGAGCTGTTCGACGCCACCGGCACGCTGATGGGCGTGGCGCGCCGCGCCGGCCTGCTGGTGCCGGGCAAGATGGACCGCATGGACAAGGCGCTGCTGGCCGACTCGGCGGCGATCTTCGCCGGCTCGCTGCTGGGCACCTCGAGCACCACCGCCTACATCGAGAGCGCTTCGGGCGTGCAGGCCGGCGGCCGCACCGGCCTGACCGCGCTCATGGTTGCCGCGCTGTTCCTGGCCTCGCTGTTCATCGCGCCGCTGGCTGGCTCGGTGCCGGCCTACGCCACCGCACCGGCGCTGTTCTACGTCGCCTGCCTGATGCTGCGCGACCTGACCGAGCTCGACTGGGACGAAAGCACCGAGGTGGTGCCGGCGGTGATCACCGCGCTGGCCATGCCGTTCACCTACTCGATCGCCAACGGCCTGGCGTTCGGCTTCATCAGCTACGCGGCGCTGAAGCTGTTCACCGGCAAGGTCAAGGAAGTGCACTGGATGGTGTGGCTGATCGCCATCATCTTCCTGGTCAAGTTCATCGTCATCGGCGGCCACTGAGCTAAGCTGGGGCCATGAGCGACCTGCCCTACAGCCCCGCTTCCGAACGCAACCGCGAGCCGATCCTGACCGTGCTGCGCACACTGCTGCCGCAGCGTGGCCGCGCACTGGAAATCGCCAGCGGCACCGGCCAGCACGCGGCGCACTTCGCCGCCGCGCTGCCAAGCTGGAGTTGGCAGCCTACCGACCTGGGCGACGGGTATTTCGAGGCCATCGCCGGCTGGGCGGCGCAGGCCGGCGCTGCCAACGTGCTGCCGGCACGCCGGCTCGACGTCTGCGACGCGTCCTGGCCCTCCGACGGCGCCGCCTTCGACACCCCGTTCGATCTGATCTTCTGCGCCAACCTGCTGCACATCAGTCCCTGGGCCTGCTGCGCCGGCCTGATGCGCGGGGCCGCCCGCCACCTGGCGTCCGATGGCTGGCTGGTCACCTACGGGCCCTACCTGGAAGACGAGCTGCCGACGGCCCCCAGCAACCTCGCCTTCGACGCCGACCTGCGCGCGCGCAATCCGGCCTGGGGCATCCGCCGCCTGGCCGACGTCGACCGCGAGGCGGACCAGGCCGGCCTGGTCCGGCGTGAACTGTTCGCGCTGCCAGCCAACAACCTGCTGCTGGGTTTTCAGCGCCGGTGAAGGCGCACCGCACTCAAGCCAGCGCGTAGACGCCTTCGCCCGATACCCGCACTGCGCCCTGCTGCTGTAACTGCTCCAGATGCAGCGCGATGCTGCGCCGCTCGGCGCTCTCGACATAGGGCAACTCGAAGCCGAGCGGGTACAGCAGCCGACGCGCCACCAGTTCGTCCAGCGTGTGCGGACGCTCGCGCAGGTAGCCGAGCAGCCTGTCATTGCGCTCGTCGATCTTGCCGGCGAAGCGCGCCAGCGCCTGCTCGAACGCGGCGCGCTCGGCGATCACCCCACGATGGTGCGAGGTGACCCAGATGCGCGCATCCAGCTCGCGCACCCGCCGCAGGCTGCGCTGGAACTCGGTCAGGCTGGAACTGGCATCGCCGTAGTACGGCCCGAAGCCGGTCAGGTCGATGTCGCCGATGAAGGCCACGCCCTGGCTTTCCTCCACCAGCGCGCAATGGCCGGCGGTATGGCCCGGCAGGTGGTGTGCGCGCACGCGCACGCCGCCGCCCAGATCCCAGCTCGCGCCGTCGGTGTAGCCCGTCGCATCGGGCCGCGGCGCCCAGCTGAACTCGCGCGCGATCATCTCGCGGATCACGGCCAGCACCGGCGCCGGATAGCCGTAATGGCGCGCCAGCCCATCCCAGGACTGCGCCGCCGCCAGGTCGGCTTCGTGCACCTGCACCTGGGCATGGCGCAAGCGGCCCATCGCCACCGTGTGGTCCTCGTGCACGTGGCCCAGGATCAGCAGGTCGACCTCGTCGAGATCGTCGCCGATCCGCTGCGCCACCAGCGGCGTGTCGAAGGCGACGCGCGTGTCGGCGCCCTGCACGACGACCTGGTTGCCGTCGGGGTACTTGCCCGACTTGTCGCCGAGGTAGATGCGGACCGGGCCGAAAGCCAGGTGCTCCATCGGATGCTCCATCGAAGTTCAGGAATCGGGTGAAGAACCGTGGATTCTCGCAGCCGCGCACGGTGCGCGAGCCGGCGGGCCACAGCGAGGCTTATAAAATCGCGCCCACTTCGCTCTCATCGCTGCCTCGTATCAGCCGCGCCACGCGCTCATGGACTATCCCGGAAACCTCTTCGTCGTCGCCGCCCCCAGTGGATCGGGCAAATCCAGCCTGGTGAACGCCCTGATGGAAGTCGACGCCGGCGTGGCGCCCTCGGTCTCGCACACCACGCGGACGCCGCGCGGGCAGGAAATGGACGGCCGCGAATACCACTTCATCAGCGACCAGGCCTTCGACGCCATGGTCGCGGCCGGCGATTTCCTCGAATGGGCCCATGTGCACGGCAACCGCTACGGTACCTCGCGCCAGTCGATCGAGCAGCGCATCGGCGCCGGCGGCGACGTGGTGCTGGAGATCGACTGGCAGGGCGCGCTGCAGATCAAGCGCCTGTTCGACAACGCGGTGCTGGTGTTCGTGATGCCGCCGAGTTGGGAAGAATTGCGCGCCCGCCTGACACGCCGCGGCGAGGACGCGCCCGACGTGATCGAGCTGCGCCTGACCAATGCGCGCGAGGAACTGGCGCAGGCCGAGAACTTCGACTACGTTATAATCAATGAGATATTCGAACGCGCGCTTTTCGATCTGAAAGCCATTGTTCATGCCCAGCGCCTGAAGTACATCGCCCAGAAGCGCGCCCGCGCCGACACCTTCCACGCGCTCGGCATCGCCTGATCCAGCCCACTTTCCGAGAACATCCGTCCATGGCCCGCATCACCGTCGAAGACTGCCTCGAGCAGATCCCCAACCGCTTCCAGCTGGTGCTGGCGGCCACCTACCGCGCCCGCATGCTGAACCAGGGCCACGCCCCCAAGCTGGAGACGCGCAACAAGGCCGGCGTCACCGCGCTGCGCGAGATCGCGGCCGGCAAGATCGGGCTGGAAATGCTCAAGAAAGTGCCCTGAACGCCTTTTTCGCGTTTTAACCCACTCCCGAAGGCGCCCACGAGGCGCCTTTTTGCTGCACTTGCACAAAATTGTGTCGGCGCGGTTAAATTCGGAGCTATGAGTTCCGTCATGCCTGCGATCGACAGTCCGGTGGCCACGGCCAATGCCGCGGCCGCCAGCTTCGCCGCGCTGGACGCGAAGCTCGACTACCTGGACCAGGCCGACCGCAACCTGGTCCGCAAGGCCTACCGCTTCGCCGATGCCGCGCACCTGGGGCAGTTGCGCCACAGCGGCGAGCCCTACATCACGCACCCGATCGCGGTGGCGGCCCAGGTGGCCGAGTGGAAGCTCGACGCCTATGCGCTGATGGCTGCGCTGCTGCACGACACGCTGGAAGACTGCGGCGTCGACAAGGCCGCGCTGCTGGCCGAATTCGGCTCGCAGGTGGCCGAACTGGTCGACGGCCTCACCAAGCTCGACAAGCTGCAGTTCAACACGCGCGAGGAAGGCCAGGCCGAATCCTTCCGCAAGATGCTGCTGGCGATGGCGCGCGACGTGCGCGTGATCCTGGTCAAGCTGGCGGACCGCCTGCACAACATGCGCACCATGGGCGACATGCCGCGCAGCAAATGGGGGCGCATCAGCACCGAGACCATCGAGATCTACACCCCGATCGCGCACCGCCTGGGCCTAAACCAGACCTACCGCGAACTGCAGGACCTGTCGTTCCGCCACCTCAAGCCGTGGCGCTACAGCGTGCTGGTGAAGGCGGTCGACCGCTCGCGCCAGCGCCGGCGCGACCTGATCCAGAAGGTGCAGCAGGAGGTGCAGGCCAAGCTGTCGGATGCCGGCCTGCAGGCGCGCATCGTCGGGCGTGAGAAGACGCTCTACTCGATCTACCGCAAGATGGACGACAAGCGCCTGTCGTTCGCCCAGGTCAACGACCTGTACGGCGTGCGCGTGATCCTGCCCAGCGTGCTCGACTGCTACACCGCGCTCGGCCTGCTGCACCAGCTGTACAAGCCGGTGCCGGGTCGCTTCAAGGACTACATCGCGATCCCGAAGGTCAACGGCTACCAGTCGCTGCACACCACCCTGGTCGGGCCGGCCAGCATCAACATCGAGTTCCAGATCCGCACCGACTCGATGGACCTGGTGGCCGAGGCCGGCGTCGCCGCGCACTGGCTCTACAAGGCCGGCCACAAGGAAGGCACGCCGGAGGACGACCGCCTCGGCACGCAGTGGCTGCAATCGCTGCTCGACATCCAGAGCGAGACCCGCGACGCGACCGAGTTCTGGGACCACATCAAGGTCGACCTGTTCCCCGATTCGGTCTATGTGTTCACGCCCAAGGGCCAGATCATGGCGCTGCCGCAGGGCGCGACCACGGTGGACTTCGCCTACGCCATCCACAGCAACGTCGGCGACCACACGGTGGCGGCCAAGGTCAACGGCGAGCAGGTGCCGCTGCGCACCGAGCTGCACAACGGCGACGTGATCGAGATCATCACCGCGCCGGTGTCCACGCCCAACCCGGCCTGGCTCGGCTTCGTGCGCACCGGCCGCGCGCGCAGCCGCATCCGGCACCATTTGAAGAACCTGGCGCAGGACGAGGCGCGCGAGCTGGGCGAGAAGCTGCTGGCGCAGGCGCTGCGTGCCGAAGGCATGGGCCAGCCGCCCGGCAAGGACCGCGGCGACAAGCCGATCTGGGACAAGCTGCTGCGCCTGACCGGCAACCGCACGCGCGACGAGATGCTGATGGACATCGGCCTCGGCAAGCGCAGTGCCAACCTGATCGCCAAGCGCCTGGTCACCCTGCTGGTCGACAAGGGCGTCAAGCCGGATGCGCTGCTGCTCACGCGCGAGCGCTACACCGCGCACGAGAACCTGTCGCAGGGCGCCGTGATCCTGGACGGCGCCGACAACGTCTCGATCAAGTACGCCACCTGCTGCCGCCCGATTCCCGGCGACGGCGTGCTCGGCTACCTGGGCCGCGGCGAAGGCCTGGTGGTGCACACCGACGACTGCGCGATCGCACGCCGCCTGCAGAACAAGGACGCCGAGCGCTTCATCACCGTGGCCTGGGCCGACGAGCCGGTGCGCGCCTTCGAGGCCGGCATCGTCGTCACCGTGGTCAATGGCAAGGGCGTGCTGGCGCGCGTGGCCGCGGCCATGGCGGCGGCCGAGGCCGACATCGTGCATATCGGCATGGCCGAGGAAGGCGCGCAGCAGGCGCTCGATCTGCGCTTCGTCGTCACCGTGCGCGACCGTGCCCACCTCGACGCGGTGCTGCGCGGGCTGAAACGCACGCAGTCGGTGCTGCGCGCAGCGCGCATCAAGCCGGCCGCGGGCAGCTGATTTCCATTCCCCGGAGCTTCACCATGAATGCCTCACCCCTGCTGGCGGCCGCGCTGGGCCTGCTGCTGGCCGCCCCGCACGCGCTGGCGCGCGATGCCGGCAAGCCGCTCGGCGGCGAGCAGGTATACCAGCGGACCTGCTTCGCCTGCCATCAGAGCGGCGTCGCCCACGCGCCGACCTTCGGTGACGCCAAGGCCTGGGCGCCGCTGATCGAGGAAGGCCAGGCGGTGCTCACCGCGCACGCCTTCGTCGGCGTGCGGGCGATGCCGGAACGCGGTGGCGACGACAAGTTGTCGCTGGAGGAGTTCGCCCGTGCCGTCGCCTACATGGCGCGCCAGGCCGGCGGCAACTGGCAGGATCCCGACCGCGCGCTGATGTTCGCCATCCGTGCCGAAGCGCAGAAGCGGCTCGACCGCGAGATTGCCGCCAAGCAGAAGCTCAGGAAGGAACTGCGCGCGCAGAACGCGGCCACCGAAGCGGCACGCAAGCGCTAGGCTGTTGTCCGCCAATGGGCCGCGGCCGCCACACGCAGTGCCGACTGCCTGCCCAGCTCCCGGTTGCAATGCAGTGCCCGGTGACGCGGCGATTCAGTGCGGCGCCGGGTAATCCACCGTCAGCACCTCGATGTCCTGCAGGCCCTGCGGCGTGCGCAGTTGCAGCACGTCGCCGATGCGCGCGCGCAGCAGCGTGCGCGCGATCGGGCTGATCCAGCTCACCTCGCCCTGGCTGTTGTCGGCTTCGTCGATGCCCTTGATGGTGATGCGACGCGCCTCGCCGTCCTCGCCGGCGTAGGTCACGGTGGCACCGAAGAACACCTGCTCGCCACCGTGGTGGACGCTCGGGTCGGTCACCTCGGCGATCTCGAGCCGCTTGGTCAGGAAGCGGATGCGCCGGTCGATCTCGCGCAGGCGCTTCTTGCCGTACAGGTAATCGCCGTTCTCGCTGCGGTCGCCATTCTTGGCGGCCCAGTGCACGGTCTCCACCACGCGGGGCCGCTCATCATCGATCAGGGTCAGCAGTTCACCGCGCAGGCGCGCGTAGCCCTGCGGCGTGATGTAGTTCTTGCCACCCGCCGGCAAGGGCGGCAGCTCGACAGCGCCGTCCTCGTCCTCATCGCCATCGGTTTCGCGCGTGAACGCCTTGCTCACGGTCTTCTCGGCTGGTACGGCCGGCTCAGGCGTCCTTGGTGCGCCAAGACAGCGCGCTGTCGCTGGTGGCGCGGCGGCTGGACTTGTGCAGCAGTTGCTCGATCTCGGCCACGCTGGTGCTCTTGGGCGCCGGCGCTTCGGTCGCGCCGAAGGCAGCGGTCCACAGGCCCGACAGCTCGTCCCAGGTCACGGATTTCACGCCAGACACTTTCTGGCGGTTCATCCAGTGACGCCAGCACGGTGTCAGGTAGCTGTTGTCGTCCATAAAAATCGAATCGCCGTCAAGGCTGGGCCACTCGGGGGCGTTGACATTTCCATTGATTTCATGACTCATGGCCCTACATATAAGGCCAAACCGCCAAATTGCAAATCGCGCCGCCCTACTCGCACGCGGGCATGGGGTTATTGCGTGGCGGGTCCATGCCGCCGGCCGCAAGCACCCGCCGGCTGCACCAGCGCCCTGCCGGCGCCACGCTGCTGACCCGGCCTGCTAGGATCGACATCGTGTCCCTCTCTCACGCTGGCCGCGCCTCGCCAATGCCATCGGCAAGTCTCCACCGTGCGCAGCACCACCATCCGGTCGACGCAGCTGCTCGGCCAAGGATCCGGCCTGCATGACGGCCGCGCCCAGCGTGGGCCAGGTGGTCAGGATCCGGGGTGACGTGGTCGATGTGCGCTTCACCGACCGCGTGCCGCGCCTGCAGGAGGCGCTGCACGTCGATGGCCTGGCGCTGGAGGTGGCCGCGCTGCTCGACCAGGGAACGGTGCGCTGCATCGCCCTGGCGCCGCTGCGCGGCCTGGGGCTGGGTGCCGAAGTGCAGGCCAGCGGCGCGCCGATCCAGGTGCCGGTCGGCCAAGCCCTGCTGGGCCGCATGCTGAACGTATTCGGCGAACCCATGGACGGCGGGCCGCCACCGGCCGCCAGCGCATGGCGCCCGATCCACCGGCCGCCGCCGCCCCTGTCCGAGCGCGTGCTGCAGGGCGAGGTGCTGGAAACCGGCATCAAGGCCATCGACCTGCTGGCGCCCATCGAGCGCGGGGGCAAGACCGGGCTGTTCGGCGGCGCCGGCGTCGGCAAGACGGTTTTGATCAACGAGTTGATCCACAACACTGTGCGCCACCATCGCGGCGTAAGCCTGTTCTGCGGTATCGGCGAACGCTCGCGCGAGGCCGAGGAGCTGTACCGCGAGATGGGCGAAGCCGGCGTGCGCGACATGACGGTGATGCTGTTCGGCCAGATGAACGAGGCGCCGGGCGTGCGCTTCCTGGTCGGCAACACGGCGCTGACCATGGCCGAGTACTTCCGCGACGACCTGCGCCAGGACGTGCTGCTGCTGATCGACAACGTGTTCCGCTTCGTGCAGGCCGGCTCCGAGGTGTCCGGCCTGCTCGGGCGCATGCCCTCACGCGTGGGCTACCAGCCGACGCTGGCGACCGAGCTGGCGGCGCTGCAGGAGCGCATAAGCTCGACCGCGAATGGCGCCATCACCTCGGTGCAGGCGGTCTACGTGCCGGCCGACGACTTCACCGACCCGGCGGCGGTGCACATCTTCTCGCACCTGTCGGGCTCGGTGGTGCTGTCGCGCAAGCGCGCCAGCGAGGGCCTGTACCCGGCGGTCGATCCGCTGGCCTCCAGCTCGGTCATGCTGACGCCGGCCGTGGTCGGCCAGCGCCACTACGACATCGCCCGCGCCGTGCGCAGCACCCTGGCCGAGTACGAGGAGTTGCGCGACATCATCGCCATGCTCGGGCTGGAGGAGCTTTCCACGGCCGACCGCGCCGTGGTGGCACGCGCACGACGGCTGGAGCGTTTCCTGACGCAGCCCTTCAGCGTCGCCGAGAGCTTCAGCGGCACGCCGGGCCAGCGCGTGCCCATCGCACTGACGCTGGACGGCTGCGAGAGCATCCTGACCCGGACGCACTTCGACGACAAGGAAACCGACTACTACATGATCGGCGCGCTACCGGCCTCACAGCCCAAGGCTGCAACGCCGGCGAAGGGACACGCATGAGCCTGGCAGAGCACATGCACGTCAGCCTGCGCGTGCCGACCCGGCTGCTGCACGAGGGCGGCGCGCTGCGCCTGGTCGCGATGGCCGAGAACGGCTCGTTCGGCATGCTGCCCAACCACGCCGACCACGTCGCCCCGCTGGTACCCTCGGTGCTGGTGCTGACCGACACCGAGGGGAAGGAGCATTTCTTCGGCATCGACCACGGCCTGCTGGTCAAGCGCGGCCATCAGGTGGACATCGCCGTGCGCCGCGCCGTGCGGGGCGACAACCTGGACACGCTGGCCGAGACAATCGACATCATGTTCACCCAGATCGACGAGGAGGAGCGCAGCGCGCGCACCGCCATGGCGCGGCTGGAAATCGGCATGGTGCGCCACTTCGGCCAGCTGAACAAACCGGCATGAAGCAGGACGAACGCTCTTCGCACGAGGCCATCCGCCGCAGCGCCGAGCGCATGCGCGCCAGGCGTCGGCGGCCCGGCGACAGCCCGCTGCGCGGCCTGAGCCTGTTCGGCGCCATCGGCTGGTCGGTGGCCACGCCGACGGTAGGCGGCGCGCTGCTCGGTCTGTGGCTGAACCGGGTCGCGCCGGCGGGGTTCTCGTGGCCGGTGGCGCTGATGCTGGGCGGCCTGGTGATCGGCATCCTCGTCGCCTGGGAATGGGTGGCACGCGAAAGTCGCGCCGCGCAGGACGAGAGCCCGGCGCAACCGGACAAGGAGTCACGCGATGGCTGAAATCCCCTGGCAGGCCGTCGTGCAGGGGCTGGGCCTCGGCATTCTCGTGAGCGGCCTGTTCTTCGCCGGCCTGGCCTGGAGCCTGCGCCACGCACTGCGCGCACGCCGGCCGGCGCTGGTGTTGCTGCCCAGCTTCCTGCTGCGGGCGGGGCTGCTGCTGGGCGCTGGCTGGTGGCTGATGCAGCACGGCAACGCGGCCTGGTCGCTGCTGGCCTATGTGCTGGCGTTTTTCGTCGTGCGCACTATGGCGCTGCGGCACGCGCGCCGCGGCAGCGCGGCAGCACCACCTGGTCCGCTGGAGGGCAGTTGAGATGGAGCTGACCCCCGACAGCCGCATTCTTTTCGAGTTCGGCTTCATCCGGCTCAATGCCACCATCGTCAACACCTGGATCGTGATGGCGCTGCTGGTGGGCGTCTCCTGGCTGGTGACGCGCCGGCTGCGCCCCGACACGCCGCCCGGCCGCCTGCGCAATGCGCTGGAGGTGCTGGTGCTGATGATCCAGGAACAGGTCCACGCCGTCGCCCAGCGCTCGGTGCACCCGGTCATGTACTTCGCCGGCACCTTGTTCCTGTTCATCGCCACCGCCAACCTGCTGGCCCTGGTGCCGGGCTTCCGCTCGCCGACCGGGTCGCTGTCCACGACACTGGCCCTGACCCTGGCGGTGCTGCTGGCGGTGCCGATCTTCTCCATCGGCCACGGCGGCCTGGGCCACTATCTGCGCAGCTTCACGCAGCCGACCGTGCTGCTGTTGCCGATGAACATCCTGGGCGAATTCTCGAAGGCGATCTCGCTGTCGATCCGCCTGTACGGCAATGTCATGAGCGGCGCGGTCATCGCTGCCATCATCCTCAGCATCGCGCCGTTTTTCTTCCCCGTGGTGATGGAGCTGCTCGGCCTGCTGGTCGGCCTGATCCAAGCCTATATCTTTGCCATCCTGGCGACGGTCTACATCTCCTCGGCCATGGCCGACCCGAAGACCGTCGCCCAACTGGAGAACGTCCCATGATCGACATGAGCCTGATCGCCGTGATTTCCATCATTACCGCCGGCCTGACGGTGGCCATCGGTTCGTTCGGCGCCGCCATGGGCGAAGGCCGCGCCGCCGCCGCGGCGATGTCGGCCATCGCCCAGCAGCCGGACGCAGCACCGGCGCTCTCGCGCACGCTGTTCGTCAGCCTGGCCATGGTCGAATCCTCGGGCATCTACTGCTTCGTCGTCGCCCTCATCCTGATCTTCGCCAACCCATTCTGGGACGCGGTGCGGCCGGCGATCGGAGGCTGATCGGCATGTCGATCGACTGGGTCACCGTGGTGGCGCAGCTGGCCAACTTCCTGCTGCTGGTCTGGCTGCTCAAGCGCTTTCTGTACCGCCCCATCCTGGACGGCATCGACGCACGCGAAGCCGAGATCGCGCAGCGCATGGCCGCCGCCGACGCCGCGCGCGCCGAGGCGCAGGCCGCCGAGCAGCGCTACCAACAGCTCTACGAGCGAACGCAATCGGCGCAGCAGGACGAGGTGGCCGCGGCGCTGCGTGCCACCGAGCACGAGCGCCAGCAACTGCTGGACGAGGCCCGCGCCCAGCGCGAGCGCGAGAAGGGCGACTGGCAGCGCCACCTGGCCCACGAACGCCAGGAATTCACCGAGCGCCTGCAGCGCGCCGGCGCATCGACGCTGCTGGAGCTGACGCGCAAAGCGTTGCATGACCTGGCCGATGAACGGCTCGAGGCAGCCATCGCGCGCCAGCTTGCCGCACGGCACGTGGCGCCACGGAGTGACGAGCTCGGCGCCGCCGCCGGCCCGGCGCGCGAGGCCGTGGTCCGCACCCAGCACCCGCTGGATGCCGACGCCAGGGCGCCGCTGGCCGCCGCACTGAGCCACGCCATGGGCGGCATCGAACCGCGCTTCGTCGTCGATGACGCTCAGTCCCCCGGCGTCATCATCGAGGCCGGCGGTGCGCGCCTGGAATGGACCATCGACAGCTACCTGGATGAGCTCGATGCGGCCCTGGTGCAAACCCAGGCGCCCGAATCACACCTGGGCCCTGCCCATCAGCCAGACGCCGGAGCAGCCGATGCCAGATGAGCGCGGCGCGGCGTCCGCGCACGCTTTCGAGCAGTGGCGCCAGGGCCTGATCGAGGCACCGCAACCTCAGCCGGTCCTGACCGAGTCCGGCGTCGTGACCGAAGTCGGCGCCGGCGTGGCGGTGGTCTCCGGCCTGGCCCGCGCGCTGGCCGACGAGTTGGTGCTGTTCGCCAGCGGCGTGCAAGGCCAGGTGTTCGACCTGGAGCCTGGCCGCCTGGGCGTCATCCTGCTCGGGCCGGCCGAATCGATGCGGGTCGGTGAGGCCGTGCACCGCACGCGCAAGGTCGTCAGCGTCCCCGTGGGGCCGGCCCTGCTGGGCCGCGTCGTGGATGCGCTCGGGCGTCCGCGCGACGGCCTCGGCCCCATCAACAGCCTGGTCAGCGTGCCAGTGGAAGCCGAGGCCGCATCAATCCTGGAGCGGGCGCCGGTGGCGCGGCCGCTGGCGACCGGCCTCACGGCCGTCGACGCCGCGATCCCGGTCGGCCTGGGTCAGCGCCAGCTCATCATCGGCGACCGCCAGACCGGCAAGACCTCGCTGGCCGTCGACGCCATGCTCAACCAGCGCCGCTCGCAGCTGATCTGCATCTACTGCGCCGTCGGCCAGCGCGGCGACGCGGTGGCGCACGTCATCCACGCCCTGCGGCAGGGCGGCCTGCTGCCGCGCAGCATCGTGCTGCACAGCGGCGACGAGGAAGCGCCCGGCCTGGCCTACACGGCGCCCTACGCCGCGATGGCGATGGCCGAGCACCTGGCGGCCCAGCAGCGCGACGTGCTGCTGGTCATCGACGACATGACGCACCACGCGCGCGCCTACCGGGAGCTGTCGCTGCTGATGCGCCGCCCGCCCGGCCGCGAAGCCTTTCCGGGCGACATCTTCTACGTGCATGCGCGCCTGCTCGAGCGCGCCGGGCAGTTCGGCGGCGAACGCGGCGGCGGCTCGATCACCGTCTTGCCGGTGGTCGAGACCGAGGCCGAGAACCTGTCGGCCTACATCCCGACCAACCTGATCTCGATCACCGACGGGCAGATCTACCTGTCGCCGCGGCTGGTGCGCCGCAACCAGTTCCCGGCCGTGGACCTGGGCCTGTCGGTGTCGCGCGTCGGCGGCAAGGCGCAGGGGCGCGCGCTGCGCAGCGTCGCCGGCAACCTACGGGTGACGCTGTCGCAGTTCGAGGAGCTGGAGGACTTCGCCCGCTTCGGCACCCGCCTGGATCACGGCGTGCGCGCCCGCCTGGCGCGCGGCGCCGCCGTGCGCGCCGCGCTGCGCCAGGCCGAGCGCGATCCGATGTCGACGCTGGAGCAGCTGGCGGTGCTGACGGCGGCCATGGAGGGCCTGTTCGACGACATCGCCGAGGCCCGCTTGCCGCGGGCCATGGCCGCGGTGCGCGCGGCCGCGCTGCAGGCGCTGGCCGAACTGGAGCCGCGCATCGCCGCCGGCGGCAGCCTGCCCGACGACGATCGGCAGCGCCTCGTCGCGGCAGCGCGCCAGGCCCTGGCCGATGTGGCCCATCCGCGGGAGCACTGATGGCGCACACGCTGGAGCAGCTGACCCGGCAGGAGCAGACCCTGACCAGCATCCGCAGCGTGGTGCGCACCATGAAGACGCTGGCCGCCATCAACGCCACACCCTACGAGCGCGCCGCCTCGGCCATCGAAGGCCATCGGCGCACCGTGCGCCATGGCTTCGCCGCATTCGCCTACCGCATGGGCGGGCAGATCGTGGTCGACGAGCTGGCGGTGCAGCGGCAGGTGCTGGTAGCCTTCGGCTCCGACCACGGCTTCTGCGGCAACTACAACGAGGCGGTGGCGCGCGTCGCCGAGCGCCGCCTCGCCGACGGCAGCACGCGCCCGACCACCGTGCTGTGCATCGGCGCCAAGCTCGAGGCCGCCCTGGCCGAGCGCGGCATCGCGGTCGACCAGCGGCTCACGCCGCCGGCCTCGGTCGACGGCATCGGACGGCTGGCCAGCCGGATCGTCAGCCAGCTCGAACGCCTGGCACGCGGCCTGCCCCTGCTCAGCCTGACCGTCGACCTGATCCATACGCGCCGCCTGGAACGCGGCGAGCGCGGCGTCGTCACGGTGCCCCTGCTGCCGCTGGAGCGCAGCCTGCTGCAAGCGCCCAAACCCTGGCCCGGGCGCGCCCTGCCCGACTTCAGCATGGCGCCGACGGCGCTGCTGGCGGCACTGCTGCGCAGCCACCTCTTCGCCAGCGTGTTCCATGCTTCGGCCGAGGCCATGGTGACCGAGAACGCGGCCCGGCTGGCCCTGATGCAGCAGGCCGAGCAGTCGGTCGACGAACGCCTGGACGCCGTGCGCCGCCAGGCCTCCGGCGTGCGCCAGGATCAGGTCACGGAGGAGCTGATGGACATCGTCATCGGCCACTTCGAAGCCAGCACGCGGGCGAAGAAGACAGCACGCTAAGCTACGCTGAGCAGCCAGGTGCGGTGCAGTGTCAATAAAGGCGCGCAACAGCCGGGCCAGCAGCGACCAAGCAAGAAAATGTCCAAGCAGAGCAAAGCGTTAGAGCGCCAAAGCCAGGGAAACCAAGGGCTTGCGGATGGCGTCGAGGCAGGGCACACGCCGATGATGGCGCAGTACCTGCGCCTGAAGGCCGACTTCCCCGACACCCTGCTGTTCTACCGCATGGGCGACTTCTACGAGATGTTCTACGCCGACGCCGAGAAGGCCGCCGGCCTGCTGGACATCACGCTCACCACGCGCGGGCAGTCGGCCGGGCAGCCGATCCTGATGGCGGGCGTGCCCTTTCATTCCGTCGAGGGCTATCTGGCGCGGCTGATCAAGCTGGGCGAATCGGTCGCCATCTGCGAGCAGGTCGGTGACGTCGCCACGGCGAAAGGCCCGGTCGAGCGCAAGGTGGTGCGCGTGGTCACGCCCGGCACACTGACCGATGCCGAGTTGCTCGCCGACAAGAGCGAATCGATGCTGCTGGCCGTGCAACCGGGCGCGCGCAACCGCTGCGGCCTGGCCTGGCTGGCGGTGACGCAAGGCGTGGTGCACCTGGCCGAATGCACGCCTGCCGAACTGCCCGGCTGGCTGGAACGCATCGCGCCCAGCGAACTGCTGCTGCCGCAGGATGCCGCGCCGGCCCTCGAGCAGCACCTGCGCACGCTGCGGCCGGCAACAGGTCGCGCACCCGCCCTCACCCACCGGCCCGGGTTCCAGTTCGACGCCGCGCTGGGTCGCGGCAAGCTGCTGGAGCAGCTGCAGACCGCCAGCCTGGCCGCCTGGAACGCCGAGGACCTGCCGCAGGCGCACGCCGCCGCCGCCGCCCTGCTGGCCTATGCCGAGCACACGCAGGGCCGCGCGCTGACGCACGTGCACGACGTGGTGGTCGAGCGGCCGGGCGAGCTGATCGACCTGCCCGCCACCACGCGCCGCAACCTGGAGCTGGTGCAGACCCTGCGCGGCGAGGACGCACCCACGCTGTTCTCGCTGCTCGACAGCTGCATGACCGGCATGGGCAGCCGCCAGCTCAGGAGCTGGCTGCTGGCGCCCGCGCGCGACCGCGCCGACGCCGGCGCGCGGCTGGCCGCCATCGGCGCGCTGCGCGAGCACGGCCTGTGGCAGCAGCTGCGCGCGCAGCTGAAGGGCACCAGCGATGTCGAGCGCATCACCGCCCGCCTGGCGCTGGGCCAGGTGCGCCCGCGCGAACTGGTGGCACTGCGCCTGGCGCTGCAAAAGCAGGGGCTGCTCGCACTGCTCGATGGCCGCCCGGAGCCGCTGCTGGCCCGCATCGCGATCGATCTGGCGCCGCCCGCCGAAGCGCTCGATCTGCTGCAGGCGGCGCTGCTTGACGAGCCGGCCGCCCTGATCCGCGATGGCGGCGTGATCGCGCCCGGACTGGACGAGGAGCTGGATGAGCTGCGCGCCATTACCGACAACTGCGACGCCTTCCTGATCGAGCTGGAAGCGCGCGAGCGCGAGCGCACCGGCATCGCCAACCTGCGCGTGCAGTTCAACAAGGTGCATGGCTTCTACATCGAGGTCACACTGGGCCAGGCGTCCAAGGTGCCCGAGGACTACCGCCGCCGCCAGACACTGAAGAACGCCGAGCGTTTCATCACGCCCGAGCTGAAGGCCTTCGAGGACAAGGCGCTCAGCGCGCAGGAGCGCGCGCTGGCGCGCGAGAAGTGGCTGTACGAGCATCTGCTGGAGGCGCTGCAGCCCCACGTGCCGCAGCTCACCCGCTTCGCCCGCGCCATCGCCGCGCTGGACGCGCTAAGCTGTCTGGCCGAGCGCTCGCTGACCCTGAGTTGGTGCGCGCCGAGCTTTGTGCGCGAGCCCTGCATCGAGATCCGCGGCGGCCGCCACCCGGTGGTGGAAAGCCGGCTGGCCGAGACCAGCGGCGCGCCCTTCATCGCCAACGACACGGTGCTCGGCCCCAAGGCGCGGATGCAGGTCATCACCGGCCCCAACATGGGCGGCAAGAGCACCTACATGCGCCAGGTGGCGCTGATCGCGCTGCTGGCGAGCATGGGCTCCTACGTGCCGGCGCAAAGCTGCCGGCTCGGCCCGATCGACGCCATCCACACCCGCATCGGCGCCGCCGACGACCTGGCCAACGCGCAGTCCACCTTCATGCTGGAGATGACCGAGGCGGCGCAGATCCTGCACACCGCCACGCGCGAGTCGCTGGTGCTGATGGACGAGATCGGCCGCGGCACCAGCACCTTCGACGGCCTGGCGCTGGCCAGCGGCATCGCCGCGCAACTGCACGACAAGACCCAGTGCTTCACGCTGTTTGCCACCCACTACTTCGAGCTGACCGAATTCCCGGCCACGCACCGCGCGGCCGTCAACGTGCACGTCAGCGCGGCCGAGAGCGGACACAACATCGTGTTCCTGCACGAGCTGCAGGCCGGCCCGGCCAGCCGCAGCTACGGCATCCAGGTGGCGCGTCTGGCCGGCGTGCCGGCGCCGGTGGTCAATCATGCGCGGCACGTGCTGAGCGAGCTCGAGCGCGGCGCGACGCAGCAGCGCGCCCAGGTCGACCTGTTCGCGCCGCCACCGATGGCGGACGCCGCCGAACCCTCGCCCGTAGAATCGGCACTCGAGGGCATCGACCCGGACGCGCTGAGCCCGCGCGATGCGCTGGACGCGCTGTACCGACTGAAGCAACTCCTGCCGAAATGAGCGCGCCGTGGCGCGTTCGCCGGCCATCACAGCCTCATGACCTATTGCTGCGCCATCAAGATCAATGAAGGCATGGTGTTCCTGTCGGATTCGCGCACCAACGCCGGCGTCGACTCGATCAGCACCTACCGCAAGATGCTGGTCTACGAGCGCCCGGGCGACCGCTTCATGGTCATGCTCTCGGCCGGCAACCTGTCGATCTCGCAGTCGGTGCGCGAGATCCTGCAGACCGAGGCGATCCGTGATGCGGAAAGCGGCGAGGCGATCACGATCTGGAACGCGCGCAGCATGTTCGAGGCCGTCCAGGTGCTGGGCGCGGCGGTGCGCCACATCAACCAGCGCGACGGCGCCGCGCTGCGCCATGCGGGGCTCGAGTTCAATGTCTCGCTGATCTTCGGCGGCCAGATCGCGGGCGAAGGCATGCGCCTGTTCATGGTGTATTCGGCCGGCAACTTCATCGAATCGACGCCCGAGACGCCCTACCTCCAGATCGGCGAGTCCAAGTACGGCAAGCCGGTGCTGGACCGCGTGATCACACCCGACACACAACTGGACGAGGCCGCCAAGTGCGCGCTGGTGTCGATGGATTCGACCATGATGTCCAACCTCTCGGTCGGCCTGCCGCTCGATCTGGTGGTGTATGAGACCGATGCGCTGCGCTCCGATCGCATCGTCTGCATCGACGGCAACAACCCCTACTTCCGCATGCTGCACGAGAGCTGGGGCCAGCGCCTGCGCGCGGTGTTCGACAGCATCGAGGATCCGCAGTGGAACGGCGAGCAGACCGAGATCCCGCTCAAGGTCGCATCGCCGCGCCATCCGCCGCTGAAGAAGATCACCAAGGCGGACGAGCGGCTGATCTGATGCCGCATCGATCAGCTCCGTGCGCTCTTGCACACCGTGACGCGCTCGCGCCGGCCATGGCGGACCAGCTCAGGCTTGCGGCGGCCGCTCACGGGCACGCCGCCACGGCCAGTCGCCTTCCAGCTCCACCTGCAGCGCCATGCTCAGGAAGGTCCGGATCAGCACGATCAGCCCCAGCACACCGGCGCTCTCCAGCGTCGGCGTCACGGCGACGGTGCGGATGATGTCGGCGGCGATCAGGATGTCCAGACCCAGCAGAATGCCCTGCCCCATGTCATGGCACAGCCGCTGCAACCCCTGCGGCTGGCGCCGGTGGACGCTGAGGTACCGGCCCAGCGCCAGCACCAGACCCAGCACGATGACCAGAACCCCGGCCGCATCCACGGCAAGCCCGATGTGTTCGACGACGATCCTGAACGTAGGCATGGCGGCTTTGCACAAGAACAAACTGGACCGCAATGTAGCCCGATCCAGGCCCGCCGCCGGCGTTTTTCCGTCACGCTGGACCGGGCCCATGAGTCGCTTTTCCTGACTGATTGATTCCGGCCGCGCACCACGCCGGTGCGTCGTCCCTGCCACCACCATGACCGCCATCGTCTTTTCCCACGGCAACAGCTTCCCGGCCGGCACCTACCGCGTCATGCTCGACAGCCTGCGCGCACGCGGCTGGTCCGTGAGCGCGATCGAGAAGTTCGGCCACGACCCGGACTACCCGGTCACCAACAACTGGCCGCACCTGGTGCGGCAGCTGGCCGATTTCGCCGGCCAGCAGAAGCAAGCCAATGACGGCCAGCCGCCGGTGCTGGTCGGCCACTCGCTGGGCGGCATCCTGAGCCTGATGTGTGCGGCCGAACACCCGGCACTGGCGCGCGCCGTGGTGATGCTGGACTCGCCGGTGCTGCGCGGCTGGCGCGCCGGCGCGGTCAGCGTGGCCAAGCGCACCGCGCTGATGAAGCGGTTGTCACCCAGCCAGGTCAGCCGCCGACGCCGCAACCAGTGGGACGACCGCGCGGCGGTGTTCCAGCACTTCCGCGGCAAGAAAATGTTCGCCGGCTGGGACGAACAGGTGCTGCGCGATTACGTCGACCACGGTACCTTCGACGCCGAGGACACCTGGCGCCTGGCCTTCGATCCGGTGGTCGAGTCCGACATCTACGACACCCTGCCGCACAACATCGACCGGCTGCTGCGCAAGCACCCGCTGAAGTGTCCGGTCGCCTTCATCGGCGGGCTGCAGTCGGCCGAGCTCAAGCAGGCCGGCGGGCTGAACTCGACTGCCAAGTACGCCAGGGGCCGGGTCATGATGATCGACGGCACCCACCTGTTCCCGATGGAAAAACCGCTCGCCGCCGCAGCCGCGGTGGAGGCCAGCCTGCGTGCGATGAGCCTGCCCTGAGCCCTCGACGCCGCATCAGGCCAACTGGACGCCGCCATCCCCGTGGTCGTTGGCCGCTATCTCCGGACCGGCGGTAGCGCACCCGCAGCGCCACGCTGATGCGCGGCCCCACCGTTTGCGCAGTCTTTGGAATGCCATGGTCGTGCGTGTATTGCGAGGCGTGGCTCATCACCAGCACGCTGCCGGGCTCCAGCAGCACACGCACAGGGCGGTGCGGCGGCGTCTTGGCGCGGATCAGCATCTCGCGCGCGTCCCCCAGCGACAGGATGGCGATCGGCTGGCCCGGCGCCAGGTCGGCGATGCGGTCGTTGTGCGGCGCCACGCTGTCGCGGCCGTCGCGGTACAGGTTGAACCCGGCGTGCGTGTAGGGCGCCGGCGCCACGCCGCATACCGCCGCCGCCACCGCATCCAGCAGCGGCGGCCGCGCCGGGTCATCCAGCAGCAGGCGCGCCATCAGCCGCGGCACCGTCACCGAGCGCTCGTACATCCAGCGCTGCTGGCCGTGCCAGTCGATGGCCTGGCGCAGCTCGTCGAACCAGGCGCGATGCAGCGCGGCCGGCACCACCTGCGGCCAGTACACGATGCCGCCCTCGGCGTCGTGCAGCAGAGGCACGGGCTCGTTACCCAGCATCGATAACTGTGTTTTCATACAGTTATCTTAAAACTGGTTGGCATCCCGCGCAAGGCGGGTCGGGGTCGGTTCAGATCTCCAGGTTGTCGATCAGGCGCGTGCCACCCAGCCGCGCCGCGCCCAGCGCCACCAGCTGGCCGGCGCCGTCACCGGTTTGCGGCGGCAGCAGGTCGGCGCGGCGGCGCACCGTGAGGTAATCCGGCTGCCAGCCGCGCGCCGCCAGGCCGAGCCGGGCCGCGGCTTCCAGCGCCGGCAGCTTGTCGGGCAAGGCGTGCGCGGCCGCCAGCGCATCGCGCGCCAGGGTGCGCAAGGCCAGCTGCAGTTGCAACGCCTCGTCACGCTCGGCCGGATTCAGGTAGTTGTTGCGCGAAGACAGCGCCAGCCCGTCCTCGGCGCGCCGGGTTTCGCCGGC
Organism: Ottowia sp.; assembly: GCF_035444425.1. Classification (GTDB taxonomy): domain Bacteria; phylum Pseudomonadota; class Gammaproteobacteria; order Burkholderiales; family Burkholderiaceae_C; genus Ottowia. Next base: position 118,452 of record NZ_DAOMOQ010000001.1, on the reverse strand, counting down.
CACGATCTCGATCGGCAGCGCGAATTGGCGCACCATGCGGCGGATCACCATCAGCTGCTGGTAGTCCTTCTTGCCGAACACGGCCACGCCCTGCGCCTTACCGGCGAACACGGCCATGAACAGCTTCATCACCACGGTGGCCACGCCGGTGAAGAAGCCGGGGCGAAACTCGCCCTCCAGCAGGTCGGCCAGGGCCGCGTCGGGCACGACCTTGAAGGTCTGCGGCTCCGGGTACAGATCCTGCTCGCGCGGCGCGAACACCAGGTCGCAACCGGCCTCGCGCAGCTTGGCGCAGTCGGGCTCGAAGGTGCGCGGGTAGCTGTCGAAGTCCTCGTGCGGCAGGAACTGCAGCCGGTTGACGAAGATGCTGGCCACGGTGGCGTCGCCCAGCGGCCGGGCCTGCTCGACCAGGGCCAGATGGCCGGCGTGCAGGTTGCCCATGGTGGCGACGAAGCTGGGCCGCTGGGCGCCCTGCAGGGCCTGGCGCAGCTCGGAAAGCGTGTGAACGATGTGCATGGGAAGGTATTTCTACACGTTGCTGTCGGCAACCCGGCGCGATCCGCGCTCAGGCGCAGGCGATCCGGCCCGGGCGGTTTACCAGGCGTGCAGCGCGTCGTCGGGAAAGCTGCCGGCCTTCACCGCCTGCACGTAGGCCTGGATCGCGGCCGGCACGCTGTCGGCGTCCTGCATGAAGTTGCGCACGAACTTCGCCATCTTGCCCAAGTTGACGCCCAGCATGTCGTGCATCACCAGCACCTGCCCCGCCGTGCCCTTGCCGGCGCCGATGCCGATGGTGTGGCAGTGCGGCAGCTCGGCAGTCAGGCTGGCCGACAGCGCAGCCGGCACCATCTCCAGCACCAGCATGGCGGCGCCGGCATCCTGCAGTTCCAGCGCGTGCTGGCGCAGGGTCTGCGCTGCCGCGTCGTCACGGCCCTGCACGCGGTAGCCGCCGAGCGCGTGCACCGTCTGCGGCGTCAGGCCCAGGTGGGCGCAGACGGGAATGCCGCGCTCGACCAGGAAGCGCACCGTCGGCACGGTCCAGCCGCCGCCCTCGAGCTTGACCATGTGGGCGCCGGCCTGCATCAGCGTGGTGGCCGAGCGCAGCGCCTGCTCGGGCGACTCGTGGTAGCTGCCGAACGGCAGGTCGGCGATCAGCCAGGCCGTGCCCTGCACCCGGTACAGCCCGCGCGCCACGCTTTCGGTGTGGTAGCGCATGGTCTCCAGCGTCACGCCGACGGTGGACGGCAGGCCCTGGCAAACCATGCCGAGCGAGTCGCCGACCAGCAGGCATTCGACGCCCGCCGCGTCGGCGACGGCGGCGAAGGTGGCGTCGTAGGCGGTGAGCATGGTGATCTTCTCGCCGGCGGCACGCAGCTGCGCCAGGCGCGGCAGGCTGATCGGGCGCCGCTGCGGCAGCGGCGATGCGGGCGGCAGCGTGCCGTAGGGCGAGCTGCTGGTGGCGGGCTGGTTCATCGGTCTTCGCTTGAACGGTTGTCGGATCGTCCAAGTCTAGTCCAGCGATGCAAGCCAATGCGCCCGCCGCGCCGTCAGGCAGGCCCAGTCTTGCGCAGGCTCAAACCATCGGGACTGGTTATGCGGGGATGCACGACCAGGTGCACGCGGACTGCAGCCACTGCAGCCACTACAGCGCCAGGCGCCTCGGGTCTGCGGCGGCGGTGCTCACGGCGCCACCAGCGCATCCAGCACGCCCGGCGCACTGGCCTCGGCCAGCGCATCGGCCAGCCGGTCGAACACCGCATCCAGCGTCGGCGCCCGCGCGCCGAACAAGGCCCGCAGCACCGCGGCGTCCTCGAACAGGCCGTGCAGGTACACGCCCAGCACGTTGCCGGTCCGGTTCTGCCAGGCCAGGCCAGGGATCACTTCGCGCGCCACATCGCCGCTGGCCGCCATGGCCGGGTGCTGCGCAGTGCGGCCGCTGTGGATCTCGTAGCCGCTGGCCTCGACACCGGCCAGCGCCGACCAGGCGCCCGCCAGCGTGCCGAAACGCACGCTGCTGCGCTGCACCGTCTTGCGCGGCTCGAAGCTGGTGACCAGCGGCAGAAGCCCGAGTCCCGGCGCGTTGCCCTGGCTTTCGACGCCGTGCACGTCGACCAGCGCTTCGCCCAGCATCTGCAGCCCGCCGCAGACGCCGAGCACGCGCCCGCCCCGCGCCGCATGCTGCGCGATGGCGCCGTCCAGCCCCTGCGCGCGCAGCCAGGCCAGGTCGCTCGCCGTGGCCTTGCTGCCCGGCAGGATGATGGTGTCGGCGCCGTGCAGAGCGGACGGCGCGCGCGCCCAGGTCAGCATCACGCCCGGCAGGTTCTTCAGCGGCTGGAACTCGTCGAGGTTGCTGATGCGCGGGTAGGCGACGATGGCGATGCGCGTGATGGCGAGGCCGCCCTCCTCGCGACTTTCCGATGCGGCCGGCAGGAATGGCGAGCCCGCCACGCCATCGTCGAACACGCCGTCCTCCTCCGGCAAGCCATGCCCGAAGCGCATCGGCACCACGGCCACCGTCGGCACGCCGGTCAAGGCCTGCAGTTGCTCGGGCGCGGGCGCCAGCAGCGCGGCGTCGCCACGGAACTTGTTCAGCACGAAGCCCTTGATGCGCGCACGGTCGGCCTCCGGCAGCAGCGCCCAGGTGCCGAACAAGTGCGCGAAGGCGCCGCCGCGGTCGATGTCGGCCACCAGCAGGCAGCGTGCGTCGGCATGGCGCGCCACGCGCAGGTTCACCACGTCGCTGGCCATCAGGTTGATCTCGGCCGGCGAGCCGGCGCCCTCGATGACGACGACATCGTTCTCGGCGCGCAGCGCGTCCAGCGCGGCGGCGATCTGCGGCCAGACGCGTTCGCTGCGGCCGCGCCAGGGCAGCGCCGTCAGCTCGCGGCTGACCTGGCCCAGCAGCACCACCTGGCTGTGCGTGTCGGCTTCGGGCTTGAGCAGCAGCGGGTTCATGCGCACGTCGGGCACGGCGCGCGCGGCCAGTGCCTGGAAGTACTGCGCGCTGCCGATCTCCCCCGGAACGTGGCCCCCACGCTCCACGGCTGCGCCTGTTGCGCTGCCCCCCGACGGGGCCACGCCCCACCTTGGGAGCGGCCCGGCGGCGCTCCACGTGCCCCCACGCTCCACGGCTGCGCCTGTTGCGCTGCCCCCCGAGGGGGCCACACCCCACCTTGGGAGCGGCCCGGCGGCGGGGTGGTCGCCCATCGGCGCGCCTGCCACCACGCGCGCGTTGTTGCTCATGTTCTGCGCCTTGAACGGCACCACCTTCAGGCCGCACCGCGCGTAGTGGCGGCACAGCGCGGTGGCGATCCAGCTCTTGCCGGCGCCGCTGCTGGTGCCCAGCACCATGACGCAGCGCGCGCTCATGGCCGGGCTCCGGCGTGCACGCGCGCGGCGTGTGGAGGTTTCGATGGGGTCGGGGATGAACTCACGCGGCCGATCTTATCGGCGCGCGCTGCCGGCGCTCAGTGGCGCCAGCCGGTCCACAGCCGGCCGACCAGCGCCGCGCGTTCGACGAAGGGCTGGCGCCAGGTCCGGCTGTCGCTGGACGCATCGCGGTTGTCGCCCAGCAGGAAGTAATGCGCCGGCGGCACCTGGTAACTGTCATTGAACATGGATGGGCTGGCGTAGGGCTCGCTCAGCGCCCGGCCGTCGATGCTGACGCGGCCGCCCGCGATCGTCACGCGCTCGCCCGGCAGGCCGATCACGCGCTTGACGACCGGTTCGCCCAGCTCGGGCGAATCGACCACCACCAGGTCGCCGCGCCGGATCGGCGTGCGGCGCCCCAGCTTGCGCGTCAGCGCCAGGCTGCCATCGCGCAGCGTCGGCGCCATCGAGTGCGAGCGGACCCGCGTCAGCCAGAACATCAGTGCTGTCCCGCCGCGCCGTGCGCGTGCCCATGTCCGTGCGCCGCATGCGCGTGCGCATGGTCGTGGTCATGGCCTTCGGCGTACTTGAAGAACGACACGTAGGCGTCCATGTAGCCGCGCGCCGCCATCAGGTCGTCGGTGTCGAAGTTCTTCAGCGCCAGCGCGCGATCGAAGCGCTTCTCCAGCTCGCCCCAGCGCTCGGCGTCGATCAGGCCGCGCAAGGGTTCGATGTTGCCGCGCTCCAGCGCCTCGTCGGCCGCGCGAACCTGCGGCGGCACGTGCGTGCCGATCGGCTTGATGCCGTCGTAGCTCGCACCCTCGCCGGCACGGTGGATGCGCACCAGGTTCTCCAGGAACCACTGCTCGGCCAGCTCGGCAGCCTCGCCGCCACCCTGGTAGACGCGCAGAGCGCGCTCGAAGATCGGCCGCAGCTCGGCCTCGGCGTCCGCGTGCACCCATTTCAGCGCGATGTTGGCGTTGCCCGAGGCCAGCGCGCGGCGGCCGTCGACCACCGCCGGGCCGTCGGCGGTATCGCAGTGTGCCGACGCCGGCCGGACGATCCAGCCCGTCAGGGCAGCGGTCAGGCGCTGCAAGGATGTCATGATGTTCATGTTGTGCTCCTTCAATTTGACGGGCTGGCGGTCGATCACGCCATTGACGCGTCTCCAACTGCCCGTGCTATCTGGCCAGCGACCACCGCCGGCCTACATGGATGTGGGAGCGCCCCGCAGCCAGGGGGTTCACCACAAGGCTGGTACGCTTAACAAATGTCAAGACGACGTGGGCACGAGGGTAGAACCGGCTGCTTGCCACCGTCATGCTCCCCTGTCACACGTCGATCGAGGTCGACTCGGTACCCGACATCCGGCTGACTCATTGTCACACCCGCGTCGAAACCGCCGGGCAGCATGGACATTGAAGGCTGGGCATCCCGCCCGGCCGCGAGAAGGAGCGCACGACATGGACACCACCGCCCAAACCCTGCTGGCCGCCGACCTGGCCGACCGCTGGATCGACGCCATCCTGAGCGAACAGCCCGAGGTGCTGCTTCACGCCGACAGCGAGGAGCCGCTCAGCCCCGAGGACATGGCGCGCAACCTGGCACAGTTCCGCGCCACGCTGATCGAGGAGCTCAGCGAGCAGCCGATCGCCATCGCGTTCGATGACGACGATGACGACGATGACGACGATGACGACGACGATGAGGATGATGAGGACGGCGCCGCCGAGCCACGCTGAAGCTCCAGCCGCCGCCGACGGCCCTCGCCCCGCTCAGCGCGCGCCGACCTTCGCGCGCGCCAGGCGCAGCAGCGCCACAGCTTGCGCCACGCATTCGGCGACCATGTCCGGCGTGACCCCATCGCCGGTGTAATCGTTGGCGTTGCGACGGCGGCGCAGGGCATCCAGCACCACCCAGCTCTCAGGTTTCACGCCGAGGGTCTGACCCAGAGCCTGGATCAAGGTCTGGTGATGGCCTGGTTCGCTGGTCGAAGGCCGGTAGCCGCTGGCCATCATGCCCACCAGCGCGCACTGCATGATGGCCTTGTAGGCGGCATCGAAGCGTGTTTCATCACTGATGGCATCGACGCCCGCGTCCTTCAGGTTGCGCTCCGCCGCGGCCAGCAAGCGCCGCAACTCGTCAGGCGTCGGCTGATGCACCTTGAGCCGGCCGATCGCTTGCAGGTTCTGCAAGTTCTGCGAACTCATGCTCACCCCCTTTCAGCCAGATGCGCGGGCCTGCCGCCACACCACGCACGAAGCCATCGCCCTCGCGCCACTTGCGTGCAAAGCCCGCCACCTCCATCGGCGTCGGATTCACCTCGCGGCCCAGCACCTGCGAGGTCGGCGCCAGCGCGCGCACCGCGTCGGCGAACGAAACCCGGCCCAGCAGCATGACGTCCACGTCGCTGACCGGCCCCGCCGTGCCCGCAGCCATCGATCCATACACGAACGCCAGCGTCACCGCATCTCCCAGCGGTGCAATGGCCTGGCGCAGTACGTCGGCCACGCCCCCCGTCTTGCGCAGCACCGCCGCCAGCTCGGCGAACACCGGATGCACCTTGTTGGCCTGGTACAGCACCTGCCGCCCCTGCTCGTGCCGCAACACCAGCCCCAGGTCGGCGAGCAAGCGCAGCTCGCGGTGCAAGGAACCCGGTGACGCCTGCGTCATGCGCGCCAGCTCGCGCACGTGCACGGCGCGCTCGGGATGCAGCAGCAGTGCCCCCAGGACCGCCGCGCGGGTACGGCCCAGCAACTCGACGTCAAGGCTCTTCATGTTCTCAAAATTGCTTCAATTGTACTCAAATTGAGTACATTCACGCACTGTCCCTTGCCGCGCGCCGACGCCTGCTGCCGGGCTTGGCAGCAGCGGCGGGCAGCAGGCTGGTGATGCGCTGGTAGAGCGTGAACAGGAAGGCCACGCGCTCGGCGTCGTTCTTGTAGCTGCGCGGGCCGCCAGCGAGCTGGTAGGCCTTGTCGACGGCGGCGTCGAGCTTCTGGTGCGCCTTCAGCAGCGCGGGCGGCATGGTCAGCGGGTCGTACAGGTCGGCCAGGCTGCTGCCGGGGAACTGGGCGCGGGCGTCGAGCACGGCCTGCGCAGCGGATTCGATGGCTGCCTGAGCGGACTGCACGGCGGCGGCCAAATCGGCAGCGGCTTCCGGCAGGCTGAAGGGCCAGGGGAAGTTGTTGTAGATGGCTGGCGAGTGGCGAATATCGCTCTTCATCCGACCTCCGACCAGTCGCAACCAAGCGTTGTACATCGAGCTTGAAACGACTCCAAAGTGAAGCGCGGAAGCACCGACTGCTATTTGAAGCTGGTTGCTCGCAATAACGTGTGGCCAGAGAAATCCGATAGGAATGTATTGGCGCGTCTCCGACGACACCTCCGGTATTGCCAGGTACTGCGCATCCGGCTGCCTGTCTTGCGTGAAAAGGGTCGGATACGCCGCGAATTCGACCACGCTCTTCGTCGGACTCTTGCGCCGTGTCTCCGCCACGCGCTGGACGCGCTCCATCACCAACGGCATGGCTCGTAATTGCGCGGGCGCGGCGCCCTTGAGCCAAAGGCACCAGCGACCGTTTCCGTTGATCAATTCCTCACCACCGATGTACGGTCGTATCCACGCCTGCGCGTTAGGCTCTCGCGTCAAAAACTCAGTCTTCTCGGCTTCGGTGAATATCAGGTGCCCGCCATCTGTTGGTTGACTCCCTTTCCTGAGTTGAGGCAATCCTGGCGGCGTTTCTGTTCGCGATGGCAACAACACGTCGGGCGCATCAACCAGGTACGGATTGATATGAGAGGCTTGTATGGCGTGCGGATCACCTTTGACGTTTTCGTACTCGTAGATGACCTTGCCTGGCCGATCCTCCAGCCCGAAGCCGATGATGACGCAGTGAACCGCCGCCTTGCCACGTGCCTCGTTGGTCCAGGCGAAGGTGCGGTGCGCGAAATGAATGTGCGTGCCATTGGCGAGCATCCATCCCCATAACGTGGCCACTTGTTCGCCTTGGCATATGCTGTTGGTGGAAACGAGCGCCGCGTTTGTTGCTGTATTTCCACGCAGGTACTCCACCGTGCGACGGTGCCAGCAAGTCACGTAATCGAGACGGCCAAAACGCCCTTCCGTTCCCCAGATACGGGCCATGTCGGCCATCTGCTCTTGGGTTCTCCATTGGTGTCCCACGAACGGCGGATTGCCCAGCACGTAGCTGCACCGCGTCGCCGGCAGCACCTCGTTCCAGTCGATGGTCAGCGCGTTGCCGTGCACGATGTGCGGGCTGGTGACGAGCGGGATGCGGGCGAAGTACTGGCCGAATTCCTCGCTGACGCGCAGGTTCATCTGGTGGTCGACCAGCCACAGCGCGACCTGGGCGATCTGGGCCGGGAATTCCTCGATCTCGATGCCGAAGAACTGGTCGACGTTGACGCCGATCAGGCTGTGCACGTCGACGCTGCGCTGGCCGGCGTGGCCCTGCAATTCGGCCGCGGCGCGCAGCACCTCCAATTCGAGCAGGCGCAGCTCGCGGTAACTGATGACCAGGAAGTTGCCGCAACCGCAGGCCGGGTCGAGGAAGCTCAGGTGCCGCAGCTTCTTGTGGAAGTCGAACAGCCGATTGCGGTTGCTCCGGACCCTGGCGAACTCGGACCGCAGTTCGTCGAGGAACAGCGGCTGGATCAGCTTGAGGATGTTCTCCTCCGAGGTGTAGTGCGCGCCCAGGTTGCGGCGTGCCTTGGCGTCCATGATGGACTGGAACAGGCTGCCGAAGATGGCCGGGCTGATGGCCGACCAGTCGAGCGCGCTGGCATCGAGCAGCGCCTCGCGCGAAGCGGCATCGAAATCGGCGATGGGCAGCGTTTCCTCGAACAGGCGGCCGTTGACGTAGGGAAAGGCTGCCAGCTGATCGTCGAGGTTGCGGCTGCGCTGGTCCTCGGGCGTGTTGAGCACCTGGAACAGCTGCGCCAGGCGCGCGCCGAGGTCGCTGCCGTCGGTCGCGGTGCGCTCGTCGATGAAGGCGCGCAGGCCCTGGGCTGGAAAGATGGCGGTGTCGTCGGCGAACAGGCAGAACAGCAGGCGCACCAGCAGCACTTCGAGCGCGTGGCCGGTATAGCCACTCTTGCGCAGCGCATCGTGCAGGCGGCCCATGCGCTCGGCGGCCCGGATGTTGACCGGATCCTGCGGCCTGATCTCCTGCGCCTTGTAGCCGGCGATGAAGCCGAACAGGCGCACGTGCCTGTGCAGGTCGGCGAGCGCGAAGTCCCAGGTGCGGCGCGCCTCCAGGTCGATCACGCGAAAGCGCGCGAAGTCGCACACCACCAGGGTGTGCGGCAGGTCGCGCTCGGCGATGCCGGGAAAGTAGTCCATCGCCTGGTCGTATGCGGGTTCGAGCGGCCTGCCGCGCGACTTGTGCTCGACCAGCATCTGTCCGGGCCAGAACAGGTCGATGAAGCCCTGGCCGCCGCCATGCTTCTTGACCGCATGCTCGAAGCTGACCACGCGCCGGTTGGTGATGCCGAAGACGGCGAAGAAGTCGATCCAGAACTCGATCGCCTGCGCGCGCTCGTTGCCGGCGTCGGCCCACTGGCGGCTGAAGGCCATGGCGCGGGACTTGATTTCGTTCCAGGACAGGGGCATGAGTGGCGAGCGACGTGAAAGGCGGTGCGGTCAGGGCATTGTGGCTTGGATGCCGGCGGCTGTAGGCACTGCAGCGCAGCTCACCCCGTGGGACCGGCGGAAGCCGCGAACCGGCGTTGGATTCGCGGCTTCCGCCGCTCCCACAGCACGGCCAGTCTGGTAGCTTGGCGGTGAGCGCAGCGAACCCCGACAAACGCCGCCGCCCGCGTGCGCCGGGCCTGAATCCTGACTCTTGGTGCCGCGCACGAAGCACAGAGTGGCCATCGCACGCGTGGTGAGTCAACGCCTCAACGCTGACGCACCGTGGTCACCGCCGCGTCGATCTCGGCCACGCCGTCGGCTTCGGGCACGGTGGCACAAGCCTCGGCGATGCGGTCGCTGAACGCATCGAAGCGCTCGCGCATGCGGCGGATGCGCCCGAACAGTTCGACATCGACCAGCACCGCCACCGGCCTGCCGTTCTTGCTGACGACGATGCTGTCCTTGCGGTCATGCACCCGATTGAGCAGCTCGCCGAGATGCTGACGGAGGTTGACGGCATTGATCTCGGTGATCACCACGCCCTCGATTCATTCAAGCGGTCCTTGTGATTGAAATGGCTCCGCCGGCGGCCTGCCCTCGCCTTCCAGCGCCAGCAGCCAGCGCTTGCGCGGCAGGCCACCACCGTAGCCGGTGAGCTGGCCGTCGCCGCCGATCACGCGGTGGCACGGCACGATGATCGAGACTTTGTTCTGGCCGTTGGCGGCGGCGACGGCGCGCGAGGCGGTGGGCCGGCCGATGTGGCGCGCCTGCTGGCCGTAGCTGCGGGTCTGGCCGTAGGGGATCTCCTGCAGCGCCTGCCACACGCTGCGCTGGAACGGCGTGCCGACCAGATCGAGCGGGGTCCTGAAGCGCTTGAGCCGGCCCTCGAAGTAGGCGTCCAGTTCCTCGCCCAGTGCCCGGGTGCGCGCGTCCTCACCCGGCACGGCCGGCGCGCCGGCATGGCGTTCGACGTCGCGCCATTCGCGCTCCAGGCCCTTGGTGTCTTGGCTGAACTCGAGCAGGCACAGGCCCTTCGGCGAGAACAGCGCCACCATGTCGCCAAGCGGCGTGGGGTAATGGTGCGAGATCAGTTGGCCCATGTCCGGTGCTCCATGTGGTGTTCGCGCTGGCGGTGAGCAAGCAGCCTGAAAGGCGATTGTCTGCTCGGCCCGGCGACCTTGCGCATGGTGCGGTCTGCGCGAAGCATGTCAAGGCGCATGCAACACCAGCAGGCTGCCGAACGGCAGTTCGTCGCGCGGCCAGTCGGCCCCGCCGGGCGGCAGCTGCACGCCACGCGACAGCAGCAGCGCCGCGCGCATCACGCCAGCATGCGTGACCCACAACGCATCGCGCCCGCTGGTCTGCCAGTCGGCCCAGGCCTGGGCGACGCGCGCCATCAGTGCGCGCACGGTTTCACCATTGCCGGCCGGCGGCGCGTCGGCGAAGTCGGCCAGCCAATGGTCGAACTCGGCTCGCGGAATGTCGGTCCAGCGCAGCCCTTCCCAAGCGCCGAAATCCATCTCGCGCAGGCGCGCATCGTCCTGGATGCGCAGGTCCGGACGCAGGGCCCGCAGGCCTTGCGCGAGCTGCTGGCAGCGCAGCAGCGGCGAGGCGTAGGCCGCCAGACCCGTCGGCAGCTGGGCCGCCAGCGCCTCGGCCGCCGCCCGGCTGGCCACCGCATCGGCCGGCAGATCGCTGGCGCCGTAGCACAGGCCCTCACCGCCGAGCACCGGCGCGTGGCGCGCGAGCCAGAGCGTGCTCATCGCGCCCATCCGTGGCGACGAGGCCGGGCGATCCCGCCCGTGCTGCGATGCGCGAATTTCATGCCGCCGCCAGGCCCAGCAACAGCGCCAGCTCGCACACCTGCTGCGTGGCGCCCAGCGTGTCTCCGGTGAAGCCCTGCAGGCGCCGCCGCAGCAGCCGCAGCATGGCAGCCAGCGCCAGCAGCCACAGCAGCAGACAGATCGGCACCGCCACGGCACCGCCGGCAAATCCGAACAAGGCCAGCGCCGGCAAGGCCCACAGCACGCCGACCGCCACGCCGGCGGCCGAGATGGCATCGGCCAGCGGTTTCGACTTGCTGCCATCGGCCTCGCCGACGTAGGGCAAGGCGCGCATCACCAGCAAGGGCGCCAGGCGCGACAGCGCGTGCGCACCCAGCAGCGCCGCCATCGCGGACCCAGTGCCGCGCCCGGCGAGCAGCGCAATCAGCGCCAGCTTCAGCAGCAGCGCCAGCAGCAGCGCGACGGTGCCGTAGCTGCCGATCCGCGAGTCCTTCATGATGGCCAGCGCCCGCTCGCGCGTCAGCCCGCCGCCCAGGCCATCGGCGGTGTCGGCCAGGCCATCCTCGTGGAAGGCGCCGGTCAGCCACACGCTGGCGATGGTGCTGAGCAGCGCCGCCACCAGCGCGCCCGACGCGCCCGCCGGCAGCACTGTCAAGGCCAGCCCGAGCACCCCGGCCGCAACCGCGCCAACCACCCAGCCGACACCCGGAAAATGCCGCGCACTGGCACGCAGCATCTCCGGGCTGTAGCCGACCCAGGCCGCCAGCCGCCCGGTGACCGGGATGCGGGTGAAGAACTGCAGGGCCAGCAGGAAGTGGCGCAGCGCGTTCATGCCGGATGCGAGGGCGGCGGCACGGCTTCAGCGCCTGGCCGCCTCGTCGTCGACGGCCTGCTGCACCGCGCGGTAGAAGTCCTCGCGCGCTGCGCTGGCCACCTCATCGCGTGCACCACCGGCCCAGTTGGCATTGGAGACGATCACCAGCTCGCGCTTCGGGTCGATGAAGATGCCCTGGCCGAAGATGCCGCGGGCGGCGAAGGCGCCGTCGTCGTAGGTCCACCACTGGTAGCCGTAGCCGCGCCCCGGCTCGCCGATGTCGGCCTGCTTGCGGGTCGCCTCACCCAGCCAGCCGTCGGGCACCACGCTGGTGCCATCGACGCGCGCACCCTCGAGGATGAACTGGCCGAAGCGCGCGAAGTCACGCGAGGCCGCCTGCACGCAGCAGCCACTGATCTCGTGGCCGGTCTTGCTGAGGATCCAGGTCGCCTGCTGCTCCATGCCGACCGGCTGCCACACCTCTTCCTGCAGGTACTGCGCGATCGGCCGCTTCGCCGCCTGGCTGACCAGCACGCCGACCAGGTTGGTCTCGCCGGTGCTGTAGTTCCAGCGCTGGCCCGGCGGCGCCGCGCGCGGCAGGCGCCGCATGTAGCTCACCAGCGCATCGGCGCCCGGTTCGGGCTGGTGGTTGTTGAAGCGGGCGACGTCGGAGTCGGGGTCGCCATAGTCCTCGTTCCACTGCACGCCCGAGGTCATGCTGAGCAGCTGGCGCACGCTGACGTCGTCGTAGGCCGAGCCCTTCATGGCCGGGATGTAATCGCTGACCTTGTCGTCCATGCTCCTGATGTGGCCGTCGCGCAGCGCCGCGCCAACCAGGGTGGAGGTCAGCGACTTGGCGACCGAGAAGCTGGTCCAGCGGCCATGGGCGTCAAAGCCTAGGCCGTAGCGTTCCAGCCGCAGCCGGCCGCCCTGCACGATCAGCAGCGCCGCGCTGCGCTGGCCGGCCATGTAGGCATCGACGTCGAGCGGCAGCGCCAGTGGCGGGCCCGGCGGCAAGGGGCGCGGTTGGGCGGCGGGTTGAATGGTGCGCCACTTGGCTAGCAGCGGGATGCGGTCGAGCGCGCGGAAGGCCGCATCGCGCTGCTCGAGGTTCCAGAACAGCAGGTCGCGGTTGGTCGGGAAGGTGCTGATCAGGCCGCGCGTTTCCTTGTCCAGCGTGAACCAGCCGATGCCGGCGGCACCCAGCACCAGCAGCAGGGCCCACAGAACGATTCTCTTGAGCAGTCTCATCATGCGTCAGCAACTCCCGTGGCAAGCATTCGTGGCGTGCATGGTAGCCGCGCCGGTTGGTCCTAAGCCTTGTCCGCCACGCCCGCCGATTCGAAGCTGGCCATCTCATTGAGGATGCGGCAGCTCGATTCCAGGATCGGCCAGGCCAGCGCCGCACCGCTGCCCTCGCCCACCCGCATGCCGAGGTCGAGCAGCGGCTCGGCGCCCAGCAGTTGGAGCAGGTGCGCATGGCCGCGCTCGTTCGAGCAGTGCGCGAACACGCAGCGCTGCAGCACCTGCGGCGCCAGCCGCGAGGCCACCAGCACGGCGCTGCTGGCGATGAAGCCGTCGACCACGATCACTCGCTGCTGGCTGGCGGCCTGCAGCACACTGCCGACCATGGTGGCGATCTCGAAGCCGCCCAGCGCCGCCAGCACGGTCAGCGGCTCGGTGGCCTCAGCGTTGACGGTCAGCGCCTCGCGCAGCACGGCGGTCTTGTGCGCGATGCCGGCCGCGTCGAGCCCGGTGCCGGCGCCGGTCACCTCGCCGACGTCGATGCCGCCCAGGCGCGCCGTCAGCAAGGCCGCCGCGCTGGTGTTGCCGATGCCCATCTCGCCCAGCAGCACGGCGTTGCCGGGCAAGCCCCTGACCAGCTCGATGCCATTGGCCAGCGCCTGCGCGCACTGCGCCGCGCTCATCGCCGGGCCGCTGGCGCAGTCGGCCGTGCCGTGCGCGATCTTAGCGATGTGCAGCCCCGGCGCCGGCTCGAAATCGCGCCGCACGCCGCAATCCACCACCGTCTGCGCGATGCCGTGCTGGCGCGCCAGCACGCTCACCGCGGCCCCACCGGCGAGGAAGTTGCCAACCATCTGCCAGGTCACCTCGCTCGGATAGGCCGACACGCCACGCGCGGCGATCCCGTGGTCGGCGGCGAACACCAGCAGCTGCGGCGCCTGCAGGCGCGGCTCGGTGCTGCCCAGGATCATGCCGAGCCGCTGCGCCAGCGCCGCCAGCCGGCCGAGTGCGCCGTGCGGCACGGTCTTGCGGTCGATCTTGTGTTGCAGGACGGCCGCCAGCGCGGCGTTGTCGAGATCGGCGATCTCGGGCAGGTTCACGGTCACTTGGTTCTCCTTCTCGAATGCCTTGTCGAGGCTGGCGTGGTGGTGCATGGTCGTGCGATCAACCGGCTTGCTGCGCGGCGGCCCGGCGCAGCGCCACCAGCAGCGCGTCCTGGACTGCAGGTGCCACCACCGCCATCCGCACGCGTCCGGGCAGGCCGAAGCTGGCGCAATCGCGCAGCTTGAAGCCCTGCTGCCGCAGTGCGCACAGCAGCGTTTGCAGCGCCGGGTCGTCTGCGCCCGCCGGGTTGGCGCGCGCGGCGACGAAGAAATTGGCCACCGACGGCTCGATCCGCCAGCCGGCCTGCGCCAGCAGCGCGGTTTGCCGGCGCTTCCATTCGCCGAGCGTCGCGTGACACTGGGCCAGCCAGTCCTGCGCATCGAGGCTGGCCCAAAGCTGCAGCAGCGCCACGCCGTGCGCACCCAGCGGCCACGACGGCGCCAGTGCCTGCACTCGGGCCAGCAGCGCGGGCGGCGCGTCCAGCGGCGCGATGGCGTAGGCGGCGCGCACGCCCGTCAGGCCGAGCGCCTTGTTGGGCGTGACCAGGCGCCAGACGCGGTCCCGCGCCGCCGCATCCAGCGCCAGCGCGCCGTCCAGCCGCAGCGGCTCATAGGCCTGGTCGAGCACCAGGGTCTGCCCGTCCCGCAGCGCCGCCACGCGCGCCGGCAGGTCCGGATCAGCCTGCCCCAGCGGACTGGAGGGCTCACAGGCCCACAGCAGCGCCGCGCCGCCGGGTAGCTGCGTGAGCGCCAGGCCGGCAGCCTGCGCGGCACGCGCGTAGTCGCCATAGGCATGCACCGGCAGATGCACGCCAGCGGCGCGGGTGTGGGTCGCGGCTTCATGCGCCCGCAGCGCCACCGCCGTGCTGATGCGCTGGATGAACTCGCTTGCACTCGCCGCCAGCACGATGCGCGCCGGCGCCACACCGTGCCAGGCACCCAGCTGCACGCGCAGCGCGGTGTAGGCCGGGTCGGGGTAGTGGCGCGCATCCGCGCCCTGCACCGCACGCTCGGCCGGCGGGTACGGCCCGCAGGCGTTGGCGTTGGTGGACAGGTCGTGCGCAGGCACGCCCTCGGCATCGGGGCCGCCGTGGACCGGGCTCAGCATGGCGGCACTCGCGGGTTCAGGAAACCCATCACGCGCCCAGCGTCCCCAGCCAGCCCGCGCACGCCAGCAGCGCGGCCGCCAACGCGGTGCGCGAACCGATGGCGCCGGCGCGCAGCGTGTCCGCCGCCTCGGGCGTGCGGCCAGCATCGTTCAGTACATACGCACCGGGCTTGCGCAAGCGGACACCGAGGGCCAGCGCCATCGCCCCCATCGGCCAGCCGCCGTTGGGCGACGGCGTGCGGCGCGCATCGGCCGCCAGGACGCGCCAGCCGCGCAGCCCACCAAGCAGTCCGCCAAGCAAGCCGATCAGCACTGCCGTCAGGCGCGCCGGCAGCCAGCCCAGCACATCGTCGGCGCGCGCCGCCCACTTGCCGGCCCAGTTCCAGTCGCGCGGCACGCCGTCGAGCGGGCGCACGCCGCGGTAGCCCCACATCGCGTCCGCCGTGTTGGCGAAGCGGAACAGGGCCGCGCCCGGCAGGCCCAGCACGGCAAACCAGAACAGCGGCGCCACCAGCGAATCATTCAGGTTCTCGGCCAGGCTTTCGATGGCGCTCTCGCGCACCTGCACCGCATCGAGCCCGGACACGTCGCGGCTCACCAGGCGCGCCAGTTGCGCCCGCCCGACCTCCAGCGACTGGTCCAGTGCCGGCTCGACCGCCAGCACCTCGTCGCGCAGCATGGCCCAGGCCAGCAGCGGCTTCAGCAGCAGGCCCAGCGCCAGCGCCGCCAGCCAGGCGGGCAGCAGCAGAAGCCCCGCCTGCAACTGCCACGCCAGCGCAAACACCAGCGCCGCCGCCGCGCACCAGGCCAGCGCGGCACACCAGAACACGCGCCGGTCGGAGCGCCGCCGCGGCTGGTCGGCGCGCGGCGCCAGCCGGGCGCCGGCCCAGCCGAGCCAGCGACCCATCCAGGCCACCGGGTGCCAGCGCAGGCCCGGCTCGCCGAACACGCGGTCGACCGCCAGCGCCAGCACCGGCGCGGCGGCCAGCAGCCAGCTTGATTCGGGCGGCGGTGTGAGCCACGGCATCGTGCAGTGGCGACCTCAGTCTGATTCGAAGGCCGGCACATCCGACACGCCAGCGCGCGCCCGGATGCCCAGCTTCTGCAGCAAGCCGCGGTCGGCGCCGACGTCCGGGTTGCCGGTCACAAGCAGCTTCTCGCCGTAGAAG
Organism: Ottowia sp.; assembly: GCF_035444425.1. Lineage (GTDB taxonomy): Bacteria > Pseudomonadota > Gammaproteobacteria > Burkholderiales > Burkholderiaceae_C > Ottowia. The sequence continues at coordinate 102,204 of NZ_DAOMOQ010000001.1, read as the reverse complement.
ATGCTGTTGGCGCCGGCCAGGAAGCACAGCGCCTGCACTGCCTCGCCCAGTTGCTGGCGCCCGGCCGACAGGCGCACGCGCGACGTCGGCATGGTGATGCGCGCTGCGGCGATCATGCGCACGAATTCCAGTGGATCGAGGTCGGGCTGGTCGGCCAGCGGCGTGCCCTCGACCTTGACCAGGTGGTTGATCGGCACGCTCTGCGGCACCTCCGGCAGGTTGGCCAGCTGCGCGATCAGCCCGGCACGCTGGCGGCGCGATTCGCCCATGCCGACGATGCCGCCCGAGCACACCTTGACACCGGCGCCGCGCACGCGCTCCAGCGTGTCGAGCCGGTCCTGGTAGTCGCGCGTGCTGATGATCTCGCCGTAGAAGTCGGGCGCGCAATCGAGGTTGTGGTTGTAGTAGTCAAGGCCGGCGTCCTTCAGCTTCTCGGCCTGGCCATCGGCCAGCATGCCGAGCGTCGCGCAGGCTTCCAGGCCCACGTCCTTGACGGTGCGCACCAGCTCGGCCACGGCCTCGATGTCGCGCTCCTTGGGCGCACGCCAGGCGGCGCCCATGCAAAAGCGCGTGGCGCCCGCCGCCTTGGCGGCTTCGGCGGCGCGCCTGACCTCGCCGCTGGCCATCAGCTTCTCGGCCTTGACGCCGGTGTCGTAGTGCACCGACTGCGGGCAGTAGCCGCAGTCCTCGGGACAGCCACCGGTCTTCACGCTCAGCAGCGTGGCCAGCTCGACCTCGTTCGGATCGTGGTGCTGGCGGTGCACCTGCTGCGCCTGCCACAGCAGATCGTTGAAGGGCTGGTTGAGCAGCGCCTCGATGGCTTCGACGCTCCAGCGCTCCTTGCTCGGCGCCGGCATGGTCGCGCCCGGCTGCGAGGTGACGGGTGCTTCAACGACGGATGGATGGGACATCGGTTTCCTTTCTGCAATGACAGCCTTGAATATCTGCTGCTTCGAATTCAGGGCGCATCGAGCGCGCTGACGGTGTCGGGGTCGGCGTGGGGTGGTGGGCGAGCGGCGCGCGCTTCATGGCCATGGCTTCAGTGCGCCGCTTCATGCTCGTCCGTCAGCCAATCGGCGCGTGATGCGCACGAAGCGCCACGGTTGCATGAAGCCGACGCTCGGTCCCCAGTGCGCGGCCTGCAGCAGGCGCTGCAGCAGCGCCGGCGCGACGGTCCGGCCCGGCAGGAAATGCCGCATGTCGCGCCGCTCGGCGATGACGCGGTAGAGCGCGGCGCGGTCGGAGTCGGGATAGCGGTGCTGCGACACGGGTGGTCAGTCCTCGATCCCGCGCTGCGCCGGCACGCCGGCCTTGAAGGCGTGCTTGACCATGGTCATCTCGGTCACGGTGTCGGCGATGTCGATGATCTCGGACGGGCAACGCCGGCCCGTGAGGCACACGTGCACGTCCTTCGGGCGCTGCTGCAGCGTCTGCAGCACCTCGTCCAGCGGCAGCCAGCCGTAGATCAGCGGGTAGGTGATCTCGTCCAGCACGACCAGGAAGTGCTCGCCGTCCAGGATCGCCGCCCTGGCCTTCTGCCAGCCGTCGCGCGCCAGCTGCGCCGAATGATCCAGATCCTTGCTCTTCCAGCTGAAGCCGTCGCCCAGGCCCTCGATCGGCAGGCCGATCTGCTCGAACACGCGGTGCTCGCCAAAGCGCGCGCTGGGCACCTTCATGAACTGGAAGATCGCTACCCGCCGGCCATGCACGTGCTGGCGACCAAAGGCGCGCAGCGCCAGGCCGAAGGCGGCGGTGCTCTTGCCCTTGCCGTCGCCGGTGTTGACGATGATGAGGCCGCGCCGCTCGCCTTCGGGCCGCTCGTAGCGTTTTTCGCTTGGTGGTGTCTCAATCTGCATGCACTGATGCCTCCTGTGGAATGCGTGGCAAGGCCACCCATTGGTGATCGACCTGGCGCACTTCGACCCGGCCGTCGAACGCGACCTGCAGCGCGCGGTGCGTGGCCGGGCTGGCGCAGGCACCGTGATGGACCACGCGGCCGTTGCGCACGATCAACAGCTCATCGGCCTGCAAGGCCATGCCGAGCTCGTGCAGCACGCTGACCACGGTGCCGCCCGCGGCCACCTGCTCGCGCGCCAGCGCCAGCCAGTCGGCCTGGTGCGGCGGGTCCAGGTGCGCCAGCGGTTCGTCCATCAGCAGAAGCGGCGCCTGCACCGCCAGCGCACGCGCCAGCAGCACGCGCTGGCGCTCGCCGCCCGACAGGTCGCCCAGGCGGCGCGCACGCAACGGCCACACCTGCATGGCCTGCAGCGCCTGGCGCGTGATGGCGTGGTCCTGCTCGGACGGCGGCGCCAGCCAGGAGCGGTGCGGCAGGCGGCCCAGCAGCGCGACGTCGTAGGCGCTCAGGTCCTCGGAGCCGGGTTCGCCCTGCCCCAGCCAGGCCAGTTGTCGGGCGCGCTCGCGCAGCGGCCACTCCAGCAGCGGCCGGCCCTGCAGCTCGACCGTGCCGTCGGTCGGCAACAGCCCGGCCAGCACCCGCAGCAGGGTCGACTTGCCTGCGCCGTTGGGGCCGACGATGGCGGTCCAGCGGCCGGCACGGATGCGCACGTCGAGCTCGTGCAGGATCTGCGCCTTGCCGATGCGGGTGGCCGTCGAGCGCGCCGCGACAGCGATTCGATCCATGGTCACCGCATCCCCTCCTCGACTCGCGCGCGCCTCCGAAGGCCGCGGCACAGGCCATGCCCGGGAACCGCATAGCCAGACCGTCGCCGGCGACTCACGGGGTTCACCGCGTTCTCCGATACATGAGCCACAGCAGGTAACCCCCGCCCAGCACCGCCGTCAGCACGCCCACCGGCAGCTCCTGCGGCGCGATCAGCACGCGCGCACCGACGTCGGCCACCATCAGCAGCAGCCCGCCCATCAGCGCGCTCAGCAGCACCAGCGGCCCGTGCGTCATGCGCGCCAGCCCGCGCACCAGGTGCGGCGCCGCCAGGCCGACGAAGGCGATCAGGCCGGTCTGCGCCACCGCCGTGCCGGTGGCCAGCGCCAGCACGCCGATCAGCAGCGCGCGCATCGGCGCCAGCGGCAGGCCCAGGCTGCGCGCGGTGGCCTCGCCCAAACTCAGGCCATCGAGCACGCGCGCCAGCGCCCAGGCCAGCAGGGCCAGCGGCACCAGCACCAGGGTCATCAGCACCACCGCGCTCCAGCCGATGAAGCCGGTGTTGCCAAGCATGAAGGCCAGCATGCCGGTCAGGATGTCGGGCGCGGCCAGGCTCAGCAGGTCCTTGATGGCGCCGAGCACGTAGCCCACCACCACGCCGGCCAGCAGCAGCCGCAGCGTGTGCTGCACGCCGCGCGCCAGCATCAGGGTCAGCAGCACGCCGCCCAGTGCGCCGACGAAGGCGGCGCCGGTCACCCCCAGCTTGACCAGCCAGGAACTGGCTGCCACCGGCGCGCCCCACAAGGCCAGCAGCGCCGCCACGGCCAGTGCCGCGCCCGAAGCGCTGCCGAGCAGGAATGGATCGGCCAGCGGGTTGCGGAACAGGCCCTGCGCCACCGCACCCGCCAGGCCGAGCAGCGCACCGGTGAGCCAGGCGCCCAGAGTGCGCGGCAGCCGGATGTCGCGCACGATCTGCCAGGCCACCGGATCGTGCCAGGCATCGCGCAGGCTGTCCCAGCCGGTGCTGCCGACACTGGCACCGACCAGCAGCACCACGAGCGCGGCCAGCACCAGAGCGGCGCCGATCCAGGGCGCGCGCCGGCGCACATCGGTCTCGATCGACGCGCGCTCCGACCGGCTCATGGTCACCTCGGCAGCGGTGCTCACGGCGCCGCTCCCGCGGCCAGGGTACCAAAACGGGCGGCGCAGTCCGCCATCCAGCGTGCGGCCTCGGCCATGCGCGGCCCGGGGCGGATCAGCACGTCGCGCTCGATGGCATCGAACACGCACACGCGCTGCGCGCGCACAGCGCGGATGCCCTGCCAGCCGGGCCGCTGGCGCAGCGCCGCCGCACTGGCCTCACCCACCATGATGAGGTCGGGGTCGGCGCGCACCACGGCCTCGGGGTTGAGCTTGGGAAACGGCCCGAATTCAGGCCCGACGATGTTGCGCAGGCCGAGCTGCGCCAGCAACTCGCCCATGAAGGACGACTGCCCAGCGGCGTGCGGCGCCGGACTGACCTCGAAGTAGACCCGCTGGCCGCGTGCGCCAGCCGGCACCGACTGCGCCGCCGCCGCCACGCCGGCATCGATGGCGCGCAGCACGCGCCCGGCATCCGGCGCGCCCAGCAGTTGACCGAGCTTGTGCACCACGCGGCGCACGTCGGCGCCGGTCTTGGGCTCCAGCGCCACCACCTTCAGGCCCAGCGCCCGCAACCGGTCGGCGGCCCGGGTCGAGGTGGCGACCAGCACCACGTCGGGCCGCAGCGCCACCACCGCCTCGATGTTCGGGTCCAGCCCGCCGCCGACCTGGGGCAGCGCGCGCACGCTGGCGGGCCAGTTGGAATAGCGGTCCACGCCCACCAGGCGCGCGCAGGCGCCCAGCTCGCACACCGTCTCGGTCAGCGAAGGCAGCAGGCTGACGATGCGCTGCGGCGCTGCGTCGAAGCGCGTGGTCCGGCCCGCGTCGTCCCGGACTTCGTAGGCCTGGGCCGGGTTGAGCAGGCTCAGCAACAGCACGCAGAGGCACAAAGGCACGGAGAACCACAGAGGATTTCTCTTCCTGCTTCGGAGCCGCAGTGGCTCTGTGTCCTGCCCGCACGCGTGCGCGCTCATGGCTGTCCTTTCAACGTCAGCGGCAGCCCCGCGGCCATCAGCGTGACGCGCTCGCAGGCTGCCGCCACCTGCTGGTTCAGCGTACCCAGCGCATCGACGAAGGCGCGCAGCTCGCGCCCGAGCGGAATCACCCCCAGGCCGATCTCGTTGCCGACCAGCACGATCGGGCCGGGGCAGGCGGCGATGGCCTGCACCAGCGCGGCGGCGTGCACCGGCCAGTCGGCGGCCGCAGGCGCCTGGCCAGCATCGGTTGCCGGCATCAGCAGCGCGGTCAGCCACAGCGTCAGGCAATCGACCACGCGCAAGGTCTCGGTGCCACCGGCCTGGGCGATGGCGGCGGGCAGCTCATGCACCGCTTCCACGGTCATCATGCCGGGTACGCGCTGGCCGCGCTCGCGCTGGTGGCGCGCGATGCGCTCGCGCATCTCGTCGTCGTGCGCGCTGGCGGTGGCGATCAGCACCGCGCGGTGGTCGGGCCCTTCGGCCGGGGATCGCGCCAGCCAGGCGGCGGCCAGGCTTTCGGCGCGGCGCGACTTGCCGCTTTTCTGGCCGCCCAGGATGAGTTCGCTGCGCGCGACACGCATGACAGTTTCAGCCATGGCCGCCTCCACCGTCGGGCCGCCCCAGGGCGGAGGCAGCCGCCTCGGGGGACCGGGCACCCTGCGCGGCAGAAAGCGTGGGAGCCTGTTTCATCATCCAGTCCATCACGATGCGGTGCAAGGCCTCAACCCCGTCGGTCAGCGCCGCCGGGCCGGGCTGCAGGATGTCGGTGGACTTGATCTCGAACACCTGGCCATCCCGCACCGCCGGCACGTCCTGCCAGCCCGGTCGTGCCGCCACTTTCTCGGGCCGGAACTTCTTGCCGCACCACGAGCCGATGATGATGTCGGGCGCGCGCCGCACCACCTCCAGCGGGTCGGCGATGATGCGGTTGCGGCCCAGCGATTCGGCCGCCAGTTCGGGGAAGCAGTCCTCGCCGCCGGCGATGCGGATCAACTCCGACACCCAGCGGATGCCACTGATCAGCGGCTCGTCCCATTCCTCGAAGAACACGCGCGGGCGCCGCTGACCCTCCGCCAGCCGGGCCTGCGCCGCCTGGTCCATCTGCGCCAGCCGCTCGTGAAAGCCCCGCATCAGCGCCTGCCCGCGCTCCGATGCACCGACCAGCGCCGCGAGCTGCGCCAGCATCTCGAAGATCTGCGCCACGCTGCGCTGGTTGAACACCAGCACCGGCAGTCCGGCGCGGATCAGTTCGGCCGCGATGTCGGCCTGCATGTCGGAAAAGCCCAGCACCAGGTCCGGCTCGAGCGCCATGATCTTCTCGATCCTGGCACTGGTGAAAGCGCTGACCTTGGGCTTCTCCTCGCGCGCGCGGCGCGGCCGCATCGTGTAGCCGCTGATGCCGCCGATGCGCGCCTGCTCGCCCAGCAGGTACAGCCACTCGGTGGTCTCCTCGGTCATGCAGACGATGCGGCGCGGGCCGCCGCCGTCCACCGTGACGGGAAGAAGCTGGTCGACCACTGAATCCATGCTCGTGTGGGCTGCCTGTGCGCGCCGGGGATGCCTGGCTGGCTGGTGGTCGGCCGCTTCAGCGCGGCGTCCAGCGCAGGCCGACGAAGAACCTGCGTCCGCCTGTGGCGTAGCCGCGCGCGATCTGGTAGTCGCGGTCACCGACGTTGTCGACCCGCGCCAGCAGGTTCCATTCGCGCGCGATGGTGGTGCTGGCGTACAGGTTGACGATGCCGTAGCCGGCCAGCACGTGGGTGTTGGCGGCGTTGTCGAAGCGGCGGCTGCTGGCGAGCCATTCGGCGCCCAGCGTCCAATCCGTGCCGCCGCCATCCACGCGGGTGTCGGCGTTCAGCTTCAGGATGCGCTTGGCGCGGCGCGCCAACTGCTTGCCGCTGATGTCGTCCTTCGGATCCTGCAGGTCCAGCGAGGCGCCGAGATTGATGCCGGCAAGCCGGTGCGCGGCCGAGATCGTCAGGCCCTGCAGCACGGCGCGGCCGGTGTTCTCGTAGCAGCCGAAGGCCGAGCCGCAGGGCCCTGCAGCGCCGAAGGTGATCAGGTTGCGCACCTTGTTGCGGTAGGCCGTGACGCCGACGCGGCTGGGGCCCTGCGACCAGTGCAGGCCGAGCTCGACGTTGCGGCTCTTCTCCGGCTGCAGCGCGGGCTGGCCGTATTCGCTGAAGCGCTGGTACAGCGTCGGCACCCGAAACGCCGTGCCCACGGCTGCCGTCACGCGCCAGCCGGGCGCGAAGGCGTAGCCGTAGGCCACGCCGCCGGTCGAATGGCTGCCGAACTCACTGTCGCGGTCGTGGCGCAGGTTGAGCTGCAGCGTATGGGCGCCCTGCGTCAACCCGTAGCCCAGGGCGACGGCGTTCTGGTGGCGCTTGGCGCCGATGGCCTTGTCCCAGGGGTTGAGCGCCGGGTTGTCCAGATGATCCTCGCGCCGCTCCAGCGCCGCGGTGATGACATGCCCGCCCGAGCGCCACTCGTTCTGCAGCAGGTAGTTGCGCAGCGTGGTCTCGGTCTGGTAGAGGTCCGGCTCGGTGCGGTAGCGCTGGCGTGATTCACTCACCGACAGCCGCGTGCTGTAGCTCCGGCTCCATTGCGCAGCCCACGCCGCGCCCAGCGTCGCCAGGCGATGGTGGCCGTAGTCGTCCTGGCCAGGCGTGAAGCCGTCGTAGTGCGACTTCATGTCGTTGTAGGTGCCGCTGAACTCGAGGCGGTGGGCCTGGTGCAGTTGCAGGCCCAGGCGGCCGCTGGCACTGCTGTTGCGGTAGCCATCGCGATCGGGATTGGTACCGGGACGGCTGTCGAAACCGCGACTGATGTCCCGTGCCGCGCCCAGCGCATAGTCGACCGCGCCCTGCTTGCCGCTGAAGCCGGCTTCGAGCTTTTTCGTCGAATGCGAGCCGATGCCGGCACCGATGTAGGGCGTGAAGGGGCCGTCACCCTTCTTGGTGAAGATCTGCACCACGCCGGCGATGGCATCCGAGCCGTACACCGCCGCGGCCGGGCCGCGCACGATCTCGATGCGCTCGACCTGGCCGAGCGCGATGCTCTCCCAGGGCGCGCCGCCGGTCGACTGCGTGTCGACGCGCACGCCGTCGATGTAGACGGCGGTGAAGCGGTTCTCGGCGCCGCGCAGGAACAGGCTGGTGGTGGTGCCGGGGCCGCCGTTGCGCGACAACTCCAGGCCCGGCTGGCGCTGCAGCAGGTCGGCGACGTTGACGGCACCGCTGCGGCGGATCTCGGGTTCGTCGATCAGGGTGACGTCGGCCAGCACGTCGGTCAGCGGCTGCGCCACGCGGGTGGCGGTGACCACGGTATCCGGCAGGCTGGGCGCGCTCAGTTGCGCCACGGTGGCGGGCTCGGGACTGGCCTGGCCCTGGGCCCAGGCGGGCAGCACGCAGCACAACGCGAGCGGCAGCACGACGGGCCGGAAACGGAACGGGATTTTCTTCATGACGGGAACACGGGTGACACGCCCCTGCCGGCTTCCCCGCCAGCGTCTGGGGCAAACACGGCGCGCGGCGCGGGCCCTCCAGCCCGGCGCGTGCGCGCCCTCCTCGTTGGCCGGTATCCGGGCTGGCGGTTGCACTCCTTGTTCGCCTCGCCTTCCCGGCTTCGCACGCGGCGAACCCAGTGGCGGTGTGAGGCGGGAGCCGGCGCCCTGTATCTCTCAAGGCACCGACCGCTTACCGTTGCGGGGGCAGCGCAGGTTAGGTCTGGGCCATGATGGCCGCGAACCCTCCTGCTTCCCGTTGAACTGCGGCCGTGAGAGTCACGGCGCGCGAGCACCAACAGCAGCGATTGTACGGCTCCGGTCGATGCCGGGCCTGGGCCTACAATCGACCGCACTGGCCCCAATCACCCGCCCATGTCGAATCCGCCCCTGATCGAACAGATAGCCGAGCGCGTCGAGCGGCTGCTCGTACGACACGAGGAACTGCGCCGCACCAACGAGTTGCTCACGCAGCAGGTGCAGGCGCTGACGCACGAGCGCGACAGCCTGCGCTCGCGCCTGATGGCCGCCCGCGCACGCGTCGACGCCCTGATCGACCGCCTGCCGGCCGCTGCCGGCGTGCTGCCGGCCGAGTCCGAATCCGACCACAAGGAAAGCGCGGCGTGAAGCAGCTCGAAGTCAAGATCATGGGCCAGGCCTACCTGCTCGGCTGTCCCGACGGCGGTGAAGACCAGTTGCGCGATGCCGTGCACAAGGTCGACGCCGCCATGTGCAAGATCCGCGATGCCGGCAAGATCAAGGCACGCGACCGCATCGCCGTGCTGGCGGCGCTGAACCTGGCGTTCGAACTGGCCGAGCCACCCGCTGTCGCGGCGCCGGCAGCGCCGGTCGCCGCTGCTGCACCAGCTGCCGACCCCAACGGCGAGCCGCACCTGAGCGTTGCCGAGCAGGCCACGCTGGGCGTGCTGCTGGGCCGGCTCGATCAGGCGCTGGGCGACGACGGCCGGCTGCTTTAGAGCGATACGGCTGCAGCAGCCAAGAATCAGCGCAGCGCTCTCCTCCCCAAGACCCAAACGACCTCGCCGCAGGCGAGGAAGTGTTCGCGGCAGCCGCGGAGCTGGCTTTGCCAGGCCGCTGGCTGCGTCCCCCCTGCGAAGCCAAGGGGGGAAGGCGCCGCAGGCGACTCAGGGGGGTTAAAATTCCACTCGTCTGCGGTGCGCGCCGGGTTAATATTCCTTGAACCAATGCTCGTACGAGCCCGGGCCTGGAACAATAGTCTGGTCGGCGTGATCGTCTCGCGTCAGATGAACCCAAGATCAGTCTGACCTCGCCCACCTGAACCCCAGCGTTCAGGATGACGGCCCGGCGGCATTCGCAGACACCTCATTTCGGCGTTCCCCCCTGAGGCGCTGGCGCGCCTTCCCCCCTGTCGAGCGGGGGGACGACGCCAGTGGCCGGTACAAGCCCGGCCACGGCGTCACTGGACTGGCCTGCTCCGCGGCCTCTTGATTTCTTTGTCGTTCTTGCGTCGCGGTTGGTCCTATGCCCATCGAACCTGTGCTGATCCTGCAACTGGCCCTGCTCGGCCTGGCGACCGGCTTTCTGGCCGGGCTGCTGGGCATCGGCGGCGGCATGATCATGGTGCCCTTCATCTCGGTCTTTCTGAGCGCGCGCGGGGTGACGCCGGGGCTGGCGGTGAAGATGGCGATCGCGACCTCGATGGCGACCATCATCTTCACCTCGGTCAGCAGCGTGCGCGCGCATCACAAGAAGAAGGCGGTGCGTTGGGACATCGTCAGGAGCCTGGCGCCCGGCATCGTGCTGGGTGCGATGCTGGCCAGCGTCGGCGTGTTCGCGCTGCTCAAGGGCGCGCTGCTGTACTTCGTGTTCGGCGGTTTCGTGGCCTTCTCGGCGGTGCAGATGTTCCTCGACAAGAAGCCGGCGCCGACGCGCCAGTTGCCCGGCACCGTCGGCCTGCTGGGCGCCGGCGGCGCGATCGGCTTCCTGTCGGGGCTGGTGGGCGCCGGCGGCGGCTTCATCAGCGTGCCCTTCATGACCTGGTGCAACATCGCCATCCACAACGCCGTCGCGACCAGCGCGGCGCTGGGTTTTCCGATCGCGCTCGCCAACGTGGTCGGCTACATCATCTCGGGCCAGGGCCTGACCGATCTGCCGCCGTACTCGTTCGGCTACCTGTGGCTGCCGGCGCTGGTGGTGATCGCCTCCTGCAGCGTGCTGATGGCGCCGGTGGGCGCCAGGGCGGCGCATGCGTTGCCGGTGAAGAAGCTCAAGCGCGCCTTCGCGGTGGTGTTGTTCGTGCTGGCGCTGTACATGCTGAACCGGGGCGTCGGCGCGATCGGCGCCTGAGCCACGGCCGACGCGTCGACGAGCTCACTGGCCGCGCCAGACCGGCTGGCGCCTGGCGACGAAGGCGGCCACGCCTTCCTGGAAATCGGCGCTGCCGTAGCAGCGGCGCACCAGGTCGTCGCCGTCGGCGATGCGCTGCGCGACGACCCGCGCCAGCCCGGTCTTGGTGATGCGCTGGGTGACCGGCGCCAGTGCCGCGAGCTGCGCGCACAACTGCGCCACGGCGGCGTCCAGTTCGCCAGCGTCGCAGATGCGCTCGAGGAAGCCGCAGGCCAGTGCCTGCTCCGCATCCAGCACCTGCGCCAGCAGCAGCATGCGCCGCGTGTGCTGCAGGCCGAACGCGGCCTCGAGCCGCGCCAGGTTCGCCACCGACAGGCAGTTGCCGAGCGTGCGCGCGATCGGCACACCGAAGCGCGCCGTGGGCGTCGCCAGCCGGAAGTCGCAGGCGGTGGCGATCGCCAGCCCGCCGCCGATGGCCCAGCCCTCGATCACCGCCACGGTCGGCATCGGCAGCGCGCCGAGCGCGCCGATCACCGCATCGATGCGGTGCTCGTAGCCGACGCCATCCTGGCCGCTGCGAAACGCGCTGAACTGCGCGATGTCGGTGCCGGCGACGAAGGCCTCACCGCCGGCGCCGCGGAACACGGCGACGCGCACATCAGTGGCCGCTGCCAGCCGCTGGCAGATCTGCTCCAGCTGCTGGTACATGCCCCAGGTCATGGCGTTGCGCGCCGCCGGCCGGTCGAACACCACCGTAGCCACTGCTCCCTCGAGCGACAGCCGGACCGCGCCGGCGGCTGCGGCGGCGTCGCTCATGGCGAGAACGCCCCCTGCGCCGCCAGCGCGGCGCGCGCCCCGTCATCGATGCCCAGCTCGGCCAGCAGCTCGGCGGTGTGCTCGCCCAGCAGCGGCGGATGGCGGCGCACCCGCTGCGGCGTGCCCATCAGCTTGACCGGAAAGCCGATGCTCGGCACCTTGCCGTCGATCGGATGATCGATCTCCATGCGCATCTGCCGCGCCTTGCCGTGCTCGGATTCGAACGCCTCCGGATAGCCCAGGATCGGCCCGGCCGGCAGGCCGGCAGCGAGCAGCTTGTCGACCCAGTGGTCCTTGGTGTTCTGCCGGAACGACTGCTCCAGCGCCTCGGCCAGTTCAGCGCGGTGCGCCAGCCGGTCGGCGTTGGTGGCAAAGCGCGGGTCGGCGGCCAGTTCAGGGCGCCCCAGCACCTCGCACAGCTTCAGCCACAGCTTCTGGTTGTTGGCGCCCATCACGAACCAGCCGTCGGAGCAGGCCATGGCCTGGTACGGCGCCGCCATCTTGTTGGAGGTGCCCAGCGGCTCGGGCGGTTTGCCGGTGCCCCAGTAGTCGCACACGTCCCAGACCGAGAACGCCATCGCCGCGTCGAACAGCGCCGCGTCGATGTACTGGCCCTGGCCGGTGCTGCGGGCGCCGATCACCGCCGCCAGCGTGGCATACACAGCGAACAGCGCGCAGCCGATGTCGGCCACCGGCACGCCGGCCTTCACCGGCGGGCTGCCGGGGTAGCCGGTGACGCTCATCACGCCAGACATGGCCTGCGCCATCAAATCGAACCCCGGCCGGTCGGCCCAGGGGCCGTTCTGGCCGAAGCCCGAGATGCTGGTGTAGACCAGGCGCGGGTTGATGCGCGCCAGTTCGTCGTAGCCCAGGCCCAGGCGCCGCATGGCGCCGGGCCGGTAGTTCTCCAGCAGCACGTCGGCGTCGGCCACCAGGCGCTTGAACAGTTCGCGCCCGGCCTCGGTCTTGAGGTTGAGCGCCAGGCTGCGCTTGTTGCGGTTCATGTTGATGAAGCCGAGCGAGTCGGGGCCCTTCATCTTGAAGCCCATCGAGCCGCGCGTCTGGTCGCCGCTGCCGGGCGGTTCGATCTTGATCACATCGGCCCCCAGGTCGGCCAGCAGCATGCAGGCGAACGGGCCGGCCATCACCTGGGTGACATCGAGCACGCGGATGCCGGCCAGCGGCAGGGGCCGCTGATCCGGTGTGCTGCCGGCCGCATCCACGGGATCGGCCTGCTCAGCCCTCGTTCTTGACACCGGCTTCCTTGACCACCCGGGCCCACTTGCGCGATTCGGACTGGATGAAGCTGGCGAACTTCTCGACCGAGCCGCCGCCGTCCTCGGCGCCGTTCTGCTGCAGCTTCTCGATCACGTCGGGCATCGCCAGCACCTTGTTGATGTCCTCGTTCATGCGCTGCGCCATGGCAGCCGGCAGCTTGCCCGGGCCCACCAGGCCGTACCAGGTGGTGGCCTCGAAACCGGGGAAGCCGGATTCGGCCATGGTCGGCACATTGGGGTAGCTGCCGGCGCGCTTCAGGCGTGTCTGCGCGATCGCCACCGCCTTGCCGCTCTTGACGTGCGGGGTGGCCGCCGTCATGGTGTCGAAGCTGTAGTTGATCTGGCCACCGATCAGGTCCGCCAGCATCGGGCCCGAGCCCTTGTACGGCACGTGAATGGCCGACACCTTGGCCGCCAGCTTGAACATCTCCAGAGCCAGGTGCTGCGCCGAGCCGTTGCCGGCCGAGCCGAAGCTGATCTTGCCGGGCTCCCTGCGGCACAGCTCGATCACCTCGTTCACGGTCTTGGCCGGCTGGTCCTGGTTGCAGATCAGCAGATTGGGCGTGACACCGACCAGCGACAGCGGCGTGAAGTCGGTTTCCGCGTTGTAGCTCATTTTGGGCATGATGGCCGGCGCGATGGCGTGGCTGTTGATGTGCGCCATCAGCAGCGTGGTGCCGTCCGCGGGCTGCTTGGCGACGTAGTCGGCCGCGATCATGCCGGCGGCGCCGGCCTTGTTCTCGACCACCACCGGCTGGCCCCACATCGGTGCCAGCTTCTGCGCGATCAGGCGCGCCAGGATGTCGGTGCCGCCGCCGGGCGCGAAGCCGACGACGATGCGCACCGGCGTGGTGGGCAGGTTCTGCGCCCAGATCGTGGGTACGGCCAGAGAGGCGGCACCCGCCACCCCTGCGCTGACGAAAAGTCTCCGCTGCATGCTTGTCTCCAATGAAGGTTGAGGTGGCGCGCCTTGGGTGAAATAGCCGGCGCAGGGCTATCGGGTGATCGTGCTCAGGCCGCCTTGCGCAGCACCGAGGGGGCGGCGTGGCGGCTGAAGTAGTCCATGGCCGCCAGCACGCCGGAATCGGCCAGCTTGACGCCGGCCAGCTTCAGGCCCATCTCGCAGCCGCTCAGCGCGGCCATCAGGGTCAGGTCGTTGCAGTCGCCGAGGTGACCGATGCGGAACAGCCGCCCCTTGACCTTGCCCAGCCCGGCGCCGAGCGAGCAGTCGAAGCGGTCGTAGACGATGCGGCGCACCGCGTCGGCATCGACGCCATCGGGCATGACGACGCCGGTCAGCACCGGCGAGTACACGGCCGGATCGGCGCACTGGATCGGCAGGCCCCAGGCACGCACGGCGGCGCGCACGCCCTCGCCCCAGCGGATGTGGCGCGCGAACACCACGTCCAGGCCCTGCTCCAGCAGCATCCCGCACGATTCGTGCAGCGCGTAGAGCAGGTTGGTGTTGGGCGTCGAGGGCCAGTAGCCGGTCTGGTTCATGGCCAGCATCTCGTCCCAGGCCCAGAACGAACGCGGCAGCCTCGCGTTGTGGCTGGCTTCGAGCGCGCGCGCCGAGGCCACGTTGAAGCTGATGCCCGGCGGCAGCATCAGGCCCTTCTGCGAGCCGCTGACCGTGACGTCGACGCCCCACTCGTCGTGGCGGTAGTCGGCCGAGGCCAGGCCCGAGATGGTGTCCACCATCAGCAGCGCCGGGTGTTTCGCCGCGTCGATGGCTCGGCGCACCGCGGCGATGTCGCTGGTGACGCCGGTCGAGGTCTCGTTATGCACCACGCAGACCGCCTTGATGGCGTGCTGCGGGTCGGCGCGCAGGCGTGCCTCGATCATGTCGGCCCGCACGCCATGGCGCCAGCTCACCGGCACCCCGTGCTCGCTGCCCGGCAGCGCCAGGAATTCGGTCTTCAGGCCCAGCCGCTCGGCCAGCCGGCGCCACAGCGAGGCGAAATGGCCGGTCTCGTACATCAGCACCTGGTCGCCGGGGCTGAGCGTGTTGGCCAGCGCGGCCTCCCAGGCGCCGGTGCCCGAGGACGGGTAGATGATGACCGGCTGCGTGGTCTGGAAGATCTTCTGCATGCGCGACAGCACTTCCAGGCCCAGCGCGCCGAACTCCGGCCCGCGGTGGTCGATGGTCGGCAGGCTCATGGCGCGCAGAATGCGGTCCGGCACCGGCGATGGCCCGGGGATTTGCAGGAAGTGCCGGCCGGTTGGATGAAAGTCCAGCGTCAACATGTTCATCTCCTCGATTGGCGGGCATTTTTGCATACAAAATTCATTTGTCAACAGGAAAAAAGTGGCTAATCCCCAATTGACGCCACTTTATTTTGAATACAAAATTCAATAGTGACCGCTGAAATCATCTCCATCCCGCGCGCCGCGCTGCACGATCAGGTCGGCGATCGACTGCGCCAAATGCTGGTCGAGGGCCGCATCGCGCCCGGCGCCAAGCTCAACGAGCGCGAGCTGTGCGAGGCCCTGCAGGTGTCGCGCACGCCGCTGCGCGAAGCCATCAAGACGCTGGCGGCCGAAGGGCTGGTCGAGTTGTTGCCCAACCGCGGCGCGATCGCGCTGCAGATGAACGAGACCGACGTGATCCACACCTTCGAGGTCATGGCCGGGCTGGAGGCGCTGTCGGGCGAGCTCGCCGCACGGCGCATCACCGACGCCGAGCTGGCCGAGATCAGGGCCATGCATTTCGAGATGCTGGCTGCGTGGACGCGGCGCGACCTGCCGGCCTACTACCACCTCAATGCACGCATCCACGCGGCCATCAACGCGGCCGCCAAGAATCCCGTGCTGACCGATTCGTACGAGCGCCTGAACGCCCGGTTGCAGGCGCTGCGCTTCCGCTCCAACCAGGACGAGACCAAGTGGCGCCGCGCGGTCGAGGAGCACGAGGCCATGGTCGCCGCGCTGCAGGCGCACGATCCGGCGGCGATGCGCGAGGTGCTGACGGTGCACCTGGCCAACAAGCTCGACGCGGTGCTGGCGCAGTTGCGCCAAGCCTCCGGCACCGCACACGCATGAACGCACCGCTACCCCTGCACCTGAAGCCGGGCGATGGCCGGCACGCCTACGAACTGGTGGCAAACGCCAGCAACGAGGTCGCCGGCCGGCTGGCCGAGCGCCTGACCCGCGACACCGCCGGCGAGGTGCTGTTCTCGCCAGCCGACCGCGGCCGCTACGCCACCGACGCCTCGATCTACCAGGTGATCCCCACCGGCGTGTTCGTGCCGCGCTCTGCCGACGATGTGGCGGCGGCGCTGGCGATCTGCCGCGAGCTCGGCGTGCCGATCGTGCCGCGCGGCGGCGGCACCAGCCAGTGCGGCCAGACCACCGGCGCCGGCTTGGTGATCGACTTCTCCAAGCACCTGCGGCGCGTGATCCATGTCGATGTCGACGCCCGCACCGCCGAGGTCGAGCCGGGTCTGGTGCTCGACCACCTGAACGCCCAGCTCAGGCAGCACGGCCTGTGGTACCCGGTGGATGTCTCCACCAGCGCACAGGCGACGCTCGGCGGCATGGCCGGCAACAACTCCTGCGGCAGCCGCAGCATCGCCTACGGCAACATGGTGCACAACGTGCGCGGTGCCCAGGCCTGGCTGGCCGACGGCGAGCTGGTCGACTTCGGTCCCTGGGCCGAGGCCGGCGGCCGTGCACTCGCGCTCGGCGAGCAGGTGCGCGCGCTGGCGGCCGAACTGGTGCCGCAGATCGCGGCGCACTGGCCCAAGGTGATGCGCCGCGTGGCCGGCTACAACCTGGACGTGTTCCAGCCGCAGAGCGAGCGCCCCTACACCCGGGACGGCGCCGTCAACCTGGCCCACCTGCTGATCGGCAGCGAGGGCACGCTGGCGGTGACGCGCTCGCTCACGCTGGCGCTGGCGCCGCTGCCGCGCGCGAAGGTGCTCGGCGTGGTGAACTTCCCGAGTTTCTACCAGGCCATGGATTCGGTCCAGCACATCGTGGCGATGGGCGGCGCGGCGCTCTCGGCGGTCGAACTGGTCGACCGCACCATGATCGAATTGGCGCTGCAGAACCCCGCGTTCGCGCCCACGGTGCGCACCGCGCTGGTCGCCGGCGGCGACGGCCCCGACGCGCTGCTGCTGGTCGAGTTCTCGGGCGACGACAAGGCCGCGTTGGCGCCGAAGCTGCGCGATCTGGTGGCGCTGATGGGCGACCTCGGCCTGCCCGGTTCGGTGGTCGAGATGGTCGACGACGCGCCGCAGAAGAACCTGTGGGAAGTGCGCAAGGCCGGCCTGAACATCATGATGAGCCTCAAGGGCGACGGCAAGCCGGTCAGCTTCATCGAGGACTGCGCGGTGCCGCTGGCGCACCTGGCCGAGTACACCGACGCGCTGACGCAGGTGTTCCGCCGCCACGGCACCAAGGGCACCTGGTACGCGCACGCCTCGGTCGGCACGCTGCACGTGCGGCCGATCCTCGACATGCGCCGCGACGGCGCGCCCAAGATGCGCGCCATTGCCGAGGAAGCGGCGGAACTGGTGCGCAAGTACAAGGGCGCGTTCAGCGGCGAGCACGGTGACGGCCTGTGCCGCGGCGAATGGATCGGCTGGCAGTTCGGCCCGCAGATCAACCAGGCGTTCGCGCGCATCAAGCAGACATTCGACCCCGGCGCCCTGCTCTGCCCGCAGCGCATCGTCGATCCGCCGCGCATGGACGACACGCGCCTGATGCGCTTTCCGCCCGGCTACCAGGAGCGCGTGACGCCGCTGCAGACGGCGCTCGACTGGAGCGCCTGGGACGTGCAGAACGACCCGGCAACCGAACGCACCAGCGCGCCGGGCTCAGGCGGCGATCCGGCACGCGGCTTCGCCAAGGCGGTCGAGATGTGCAACAACAACGGGCACTGCCGCAAGTTCGACGCCGGCACCATGTGCCCGAGCTACCGCGTCACGCGCGACGAGCAGCACCTGACACGCGGGCGGGCCAACACCCTGCGGCTGGCGCTGAGCGGCCAGCTCGGACCCGACGGGCTGGCCAGCGACGCAGTGCGGCAGGCCATGGACCTGTGCGTGAGCTGCAAGGGCTGCCGGCGCGAATGTCCGACCGGCGTCGACATGGCGCGCATGAAGATCGAATACCTGCACCAGGACCGCAAGCGCAACGGCTACCGCGCGCTGGACCACCTGGTCGGCCGCCTGCCCGAGTACGCGCCCTGGGCCAGCCGTCTGGCGCCGCTGCTCAACCTGCGCAACCGCATCGGTTGGCTGGCGCGCGCCGGCGAGCGCCTGTTCGGCCTGGCGGCGCAGCGCAGCCTGCCCGAATGGCGGCGCAAGACCTTCTTCAACACCCCCCCGGCAACGGCCACGCGCGCCGAGGTTCTGGCCGCCGAGCGCGGCGTGGTGCTGTTCGTCGACACCTTCAACGGCTACTTCGAGGACGAGAACGCCCGCGCCGCCGTCGAGGTGCTGCAGGCCGCTGGCTGCACCGTGCACGTCGCTGCCCGGGATGGCGCCGGCGCGGCGCCGCTGTGCTGCGGCCGCACCTACCTGTCGGCCGGCATGGTCGAGCAGGCGCGCAGCCGGATGCGCGAGCTGCTGGAGGCGCTGCTGCCGTTCGCCGAACGCGGTCTGCCGATCGTCGGCCTGGAGCCGTCCTGCCTGCTCAGCCTGCGTGACGAGGCGCTAGCGATGGGCTTGGGCGACATGGCCGCCAAGGTGAGCCGGCAGGCGCTGCTGTTCGAGGAGTTCCTGGCACGCGAAAGCCGTGCCGGCCGGCTGGAAGCGCTGAAAGCCCGGCTGACACCGGTCGAACAACCGCTGCTGGTGCACGGCCATTGCCACCAGAAGGCCTTCGGCGCCGTCGAGCCGGTGCTCGAGGTGCTGCGCTGCATTCCGGGCGCGGCGCCGCAACTGATCGAGAGCAGTTGCTGCGGCATGGCGGGCAGCTTCGGCTACGAGGCGCGGCACCAGGAAATCTCGATGCAGATGGCCGAGCTCAGCCTGCTGCCAGCCATCCGCAGGACGCCGGACGCCATCGTCGTGGCCGACGGCACCAGTTGCCGGCACCAGATCCACGACGGCGCTGAGCGCGACGCGATCCACTGCGCGCGCCTGCTGGCACGGCAGCTGCGCCCGGCCTGAATCAGCGGCTGGCCGCGCTGGCGCCGCAGCTCAGCCGCCCGGCGTCACGCACCAGGGCGCCTGGTCGTGCGCCAGCCCCATCCACAGGCCCCAGCCCGCGGTCAGCAGCAGCGCCAGGCCAGCGATGCGCATGCTCCAGGCGCCGCGTCCGCCGAAGCGCAGCAGCAGCCAGGGTCCGGCCCACAGCGAGATGCCGGAGCCGAGCGCGAACAGCGCCATCACCATGGCACCGCCCGCCACGCTGCCGGCCAGCGAGGCCACCAGCAACGCCGAATACAGCAGGCCGCAGGGCAGCAGCGCCCAGGCCACGCCCAGGCCGAGCGGCGCCACCAGGCCCATCGACTGCGTTGCCGCGCGCACCCTGCCCCAGACCCGGCGCGCGCCCGTTTCCAGCCACACCGGCTGGCGCGCGTAGATCAGCAGCATCAGGCCCATCAGCACCGCGGCGATGTGCACCATGGTCCAGGCCGGACGCAGCGCCGCCGATTGGATGGTCAGCCAGCCCAGGCCCTGCATGGTGGCGGCCGCCAGCGCACCCAGCGCCGAGTAGCCGACGATCCGGCCGACCTGGAACATCGAGATCGCCTGCGTTCCGCGCGGCGCCGCCGCCTGGCCGATGCCGGCGCAGGCCGCGCCGCACATGGCGATGCAGTGCGGGCCACCGGCCACGCCCATCAGCAAGGCGGTCAGGGCGAGAGAGGTTTGCATGGACGGAGTATGTCGGTCTCGGCCGAACGGCGCTGTTAATCACTCGAAAGGCCGCGGAGCAGGCCCTGCAGGGACGCCGTGCTCGGGGTCCCCCCGAGCACCAGCGTCGTCCCCCTCAGGGGGATGGCGCCGCAGGCGACTCAGGGGGAGCAAGGTTCCGGAGGTCAAATAATTTTCGAGAAACGCGCGCGGGTCCGATCCGCCTGCAGGTACTTGTCGAAAACCATCGCCACGCCGCGCACGAAGAACCAGCCGATGGCGCTGAGTTCGATGCCGGTATCGCTGAGCTGGACCAGACCCTGGGCCTGCATGCCGCGCAGGGTTTCCAGTTCGGTCGCGAAGTAGTCGCGGAAGTCGATCAGGTGCGCTGCCTCGATCGATTCGTACAGCACCTCGCCCTGGCACATCAGCGCCATGATGACGCTGCGGCGCAGCAGGTCGTCGCGCGAGACCGCCAGCCCGCGCACCACCGGCAGATGGCCATGGTCGAGCAGCCCCTGGTATTCCTCCAGCGACTTGGCGTTCTGGCTGTAGGTGGCGCCGACCTTGCCGATCGCCGACACGCCGAGGCCGATCAGGTCGCAGTCGGGCTGCGTGCTGTAGCCCTGGAAGTTGCGGTGCAGCCGGCCCTGGCGCTTGGCCACGGCGAGCGCGTCGTTCGGCAGGGCGAAATGGTCCATGCCGACGTAGACGTAGCCGACCTCCTCGAACTTGGCCAGCGAGCGCGCCAGCATCGCCACCTTGCTGGACGCGCCCGGCAGGTCGGCGGCGATGATGCGCCGCTGCGGCTTGAAGCGCTCGGGCAGGTGCGCGTACGCGTACAGCGCGATGCGGTCGGGCCGCAGTTCGGCCACCTGCGCCAGCGTGCGGTCGAAGGACTCGGGCGTCTGCTTGGGCAGGCCGTAGATCAGGTCGACGTTGACCGACTCGAAGCCGAGCCGGCGCGCCGCCGCCACCAGCGCGAACACCTTCTCGACCGGCTGGATGCGGTGCACCGCCTTCTGCACAATGGGGTCGAAATCCTGCACGCCGAAGGACAGGCGGTTGAAGCCCAGCTTGGCCAGCGTGGCCAGGCGCGCTTCGTCGACGGTGCGCGGATCGACCTCGATCGAGTACTCGCCGCCCGGCACCAGGTTGAAGTTGCGGCGCAGCATGGCCATCAACTCGCCCAGCTCGTCGTCGCTGAAGAAGGTCGGCGTGCCGCCGCCCAGGTGCAGCTGGCTGACCGACTGGCCGCTGCCGATGCGCTGCACGTGCAGCTCGACCTCCTTGGTCAGGTAGCGCAGGTAGGGCAGGCTGCGCTCGTGGTGCTTGGTGATGATCTTGTTGCAGGCGCAGTAGTAGCACAGCGACTCGCAGAACGGGATGTGCACGTACAGCGACAGCGGCAGCGCCATGGCGGACGGCCCGGTGCGGCGCTGCTCCAGCGCCTGGATGTATTCGGCTTCGCCAAAGGCCTCGACGAAGCGGTCCGCGGTCGGGTAGGAGGTGTAGCGCGGGCCGGGAACGTCGAACTTCGTCAGCAGGTCGGTGGTGATGGCGGGCATGTAAGCGGTTCCTTCTGGTCAACGATTAATGTGGCCGGACAGCGAAAGCCTTTCCTTGACGATGGTCAATGCAATCGGACGGCTGGCGGCGGGAATTGCTCCGGATCAAGTCCAAGCGGCCAAGCGGCCTCATCGCCTAGAATGCGGCTGCATGCCGAAGCGTGCCTTTGCATTCATTTCCTGCACCGAATGACTCCCCAGACCATCAAAGTCGCCTGCTCCAACTGCAACCTGCGCGAGTTGTGCATGCCGATGGGGCTGTCGGGAACCGAGATGAGCAAGCTCGATGGCCTGGTCGGGACGCGGCGCAAGATCAAGCGCGGCGCGGCGCTGTTCTCCAACGGCGAGCGCTTCAACGCGCTCTATGCCATCCGCACCGGCTTCTTCAAGACCTGCATCGCCACCGAGGACGGGCGCGACCAGGTCACGGGCTTCCAGATGGCGGGCGAGATCATCGGGCTCGACGGCATCGTCGGCGACCGCCACATGTGCGATGCGATCGCGCTGGAGGATGCCGAAGTCTGCGTGATGCCCTACGACCGCATCGAGGAGTTGTCGCGCGAGGTGCCGGCGCTGCAAAGCCACGTGCACAAGATCATGAGCCGCGAGATCGTGCGCGAGCACGGCGTGATGCTGCTGCTGGGCAGCATGCGCGCGGAGGAGCGGCTGGCCGCCTTCCTGCTGAACCTGGTGCAGCGCCTGCATTCGCGCGGCTTCTCGCAGTCCGAGTTGGTGCTGCGCATGACGCGCGAGGAAATCGGCAGCTACCTGGGCCTGAAGCTGGAGACCGTGAGCCGCACCTTCTCCAAGTTCGCCGAGGAAGGCATCGTCGAGGTCAAGCAGCGGCATGTGCGAATCCTGGATACCGAGGCGCTGCGCAGCATCGTCAACCCGCCGGTCTGCCACTGAGCAGCGGCGCGGCGCCCTGCCGCTCCATCCGCACCTTACTGCAGGGGTTCCTTGAGTCCGGCCGGGATCGGCAGCGGCAGCACCGCGATGCCCTCGTCGAGCAATTCCTCGGTCTGTTCGCGCGTGGCCTGGCCGCGGATGCCGCGCTGCTCCGACTCGCCGTAGTGGATGCGGCGCGCTTCCTCGCTGAAGCGCTCGCCCACGTCCTCGGTCTGCGCCAGCACCCGGCGCACCATCTGCATCCAGGCAGCCTGCATAGCGGCTGGTGGCAACGATGCCACGGCGGCATCCGATGACAGCCCATCCGCCCTGCCCTGCGCCGGCGCTGGTTCGGCCGTCCCCGCGCCGCTCAGATTGAGCCGCGGCGCGCTCGGCAGCTTGGCGATGCCCTTGTCGCCGCACAGCGGGCACTCCAGCAGTTCATCACCGAGCTGGCCGAGGTAGTCCTCCTCGGAGGCAAACCAGCCTTCGAACGAATGGCCGTGGGTGCATTGCAGATCGAGTACTTTCATGGCCCTGGGTCACCGGCGACCGGCCGCCAATCCAGCGGCCAGCTCCCGTTGAGCGTATTTTGGACCCAAAGCGCGCCGATCAAGGTCTTGCCGTCGGTAATCCGGCCTTCGCGGCACCAGTCGTGCAACTGCTGCGGCGTCGCCGTGAAGACCTCGAGGAACTCGCCTTCGTCGAGCTTGCGCTGGCCCAGGCTGAGGCCGCGCGCGAACCAGATCTCGATGAACTCGGTCGAGTACGACACCGTCGGGTGCAGCAGGCCGGCGCGCGCCCACTCACGCGCCCGGTAGCCGGTTTCCTCCAGCAGTTCGCGCTGCGCGCACACCAGCGGCGCCTCGCCCTCGTCCAGCTTGCCGGCGGGAAACTCGATGATGGCCTGCCGGATCGGATAGCGGTACTGGCGCTCAAGCACCAGCTGCAGCGCGCCGTCCTCGCCTTCCAGCAGCGGAATGATCATCACCGCGCCGGGATGGCGCAGGTACTCGCGGTAGCTGGTGCTGCCGTCCGGCAGCCGCACCTGATCGCGGAAGGCGTGCAGGAAGTCGCCATGGATCAGCTCCTGGCTGCCGAGCGGGTGTTCCGTCAGGTCGGCCATCAGCGCCTGGCCAGGTAGCGGAACACGAAGCCGGGAAACGCCAGCGTCAGGAACAGCGTCGCGGTCACGGCGTAGAACTCCCAGCCCTGCGCATAGATCTGGCCGGCGCTCTTTTCCAGCGCCAGCCCGATGCCGCCGACAACGAAGTACCAGATCACCAGTTCCAGCAGGCGCAGCGCCAGCGACTTGCGGCCGCCGCGCAGCGGCAGCACGCCCATCAGGCGCTGGTTGACGAACGGCAGGTTGGCGGCGATGGCGGCCAGGACGATAAGCGTCCAGATGCTCGTGGTTTGCGACATCCTCGCCCGTCAGGAACCAAGCATCTGCACCACGGCCCGCGCGCACAGCGTCATCAGCGCCCCCGGCACCAGGCCCAGGATCAGCAGCAGCGCGCCGTTGAGCGACAGCACCGCGCGCATGTCGAGCGGCGCGCTGACCGGCCGGCTGTGGACCATCTCGTCGAAGTACATCACCTTGACCACGCGGATGTAGTAGAAGGCGCCGACCAGGGCCATCACGACGGCGAACACCGCCAGTGCGATCAGCCACGGCGAGCCGGTGCTGATCAGCGCCTGCAGCACCGACAGCTTGGCCTGGAAGCCGACCAGCGGCGGGATGCCCGCAAGCGAGAACAGGCAGATCGCCATGATGCCGGCGTACAGCGGGCTGCGCTGGTTGAGGCCGGCGAAGTCGGCGATCTCCTCGCTCTCGTAGCCCTCGTGCGCCAGCAGCATGATGATGCCGAAGCTGACCAGGGTCGTCAGCACGTAGACCACGGCGTAGAACATGGCCGAGCTGTAGGCGTTGGCCGCCAACGCGGTGCTGCCGTTGACCACACCGGCCAACAGGCCCATCAGCACGAAGCCCATGTGCGAGATGGTCGAGTAGGCCAGCATGCGCTTCAGGTTGGTCTGCGCGATCGCCGCCACGTTGCCGATGATGAGCGAGGCCACCGCCAGCACCGCCAGCATCTGCTGCCAGTCGATCGCCAGCGGCAGCAGGCCCTCCACCAGCAGCCGGATCGCCATGGCAAAGGCCGCCAGCTTGGGCGCCGTGCCGATCATCAGCGTCACGGCCGTCGGCGCGCCCTCATACACGTCGGGCAACCACATGTGAAACGGCACGGCGCCGAACTTGAAGGACATGCCGGAGACGATGAACACCAGCCCGAACACCAGCACCTGGTGGCGGATCTGGCCCGAGGCGATGGCCTTGAACACCTCGCCGATGTCGAGCGCGCCGGTGGCGCCGTAGACCATCGACAGGCCGTACAGCAGGAAGCCGGAGGCCATGGCACTCAGCACGAAGTACTTCATCGCCGCCTCGACCGCCACCACGTGGTCACGCCGCAGCGCCACCAGCGCGTAGCCGGCCAGCGCCATGCATTCCAGCCCCAGGTAGATGAGCAGGAAGTTGTTGGCCGAGATCATCACGTTGACGCCCAGCAGCTGCAGCAGGCTCAGCACGTACCACTCGCCGCCACGCAGCATGCCACGCTGGCTGACGTAGGTGCGGCTGTAGACGAAGACCACCAGCACCGCCAGCGCCGAGAAGCACTTGAGCCAGTTGGCCATCACGTCGCTGACCACCATGCCGCCGAAGCCGTAGACGGTCTGGCCGCCCATCGCGTACATCGCCGTCAGCCCCGCCACGCCCAGCAGCGTGAGGCAGGACAGCCAATAGGCCGCCATGCGGCGCGGGCTCTTGTCGAGCAGGTCGACCAGCAGCACCACGCAGGTCATGGCCAGGAGCACGATCTCCGGGTAGACGGCCATCCAACTGAATCTGTCAATCATTTGCTTTCAGTCCTCAGTTCAGCTTGGAGACCGCCGCCTGCTGGACCAGCTTGGCCACGGATGCGTCCATGACGTCGGTGAAGGGTTTCGGATACACGCCCATGCCGACCACCGCGATCGCCAGCAGCGCCAGCGCCGTGAACTCGCGGCCGTTGATGTCGAGCATCTGGCGCACGTCCTTGTTGGCGATGTCGCCGAAATAGACCCGCTTGAACATCCACAGGCTGTAGGCGGCGCCCGAGATCAGCGCGGTGGCCAGCATCAGGCCGAGCCAGAAATTCTCGCGCACCGAGGCCAGCACCACCATCCACTCGCCGACGAAGCCGGCCGTGCCCGGCAGGCCGCAGTTCGCCATGAAGAACAGCAGCGCGAAGGCGCCGAAGCGCGGCATGGTATTGACGACCCCGCCGTAGGCCGCGATCTCGCGCGAGTGCACCCGGTCGTACAGCACGCCGATGCACAGGAACATGGCGCCGGAGACGAAGCCGTGCGCGATCATCTGCACCAAGCCGCCGGAGATGCCGAGGTCGTTGAACAGGAAGAAGCCCATGGTGACGAAGCCCATGTGTGCCACCGACGAATAGGCCACCAGCTTCTTCATGTCCTGCTGCACCAGCGCCACCAGGCCGACGTAGATGACGGCGATCAGCGACAGCGCGATCATCAGCCAGGCCCATTCGCGCGAGGCGTCGGGCAGGATCGGCATCGAGAAGCGCACGAAGCCGTAAGCGCCCAGCTTGAGCATGATCGCCGCCAGCACCACCGAACCGCCGGTCGGCGCCTCGACGTGGGCGTCCGGCAGCCAGGTGTGCACCGGCCACATCGGCACCTTGACCGCGAAGGCCGCGAACATGGCGAAGAACAGCAGCGTCTGCGCGGTGCCCGACAGCGGCAGCTTGTGCCAGGTCGCGACGTCGAAGCTGCCACCCGAGACCGCGTACAGGTAGATGAAGCCGACCAGCATCAGGAACGAGCCGAGCAGCGTGTAGAGGAAGAACTTGAACGCCGCGTAGATCTTGTTCGGGCCGCCCCAGACGCCGATGATCAGGTACATCGGGATCAGCGTGGCCTCGAAGAAGAAGTAGAACAGGATGCCGTCGAGCGCCGAGAACACACCGACCATCAGGCCCGACAGGATCAGGAAGGCCGCCATGTACTGGTTGACTTTGCGCTGGATCACCTCCCAGCCGGCGATCACCACGATCACCGTGATGAAGGCCGTCAGCAGCACGAACCAGACCGACAGGCCGTCCACGCCCAGGTGGTAGTTGACGTTGAAGCGCTCGATCCAGCGCGTCTTCTCGACGAACTGCATCTCGGCGGTACCGAGCTTGAAGCCGGTGTATAGCGGCAGCGTCACCAGGAAGCTCAGCACCGAGCCGATCAGCGCGATCCAGCGCACCAGTCCGGCCTGACTCTCCCTCCCGAACGCCAGCAGCACGGCGCCGAACACGATCGGCGTCCAGATGGCAAGGCTCAACCAACCCATGTTGTTATCCCGTCTTCCTTACTTGTTGAGCCAGACGAAGTACGTCATCAGCACGAAGATGCCCAGGATCATGGCCAGGGCGTAGTGGTACAGGTAGCCGCTCTGCAGCCAGCGCATCACGCCGGAAGCCCAGCCCACCAGACGCCAGGAGCCGTTGACCATGGCGCCGTCGATCACCGCGCGGTCGCCGCCCTTCCACAGGCCGACGCCCAGGCCGCGCAGGCCGCGCGCGATCACGTTGATCCACAGCCAGTCCATGTAGTACTTGCTGTCGAGCAGCTTGTGGATCGGCGCGAACATGCGCTTGATCGCCGCCGGCGCCGCCGGGTTGATGATGTACAGGTACCAGCACAGCAGGAAGCCGGCCAGCGCCAGGTAGGTCGGCAGCGCCACGAAGCCGTGCAGGCCCATCGCCTGCCAGCCATGGATCGCCTGCGCCAGCGCGGCCATCGCCGGGTGCTTGGCGCCGTCGACCTTGATGGCGTCGTCGAAGAAGCCGCCGAACAGCATCGGCATCAGCGTCATGGCGCCGATCACCACCGACGGGATCGCCAGCAGCACCAGCGGCAGCCAGACCACCCAGGGCGACTCCTTCGGCTTGGCGTGGTGGTCGTGGCCGTGCCCGTGGTCGTCGTGGTGTGCGTCCGGGTTCTGGTCGTAGCGCTCGGGGCCGTGGAACACCATGAAGTACAGGCGGAACGAGTACACCGAGGTCACGAACACGCCGATCAGCACCGCCAGGTACGCAAAGCCCGAACCCGGCAGATTGCTCGACTGCACCGCCAGGATGATGGCTTCCTTGGAGTAGAAGCCGGCGAAGAACGGCGTGCCGATCAGCGCCAGAGTGCCGAGCAGGAAGGTGATCCAGGTCCAGGGCATGTACTTGCGCAGCCCGCCCATCCAGCGCATGTCCTGGTTGTGGTGCAGCGCGATGATCACCGAGCCGGCGCCCAGAAACAGCAGCGCCTTGTAGAACGCGTGCGTCATCAGGTGGAAGATCGCCGCCGAATAGGCCGAGGCACCGAGCGCCGCCGTCATGTAGCCCAGTTGCGACAGCGTCGAGTAGGCGATGACGCGCTTGATGTCGTTCTGCACGATGCCCAGGAAGCCCATGAACAGCGCCGTGATGGCGCCGATCACCAGCACGAAGTTGAGCGCCGCGTCCGACAGCTCGAACAGCGGCGACATGCGCGCCACCATGAAGATGCCGGCGGTCACCATGGTGGCCGCGTGGATCAGCGCCGAGATCGGCGTCGGGCCTTCCATCGAGTCCGGCAGCCAGACGTGCAGCGGGAACTGCGCCGACTTGCCCATGGCGCCGATGAACAGGCAGATGCAGATCACCGTCACCAGCAGCCAGTCGGTGCCGGGAAAGCCCATGGTGCCGAGCTCGCCCGCCTTGGCGAAGGTCTCGCCGTAGTTGAGCGTGCCGGCGTAGGCTGCCACCAGGCCGATGCCGACGATGAAGCCGAAGTCGCCCACGCGGTTGATCATGAACGCCTTCAGGTTGGCGAAGATCGCCGTCGGCCGCTTGAACCAGAAGCCGATCAGCAGGTACGACACCAGGCCCACCGCTTCCCAGCCGAAGAACAGCTGAAGGAAGTTGTTGCTCATCACCAGCATCAGCATCGAGAAGGTGAACAGCGAGATGTAGGAGAAGAAGCGGTTGTAGCCCTCGTCGTCGGCCATGTAGCCGATGGTGTAGATGTGCACCATCAGCGACACGAAGCTCACCACGCACATCATGGTGGCGGTGAGGCTGTCGATCAGGAAGCCGATCTCCATCTTCAGGCTGCCGACCGTCATCCATTCGTAGATGGTCGCATCGAAGCGCGCACCGTTCAGCACACTTTGCAGTGTCAGCGCCGACAGGATGAAGGAGATCAGCACACCGAGGATGGTGACGCTGTGCGAGGCCGTGCGGCCGATGCGGTTGCCGCCGAAGGCAGTGCCGAAGATGCCGGCGATCAGCGAGCCGGCCAGCGGCGCCAGCGGCACCGCCAGCAGTGTCGAAGCGGAGAGGGTCTGACTCATGGCTTGCCTTATCCCTTCAGCGCGTTGAGTTCGTCCACGTTGATGTTGGACTTGGCACGGAACAGCAGCATCAGGATCGCCAGGCCGATCGCCGCCTCGGCGGCGGCCACCGTCAGGATGAAGAACACGAACACCTGGCCGTGCATGTCGCCCAGGTAGTGCGAGAAGGCAACGAAGTTCATGTTCACCGCCAGCAGCATCAGCTCGATCGCCATCAGCAGCACGATCAGGTTCTTGCGGTTGAGGAAGATGCCGACCACCGCCAGCGCGAACAGGATCGCGCCCAGGGTCAGGTAATGGGCCAGGGACAGGGTCATTGCTTCAGCTCCTGCGCGGTGGCGGCGGCCGGCTCGGCGGCAGGCGGAGGCGCCTGCGTCGGCGCCATCTTGATGATCTCGAGGCGATCCCAGGCGTGCACACGCACCTGCTGGGCCGGATCGGTCCTCTTGTAGTCCTTGCGCTGGCGCAGCGTCAGCGCGATGGCGGCGACCATCGCCAGCAGCAGGATGACGGCGGCGATCTCCATCGGGTACAGGTACTCGGTATAGACCAGCTGGCCCAGCACCTTGGTGTTCGAGTACTGCACCACCTCACCGGCGGCGTTGGTCACGGTCTCTGGTATCAGCGGCGCCTCACCGGCGCGGAAACCGCCGAACAGCACCACCGCCATCTCCAGCGAGATCACGGCGCCGATGCCCAGCGCCAGCGGGAAATGACGCCAGAAACCCTGCCGCAGGCTGTCGATGTGGATGTCCAGCATCATCACCACGAACAGGAACAGCACCATCACCGCACCCAGGTACACCAGCACCAGCACGATCGCCAGGAACTCGGCCTTGAGCAGCAGCCAGACGCCGGCCGCCTGCGAGAAGGTCAGCATCAGGAACAGCACCGCGTGCACCGGGTTGCGCGCAGTGATCACCCGGAATGCTGCGAACAGCATCACGAGCGAGAACAGGTAGAAGAAGGCGGTCTTGACGTCCATGGGGCGTAGCGTGGTTGGGTAGCGCCTTCAGCGGTACTTGGCGTCGGCCGCACGGGCGGCCGCGATCTCGGACTCGTAGCGGTCGCCCACGGCCAGCAGCATTTCCTTGGTGAAATACAGGTCGCCGCGCTTTTCGCCGTGGTACTCGAGGATGTGGGTCTCGACGATCGAGTCGGTCGGGCAGCTCTCCTCGCAGAAGCCGCAGAAGATGCACTTGGTAAGGTCGATGTCGTAGCGTGTGGTGCGGCGCGTGCCGTCGGCGCGCTCGTCGCTCTCGATGGTGATCGCCACCGCCGGGCACACCGCCTCGCACAGCTTGCAGGCGATGCAGCGCTCCTCGCCGTTTTCATAGCGGCGCAGGGCGTGCAGGCCGCGGAAGCGCGGCGACAGCGGGGTCTTCTCTTCCGGGAACTGGATCGTGACCTTGCGGCTGAAGGCGTAGCGGCCGGTCAGGGCCATGCCCTCGAACAGGTCCCACAGCACGAAGCTGCGGAAGAAATCGCGTAGGGAAAAAGGTGAAACGGCGACGGAAGCCATGGTGCATCCTCCGTGGTCAATGCCAGATGTTCCATGGGCTGTGCATCCACAGGCCCACGACCACCAGCCAGATCAGCGTGACCGGAATGAATACCTTCCAGCCGAGCCGCATGATCTGGTCGTAGCGGAAGCGCGGGAAGGTGGCGCGAATCCAGATGAACATCGACACCACGACGACGGTCTTGATGCCGAGCCAGATCCAGCCCGGGATGAAGTCGAGCCAGGCCACCGGCGCCAGCCAGCCGCCCAGGAACATGATCACGGCCAGGATCGAGACCAGCCACATGCTGGCGTACTCGGCCAGGAAGAACACCGCGAAGCCCATGCCCGAGTACTCGACCATGTGGCCGGCCACGATCTCGGCCTCGCCCTCGACCACGTCGAACGGGTGGCGGTTGACCTCGGCGACGCCGGAGATCAGGTAGACGAAGAAGATCGGCAGCAGCGGCAGCCAGTTCCAGGACAGGAAGTTGAGGCCCATGCCGGCCGCCATGCCCTTGGCCTGGCCCAGCACGATGTCGGTCATGTTCATGCTGCCGGCCACCATCAGCACGATCAGGAAGCAGAAGCCCATGGCGATCTCGTAGCTGACCATCTGCGCCGAGGCCCGCAGCGCGCCCAGGAACGCGTACTTGGAGTTGGAGGCCCAGCCGGCGATGATGACGCCGTAGACCTCCATCGAGGTGATGGCGATGATCAGCAGCAGGCCGGCGTTGATGTTGGACAGCGCCGCCTCCGGGCCGAACGGGATCACCACCCAGGCCGCCAGCGCCGGCATGATGGCCATCAGCGGCCCGAGGAAGAACAGCGGCTTGTTGGCCGCGGTCGGGCGGATGATCTCCTTGGTCAGCAGCTTGACCGCGTCGGCGATCGGTTGCAGCAGGCCCCAGGGCCCGACGCGGTTGGGCCCGTGGCGTACCTGCATGTAGCCGAGCAGCTTGCGCTCCCACAGCGTCAGGTAGGCCACCGCGCCCATCAGCGGCAGCAGCAGCATCACGATCTTGATCAGGTTCCAGACCACCGGCCAGGTGACGCCGGTCCACCAGCCGCCGCTGAACAGCTGCAGGCCACCGTTGTAGAACGCGTCGATCATGCGCTGGCTCCTTCACGCGCGTCGGTCGTCAGTTGCAGCGAGGTCGCGCGGCGCACGATGCTGTCGAGCTGGTAGATGCCCACCACCGGCACGCTGGCGGCCGGGGAATCGAGCTGGATGGCAGCGCCGGTGCGGTTGCTCAGGCGCGCGCCGTCGACCATTTCGAGCGTCGTGCTGCCCAGCGCCTGCGCCAGCACGTCCTGCGAGCTGTCGCCGTCGACGCCGGCCACGCCCAGCAGGTCGCCCAGCACGCGCAGCACCTTCCAGGCCGGACGGGTCTCGCCGAGCGGGCGCACCGTGGCGTGAAAGCTCTGCACGCGCCCCTCGGCGTTGACGTAGGTGCCCGAGGTTTCGGTGAACGGCGCGATCGGCAGCAGCACGTCGCTGATGTCCAGGTTGGCCTTGAACGGGCTCAGGGTGACAACCATGTGGGCGCCGCTCAAGGGCCGTCCACCGGTGTCGGGACCCGGCTCGCAGTTCAGCAGCAGCGCCGCCTTCAGGCCGCCGGCCAGCATCTGCGCGGCGTTCAACCCGCCGGTGCCCGGCTCCGCGCCGACCAGTTGCGCGCCGACCGTGTTGGCGGCCTCGGTCAGGTAGCCCACCGTGGCGCCGGTCTGCTCGCCGATCCACTGGGCGAGCGCCAGCAGGCTGGACGCGTTGGGGTGCTGCGCCGCCGCGTTGCCCAGCAGCACGGCCTTGCTGCCCTCGGCCAGCAGGACCTGGGCGATGCTCCTGGCTGCGTCGGTGGCCTGGCCTTCGGCCGGCGCCGCGACGCCCTTGTCAGCCGCGATCGCCGCGGCCACGTCGGCCAGGCGCCGCGCCCAGTCGGCGGCTTCGGCCACCACGCTGGCGCGCAGCGGCATGGCCCAGGCATCGGCCTTCTTCAGCAGCGCCTGCGAGGTGATCACCGTCACGGCGGCGCCATGGCGCGCCGACTGGCGGATGCGCTGGGCGAACAGCGGATGGTCCTTGCGCAGGTTGGAGCCGACCACCAGCACGCCCTGCACTTCCGACAGCGAGGCGATCGAGGTGCCGAGCCAGCGCACGCCCTCGCTGGCACCGAACTCCTGCTGGCGCAGCCGGTGGTCGATGTTCTCGCTGCCCAGGCCGCGCACCAGGCCGGCGGCCAGGTGCAGTTCCTCCAGCGTGCTGTGCGGGCTGACCAGGGTGCCGATCGCCGCCGCGCCATGCTGCGACTTGATCTCCGTCAGGCCGTTGGCCACGTATTCGAGCGCGGTCTGCCAGTCGACTTCCTTCCACTCGCCGCCCTGCTTGAGCATCGGCTTGGCCAGGCGTTCATCGCTGTTGAGCGCCTCATAGGAGAAGCGGTCGCGGTCGGCGATCCAGCACTCGTTGACCTGCTCGTTCTCCAGCGGCACCACGCGCATGACGCGGTTGTTCTTGACCTGCACCACCAGGTTGGCGCCGGTCGAGTCGTGCGGACTGACGCTGCGTCGGCGCGACAGCTCCCAGGTGCGGGCTGAGTAGCGGAACGGCATGCTGGTCAGCGCGCCGACCGGGCACAGGTCGATCATGTTGCCCGACAGCTCTGAATCGACCGACTGGCCGACGAAGGTCTCGATCTCGGACCATTCGCCGCGGTTCGACATGCCGAACTCCATCACGCCGCCGATCTCCTGGCCGAAGCGCACGCAGCGGGTGCAGTGGATGCAGCGCGTCATCTCCTTGGTCGAGATCAGCGGGCCGACCTCCTTTGCCTTGACCACGCGCTTTTCCTCGCCGAAGCGCGAGGCCGAGGCGCCGTAGCCGACGGCCAGGTCCTGCAGCTGGCATTCGCCGCCCTGGTCGCAGATCGGGCAGTCGAGCGGGTGGTTGATGAGCAGGAACTCCATCACCGACTTCTGCGCCTTGATGGCCTTCTCGTTCTGCGTGTGCACCACCATGCCCTGCGTCACCGGGGTGGCGCAGGCCGGCATCGGCTTGGGCATCTTCTCCACGTCCACCAGGCACATGCGGCAGTTGGCGGCGATGGACAGTTTCTTGTGATAGCAGAAGTGCGGAATGTAGGTGCCCGCCTTCTCGGCCGCATGCATCACCATGCTGCCTTCCGGCACCTCGACCTTTCTGCCGTCGATCTCGATTTCAACCATGGCTATTCGTCCGATCCCTCAGGACGCCTTCTTCTGAGCGGCGTCGATCTTGGCCGCGAACTCGTGCCGGAAATGCTTGACCATGGCCCGCACCGGCATCGCCGCGGCATCGCCCAGCGCGCAGATGGTGCGGCCGATGATGTTCTCGGCCACGTTGTCGAGCTTGTCGATGTCCTCCGGCCGGCCCTCGCCGTGCTGGATCCGGTGGCCCATGCGCCACAGCCAGCCAGTGCCTTCGCGGCACGGCGTGCACTGGCCGCAGGATTCGTGCATGTAGAAGTACGACAGGCGCGTCAGCGTCTCGACCATGTCGCGCCGCTCGTCCATCACGATCACCGCGCCCGAGCCCAGCATGGAGCCAGCCTTGGCGATCGAGTCGTAGTCCATGGTGCACTGCATCATGATCTCGGCCGGCAGCACCGGCGACGAGGAGCCGCCCGGGATCACCGCCTTCAGCGCGCGGCCGCCGCGCATACCGCCGGCGAGCTCGAGCAGCTTGGCGAACGGCGTGCCCATCGGAATCTCGTAGTTGCCGGGCCGCTCGACGTCGCCCTGGATCGAGAAAATCTTGGTGCCGCCGTTGTTCGGCTTGCCGCAGTCCAGGTAGGCCTGGCCGCCGTGGCGGATCAGCCAGGGCGTAGCGGCAAAGGTCTCGGTGTTGTTGATGGTGGTCGGCTTGCCGTAGAGGCCGAAGCTGGCCGGGAACGGCGGCTTGAAGCGCGGCTCGCCCTTCTTGCCTTCGAGCGATTCGAGCAGCGCGGTCTCCTCGCCGCAGATGTAGGCGCCGAAGCCGTGGTGCGCGTGCAGCTGGAAGTCGAACTGGCTGCCGAGGATGCCGCGCCCCAGATAGCCGGCCTCGCGCGCCTGCTCGATGGCTTCCTCGAAGCGCTCGTAGACGCGGAAGATCTCGCCGTGGATGTAGTTGTAGCCGACACTGGCGCCCATGGCGTAGGCGGCGATCGCCATGCCCTCGATCACCGTGTGCGGGTTGTACATCAGGATGTCGCGGTCCTTGAAAGTGCCGGGCTCGCCCTCGTCGGAGTTGCACACCAGGTACTTCTGGCCGGGGAAGTTGCGCGGCATGAAGCTCCACTTCAGGCCGGTCGGGAAACCCGCGCCACCGCGCCCGCGCAGGCTGGAGATCTTCAGCTCGGCGATGACCTCGTCCTGCGTCATGCCGGGACCGCCGTCGGCGCCCAGGATCTTGCGCAGCGCCTTGTAGCCGTCGCGCGCCTCGTAGTCCTTCAGGCCCCAGTTGCGGCCGTCCAGCCCGGCATAGATCTGCGGGCTGATGTGGCGGCCATGGAAGCAGCTGCTCTGGCCGTCGGCCTGGAACTGGGCCAGGACGTCTTGCACACTCGCCATGGTCAGTCCTCCGCCGCGCGCAGGCCGTCGACCAGCTTGTCGAGCCGGTCGTCGGTCATGAAGCTGCACATGCTGCGGTCGTTCACCAGCAGCACCGGCGCGTCGCCACAGGCGCCCAGGCATTCGCAGGGCTGCACCGTGAACTCGCCGTCGGCGGTGGTGCCGTAGGGCTCGATGCCGAGCTTGTCGCACAGGTGCTTGAGCGCCTCGGGGCCGCCGGCGAACATGCACGGCGCGTTGGTACACACCACCAGCTTGAAGCGGCCGACCGGCTGCTGGTTGTACATGTTGTAGAAGGTCGTGACCTCGTGCACGGCCATCGGCGGCATGCCCAGGTAGTCGGCCACGGCCTGCTCGCTCTCGGAGCTGATCCAGCCCTGCTCCTGCTGCACGATGGCCAGGCAGGCCATCACGGCGGACTGCTTCTTGTCGGCCGGGTACTTGGCGACCTCGCGCGCGAAGCGCGCCAGGGTGGTCTCGGAAAACGGTGCCGTGGGCGTGGATGCGACGGCTGTGCTCATCGATCGATCTCTCCAAACACGATGTCCAGCGTGCCGATGATGGCCACCGCGTCGGTCAGCATGTGGCCGCGGGTCAGCTCGTCAAAGGCCGACAGGTGCACGAAGCCCGGCGGACGGATCTTCATGCGGTAGGGCTTGTTGGCGCCGTCGCTGATCAGATAGATGCCGAACTCGCCCTTGGGGTGCTCGACCCCGGCATAGGCCTCGCCCTCGGGCACGTGCATGCCCTCGGTGAACAGCTTGAAGTGGTGGATCAGATCCTCCATGCCGCTCTTCATCTTCTCGCGCGGCGGCGGCGCCACCTTGTGGTTGTCGACGATCACCGGGCCCGGGTTGGCGCGCAGCCAGTCGATGCACTGGCGGATGATGCGGTTGGACTCGCGCATCTCCTGTACCCGCACCAGGTAGCGGTCGTAGCTGTCGCCGGTCTTGCCGACCGGGATGTCGAAGTCGATCCGGTCGTAGACCTCGTAGGGCTGCTTCTTGCGCAGGTCCCAGGCCACACCGCTGCCGCGCAGCATCGGGCCGGTGAGACCCAGGTTCAGGGCTCGCTCGGCCTCCACCACGCCGATGCCGACGGTGCGCTGCTTCCAGATGCGGTTCTCGGTGAACAGGATCTCGTACTCGTCGATGCGCTTGGGGAAGTGGTCGGTAAAGTCCTCGATGAAGTCCAGCAGCGAACCCTGGCGGTTGGCGTTGATCCGCTCCAGCGCCTTGGCGCTGCGCACCTTGCTGGCCTTGTACTGCGGCATGCTGTCCGGCAGGTCGCGGTACACGCCGCCGGGGCGGAAGTAGGCCGCGTGCATGCGCGCGCCCGACACCGCCTCGTACATGTCGAACAGGTCCTCCCGCTCGCGGAAGGTGTAGATCAGCATGGTCGACGAGCCGCAGTCGTTGCCGTGCGAGCCGAGCCACATCAGGTGGTTCATGATGCGCGTGATCTCGCTGTACATCACGCGGATGTACTGGGCGCGAATCGGCACTTCGATGCCCAGCAGCTTCTCGATCGCCAGGCAGTAGGCGTGCTCGTTGCACATCATCGAGCAGTAGTCCAGCCGGTCCATGTAGGGCAGCGACTGGATGAAGGTCTTGTGCTCGGCCAGCTTCTCGGTGGCGCGGTGCAGCAGGCCGACGTGCGGGTCGGCGCGGTGCACCACCTCGCCGTCCATCTCCAGCACCAGGCGCAGCACGCCGTGCGCAGCCGGGTGCTGCGGACCGAAGTTCAGGGTGTAGTTCTTGATTTCAGCCATGGTCAAAAGCCGGACACGCCTTGCCGCGCGTTCAGAGCACGTCTCCGTACTTCTCCTCGCGGATCACGCGCGGGGTGACCTCGCGTGGCTCGATCGTCACCGGCTCGTAGATCACGCGCTGGCGCTCGGCGTCGTAGCGCATCTCGACGTGGCCCGACAGCGGGAAGTCCTTGCGGAAGGGATGGCCGATGAAGCCGTAGTCGGTCAGGATGCGGCGCAGGTCGGCATGGCCCTCGAACACGATGCCGTACAGATCGAAGGCCTCGCGCTCGAACCAGTTGGTGCCGCTCCAGAGATCGGTGACCGAAGCCACCACCGGGAACTCGTCGTCGGCGCAGAACACCCGCACGCGCACGCGCTGGTTGAGACTCACCGACAGCAGGTGTGAAACGACGGCGAAGCGCTGGCCTTCCCAGCGGCCGTCGCCGTAGGTCGAGTAGTCGACCCCGCACAGGTCGATCAGCTGCTCGAACTGGCAGCCGGCGGCGTCGCGCAGGGTGCGCATCACCTCGTGGT
The DNA here is from genome assembly GCF_035444425.1 of Ottowia sp. Classification (GTDB taxonomy): domain Bacteria; phylum Pseudomonadota; class Gammaproteobacteria; order Burkholderiales; family Burkholderiaceae_C; genus Ottowia. The sequence goes on along the minus strand of NZ_DAOMOQ010000001.1, from coordinate 65,456 downwards.
AGTGCGCCGGCTTGACGGTCACCGTGACCTCGCCCAGCGCGACGCTCACCTGCTGCGCCTGCGTGCCCAGCGTGGTGGCGATGGTGTCCTTGAGTGCTTCGGGTGCGATTGCGATGTCGGCCATGCTCTAAGTCCGTGCAAAGGTATGGGTACGTCGCACCTTCTGCTGCAACTGGATGATGCCGTACAGCAGCGCCTCGGCCGTCGGCGGGCAGCCCGGCACGTAGACGTCGACCGGCACGATGCGGTCGCAGCCGCGCACCACCGAATAGCTGTAGTGGTAGTAGCCGCCGCCGTTGGCGCACGAGCCCATCGAGATCACCCAGCGCGGCTCGGCCATCTGGTCGTACACCTTGCGCAGCGCCGGCGCCATCTTGTTGCACAGCGTGCCGGCAACGATCATCAGGTCCGACTGGCGCGGACTGGCGCGGAACACCTCGGCGCCGAAGCGCGCGATGTCGTATCGCGCGGCCGCCGCGTGCATCATCTCGACGGCGCAGCAGGCGAGCCCGAAGGTCACCGGCCACAGCGAACCGGTCTTGGCCCAGTTCACCGCCGCATCGATGCCGGTGAGCATGAAGCCCTTCTGTTGGAAGTCGTTATTCATGGTGAATTTCCTCTCGGGGATGTTCACGGCCGAAGCGCCGCTCACTCCCAGTCGAGTGCACCTTTCTTCCATTCATACACGAATCCAACCAGCAGAATCGTGAGGAAGATCAGGACCGCGACAAAACCGGTCATGCCCACGTCCTTGAGCACCACGGCCCAGGGAAACAGGAAGGCGATCTCGAGGTCGAACAGGATGAAGAGGATGGCGACCAGGTAGTAGCGCACGTCGAACTTCATGCGCGCATCCTCGAAGGCCTCGAAGCCACACTCGTACGGCGAGTTCTTGGCCGGATCGGCCTTGTGCGGCTTGAGGAAGTTGCCCATGGCCAGACACAAAGCGCCGACCGCCAGTCCCACCAAGATGAACAAGAGAACGGGGAGGTAGTCGGCAAGATTCATGGGGCTTCCTGTTGGCAGCGGCCATCGGCCCGCTGCGCTCATCTAATTCCTGGTGCCGTCGGCGAGACTCGAACTCGCACAGCTTTCGCCACTACCCCCTCAAGATAGCGTGTCTACCAATTTCACCACGACGGCAGCTGGTTGTTTTTTTCACTTCGGGCCGGCACTTGAGGCGTCGGGTGCAAGCGTGCGAAGCATCTAGGAGTTTACCCTGAAAAACCACGGTTCCCGAGCTAAACCGCGGCTTTTCAAACAGCTTTCAGCCAGCTTACTGACCCGGGATTTGCGCCGCGCCAGTGGCCGGTGCAGGCGTCGGTGCCGGCACCTCGGCAGCCGCCTTCGGCGCCGCCGATTCACCGGTCGGAATCGCCGCCGCGGCATCACCCGAGGCCGCCGGTACCGGCACCGCCGCACCGGGCACCGCTGCGGAAGCAGCAGGCGCCGGCGCGCTCACCGGTGCCCGATCGAGCACGCTGGAGCCCGTCGACGGCTCCGTGCGCACGCTGAAGCCGAAATAGGCCAGCGCCAGCGTGCTGGCCAGGAACACCGTGGCCAGCACCGCCGTCGCGCGCGACAGGAAGTTGGCGCTGCCGCTGGCGCCGAACAGGCTGCCGGATGCGCCACTGCCAAACGCCGCGCCCATGTCGGCGCCCTTGCCGTGCTGCATCAGGATCAGGCCGATCATCACCACCGCCGACACGATCTGCAGCACCAGCACCAGGTTCAGGACAACATTCATTCGTTCACTCCAACAACACTCCGGCAGCCACCCTCGCCTTCAGCGGGCGGCGGCCACGATCTTCAGGAAATCGGCCGCCTTCAGCGCAGCACCGCCGATCAGGCCGCCATCGATGTCCGGCTGCGCCAGCAGCTCCGCGGCATTGCCCGCGTTCATGCTGCCGCCATACAGGATGCGCATGTCGTCGGCCTGGCTGGTCGCGGCCTTCAGCTGCGCACGCAGCACCGCGTGCACGGCCTGGGCCTGCGCCGGCGTCGCGGTCTTGCCGGTGCCGATGGCCCACACCGGCTCGTAGGCCACCACGATGCGGCCGACGTCGTCGCCGTTCAGGTGGATCACCGCCGACAGCTGGCGCCGGACGATGAACTCGGTCATGCCCTCGTCGTGCTCGCGCAGCGTCTCGCCGACGCACACGATCGGCGTGATGCCCGCCGACAGCGCGCGCTTGACCTTGATCGCCACGTGCACGTCGGTCTCGGCCTGGTGCTGGCGCCGCTCGCTGTGGCCGACGATGACGTAGCGCACGCCGAAGTCCTGCAGCATGGTGGCCGAGATGTCGCCGGTGAAGGCGCCGTTCTCGTGCTGCGACACGTTCTGCGCGCCCAGCGCAATCGCCTGGCTGCCCGCCAGCAGCGCCTGCACCTGGCCCAGGTAGGCGCCGGGCGGGCACACCGCGACGTCGCAAGCCGGCTGGCCGATACCGGCCAGCAAGTCCTGCACCAGCGCCTGGTTGGCGGCCAGGCTGCCGTTCATCTTCCAGTTGCCGGCGATGAGTTTTCTTCTGCTCATGGTCAGTTCCAGGTCAATACGATCTTGCCGACGTGGCGCCCGCTTTCCATCAGCGCGTGCGCCCGCGCGGCGCCGCTGGGCAGTCCGTCGCCGGCCTCGGTGGCGGCGAACACGCTGTGGATCACCGGTCTGACGCGACCCTGCTCCAGCCACGGCCACACGTTGCGCTTCAGCGCCTGGGCGATGGCGCCCTTGAAAGCCACCGGGCGCGGGCGCAGCGTCGATCCGGTGATGGTCAGGCGCTTGCGCAGCACCAGGCCGGCGTTGAAATCGGCCTTGCTGCCGCCTTGCAGCGCGATGATGACGATGCGGCCGTCCTCGGCCAGGCACTCCACCTCGCGCTTCACATAGTCGCCAGCGACCATGTCGAGGATCACGTCGACGCCCTTGCCGCCGGTGATCTTCTTCGCTTCCTCGGCGAAGTCGGCTTCACGGTAGTTGATCGCGTGGTCAGCACCCAGTTTCAGGCACTCGGCGCACTTCTCGTCCGAGCCGGCCGTCACGATGATGGTGGCGCCAGCCGCCTTGCCGAGCTGGATCGCCGTCACGCCGATGCCGCTGGTGCCGCCCTGCACCAGCAGGGTTTCGCCGGCCTGCAGACGGCCGCGGTCGAACACGTTGCTCCAGACGGTGAAGAAGGTCTCCGGCAGCGAAGCCGCCTCGACATCGCTCAAGCCGTCGGGCACTGGCAGGCACTGCGGCACCGGAGCGACGCAGTATTCGGCGTAGCCACCGCCGGCCACCAGGGCGCAGACCCGGTCGCCCGGCTTCAGCCCCGCGGCCGCCATGGCCGCGGCATCGCCCGACTCGATCACGCCGGCAATCTCCAGCCCCGGCAGATCCGAGACACCCGGCGGCATCGGGTAGTGGCCGGTGCGCTGCAGTACATCGGGGCGGTTCACGCCCGAGGCGCTGACGCGGATCAGCAACTCGCCCTCGCCGGCCACCGGCAGCGGCCGCTCGACCGGCACCAGCACCTCGGGTGCGCCGTATTCGCGGATCTCGATTGCCTTCATGTCGACACCAGTGATTCGTTCAAGCACGTGGATCGGTCAGCCGCCGCAAGCAGAGCCGACCGCATCACTCGTCCCGGTCGGCGGCCTCTTCGACGCTCTCGGCCGGCGCTGCGCGCTCGTCACGATCGGCGCGCTCGCCACGCGGCGGACGGTCACCGCGATCTCCACGCTCACCGCGCGAAGAACGGTCGCCCCGGTCGCCGCGATCCCCACGCTCGCCACGCGGCTCACGCGGCGGGCGATCGTCGCCATGGCCATTGCCATCGCGCGCCGGGCGATCCAGCAGCGCCTTCATCGACAGCTTGATGCGGCCCTTGTCGTCGGTCTCCAGCACCTTGACCTTGACCACCTGGCCTTCCTGCAGGTAGTCGCTGACCTTCTCGACGCGCTCGTGCGCGATCTGGCTGATGTGCAGCAGGCCGTCCTTGCCGGGCAGGATGTTGACCAGCGCGCCGAACTCCAGCAGCTTGGTGATCGGGCCTTCGTAGACCTGGCCCACCTCGGCCTCGGCCGTGATGGCCTCGATGCGGCGCTTGGCGTCGTCGGCCTTGGCGGCGTCGTTGCTGGCGATGGTGATGGTGCCGTCCTCGGCGATGTCGATGGTGGTGCCGGTCTCTTCCGTCAGCTGGCGGATGGTGGCGCCGCCCTTGCCGATCACGTCGCGGATCTTCTCCGGGTTGATCTTCATGGTGTAGAGCTTGGGCGCCCACGAGCTGATCTCGGCGCGTGCTTCGCCCATGGCTTCCTGCATCTTGCCCAGGATGTGCATGCGCGCTTCCTTGGCCTGCGCCAGCGCAACCTGCATGATCTCCTTGGTGATGCCCTGGATCTTGATGTCCATCTGCAGCGCGGTGATGCCGTTGGTGGTGCCGGCCACCTTGAAGTCCATGTCGCCCAGGTGGTCCTCGTCGCCCAGGATGTCGGTCAGCACGGCAAAGCGGTTGCCTTCCTTGATCAGGCCCATGGCGATGCCCGCGACGTGCGCCTTCATCGGCACGCCGGCGTCCATCAGCGACAGGCAGCCGCCGCACACCGAGGCCATCGACGAGGAGCCGTTGGATTCGGTGATCTCCGACACCACGCGGATGGTGTAGGGGAACTCGGCGCGATCCGGCAGCAGCGGCACCAGCGCGCGCTTGGCGAGGCGGCCGTGGCCGATCTCGCGTCGCTTGGTCGAGCCCATGCGGCCCGCCTCGCCGGTGGCAAACGGCGGCATGTTGTAGTGGAACAGGAAGTAGTCCTCGAACTCGCCGGCCAGCGCGTCGATGCGCTGCGCGTCGCGCTCGGTGCCCAGCGTCGTCACCACCAGCGCCTGCGTCTCGCCGCGCGTGAACAGCGCCGAGCCGTGGGTGCGCGGCAGCACGCTGTTGCGGATCTCGATCGGGCGCACAGTGCGCGTGTCGCGGCCGTCGATGCGCGGTTCGCCGGCCAGGATCTGGTCGCGCACGATGCGCGCCTCGACCTCGAACAGCAGGTTGTCGAGCTTGACGGCATCGAACTCGACGCCCTGTGCGGTCAGCTCGGCCTTGACCGCGGCCGACGCCTCGCGCAGCGCCTGCGTGCGGGCCTGCTTGCTGCGGATCTGGTAGGCGGCGCGCAGCTTGTCCTCGGCGGCGGCATTGACCTTGGCGATGAAGTCCTCGTCCTTGGCCTCGGGCGCCCAGCTGCCGCTCTCGGTCCACAGCGGCTTGCCGGCCTCGCGCACCAGCTCATGGATGGCCTCGATGGCGATCCGGCCCTGCTCGTGGCCGAACACCACGCCACCCAGCATCACGTCCTCGCTCAGCTGGTCGGCCTCGGACTCGACCATCAGCACGGCCGATTCGGTGCCAGCCACCACCAGGTCGAGCTTGCTGTTGGCACGCGCCGACCGGGCCGGGTTGAGCACGTACTCGCCGTTGATGTAGCCCACGCGCGCGGCGCCGATCGGGCCGTTGAACGGGATGCCGCTGATCGACAGCGCGGCGCTCACGCCCAGCATGGCGGCGATGTCGGCGTCGACCTCGGGGTTCAGCGACAGCGTGTGGATGACCACGTGCACTTCGTTGAAGAAGCCGTCCGGGAACAGCGGGCGGATCGGGCGGTCGATCAGGCGGCTGGTCAGCGTCTCGAGCTCGCTCGGCTTGGCCTCGCGCTTGAAGAAGCTGCCCGGGATCTTGCCGGCGGCGTAGGCCTTCTCGATGTAGTCCACGGTCAGCGGGAAGAAGTCCTGGCCCGGCTTGGCCTGCTTGCTCGCCGCCACGGTCGCCAGCACCACGGTGCCGTCGATCTCCACCAGCACGGCGCCGGCGGCCTGGCGGGCGAACTCACCGGTTTCCATGACGACGGTCCTGTCGCCCCACTGGAATGTCTTGGTGACCTTGTTGAACATGCTCATGCTAACTCCTGTCTTGATAGCTGCATCGGCAGGACAGTCCTGCCTGAAGGCCGGACAGGACTCAGAACACGATGCCATTCCATGAACCGCCGCGGCTGCCCGTCAGCACCTGATGGAATGACACAGCTTCAGCTTCTGAAACCCTGCTCCGGATGGGAAAACGACAAAAACGCCTGAGCCCTGGGAACAGGCGTCAGGCGTTCGCGGTGGACATGCGCTTACTTGCGCAGGCCCAGTTTCTGGATCAGGGCAACGTAGCGCTCGGCATCCTTGCCCTTGAGGTAATCCAGCAGCTTGCGGCGGCGGCTGACCATGCGCAGCAGGCCGCGACGGCCATGGTGGTCCTTGGCGTGGTCCTTGAAATGCGGCGTCAGCTCGTTGATGCGAGCGGTCAGCAGCGCAACCTGGACTTCCGGGCTGCCGGTGTCATTGGCGGCGCGTGCGTTGTCCTTGACGACAACGGCCTTGTTCTCTTTCGAGATCATGTTTTCAATCCTCGTTCCATATGGTTTGACTTGCGTGGCGCGCCGGAACTGCACGCCACGTGCGCCTTGCAATAGGCAAAGCCTTGGAATTATAGCCTGGCGGCGTGCCTCGATCACCTGTCTCGGCCACGCCAACCAGCTCGACCCGATCCGAGCGCCCTGAAGCGCGGCCGATGCGGCACTAGCCGTGACGCGCCAGCCAGTTGGCCAGGCGTTCCACGCCCTGCCCCAGCCGCGCCACGTCCTTCGACGCGAAGCACCAGCGCAGCCAGCGTTCGGACTCGGGTGCGAAGGCGATGCCCGGCGCCAGACCCAGGCCGGCTTCGACCACCAGCCGCTTGGCCAGTTGCAGCGAGTCGCCGTGGCCGTCGATGCGCAGGAAGGCATACATGCCGCCGGGTGCGGCGCTGGTGTGCACACCAGAGTGCGCCTGCAGCAGCGGCACCAGGGTGTCTCGGCAGCGCCGCAGGTGCGTGACGACGCGTGGCGTGATCGACTCGGTCTGCGCCAGCGCAGCCAGCCCGCCGCGCTGCACGAACACGGGCGCGCAGGAGGTGTTGAATTCCAGCAGCTTGCCCACCTGCGGCGTCATGTCGGGCGGCATGACGAGGTAGCCGAGCCGCCAGCCGGTCATCAGGAAGGCCTTGGAAAAGCTCTGCACCACCACCAGCCGGTCTTCCGGCTCGGCGATGTCGAGAAAGCTGGGCGCCGCGCCGCTCGCCGTATCGCCACGGTAGTACAGGCGCTCGTAGACCTCATCCGAAAGAATCCAGGTACCGGTCTCGCGGCAGCGCGTCAGGATGCTTTCCTGCTCTGCTTTCGAGAGCGTCCAGCCGGTCGGGTTGTTGGGTGAATTGAGCACCAGCAGTTTCGTGCCGCGTGTGATCGCGGCCAGCAGGCGCGGCAGATCGAGCTGCCAGGCGCCATCGGCGTCAGGCTCGAGCGCCTCACAGTGCAGGTCGGCGCCCAGGATGCGCGGCTGCGCGGTCAGGTTCGGCCAGACGGGCGTGACGACGACGACGCGGTCGCCGGCGTCGATCAGCGCCTGCATGGCGACGATCAGCGCGTTGACGCCGCCCGAGGTGATGCCGATCCGCTCGGCCAGCACGTCGCCGTGCAGGCGGCTGGTGTAGCTGGCCACGGCGGCGCGCAGCTCGGGCAGGCCGAGGTTGTGCGCATAGAAGGTTTCGCCCGCCTGCAGCGATGCGATGCCGGCCGCCCGCACCGACTCGGGCGTCACCTCATCGCTTTCGCCGAACCAGAACGGCAACACATCGCTGCGCCCCATGCCGGCGTTGGCGACTTCGCGGATCTTCGACTCTTCCAGACTCAAAATGGCTTGACGCATGGTCTGCCGCCCCATCTAATGCCCATCACTGAAGTCGCAAGCATCGCATAGAACAAGGCGCGTGCTGGCCTGGTGCACCTGATGCACTGGTACCGGCAGGCTCATCAGGGAGGTCGACATGCGCACGCTTCATCGTCTGCTCACCGCATTCGCCTGCGGGCTCGGGCTGCTGACCATGGCGCCGACCGCCGACGCCGGGCCCGCCTCCAAGCCAGGCAGCAAACCGAGCACCAGAGCCGGCGCGAAACGGGTCAAGCCGGCGGGTCCCAAGGTGACCTACGCCAACGGCGACAGCGAGGCGCAGCGCCAGCGACGCGAGGAAGCGCGCTTGCGACGCGAATGCAAGGGCCGGCCGAACGCGGGCGCGTGTCTCGGCTACACGCGCTGACGGTCAGCTCAAGGGCGCACCACCGCCGCGCACCGCGGCAAGAGCTGGTCGATCAGTCGCTCAGGCGATCTTCAGCTGTGGCGCCTCACCCTCCTGGGCGATCTCGTCCAGGCTGTCACCGTCGACGATGATGTCGGCCGGCTGCGCCAGCAGCCGCTGCACGAAGGGTGGCAGGCTCAGCAGCGCATGGTGCATGGCGCCGCTGTAGAGCTTGAGGTCACCGATGGCGTGGCGCGTCAGCCGTGCGTCCACCTCGGCCGCCGGCAGCGCCAGCGGATCGGCCTGGTCGGATGCCATCGCCATGCCCCACCAGGTGCCGTACAAGGGCACGTACTGCAGGTACGGCCGCACCATGCCGAACACGCTGCGCAGCGTCGCCACGATGCGCGCCATGCTGGCCGCGCGGTGGATCGGCGACTGGATGTGCAGTGACACCACCCCGCCGGGTCGCAGCGCGCGCCGGCAGGCCTGATAGAACTCGCGCGTGTACAGGGCCACGGCGGGGCCGAAAGGGTCGGTCAGGTCGAGCACGATCTGGTCGAACTCGGCTTCGCAGCCCTCGATGAAGGCGCGGCCATCGCCGAGGCGAATGTCCAGGCGCGGGTCGTCGAAGGCGCCGCGATGCACCGCCGGCAGCCACTCGCGCGCCATGTCGATGACCTCGCGGTCGAGTTCGGCCAGCACCACGCGCTGCATGCCGGGATAGCGCAGCAGGTTGTGCGCCGAACCGCCATCGCCACCACCGACGATCAACGCCTGCCGCACCTCGCCGTGCGTGATGGCGGGCAGGTGGATCATCGGCTCGTGGTAGAAGAACTCGTCGCGCTCCGAGGTCATGAAGCAGCCGTCGATGCGCATGGCGCGGCCGAAGCGCGGTGTCTGCACGATCTCGATGTGCTGCTCGGCCGAACGGCGCTCGGCCAGCAGGCCGGTGGTGCGCACGTAGAAGCCGAAGTCGGACGACAGCTGCTCGACGGCGAACTCGGCCGCCCCGCCGTCCGGCGGGGGCGTCGGTGCCGGCGCGCTCATGCGCGCACGACGCGGTGCAGGTGCGGATCGACCGGCTGGAACGCCTGCATCAGCGTCTCGAACAGACGCTCGGCCTTTTCGGAGTTGTCGCAGCTGTAGCTGCACACGTAGACGTCGAGCGTCACGTAGTCGTCCTCCGGCCAGGTGTGCAGGGCCAGGTGCGACTCGGCCAGCACCACGGCGCCGGTCACGCCCTCGCCCTCGCCGAAGCTGTGGAACAGGCTGCCGACAGTGGTCAGGCCGGCATCCGCCACGGCCTGTTTGCAGAAGGCTTCCAGATGGGCGGCATCGACCATCAGGCGCTCATCGCCACGGCAACCATAGAGGTCGCCGATCAGGTGCAGGCCCGGCGCCTGGCGCGGCATCGGCTTGGTGGCGCGCAGCGAGGCGCGCGAGGCAATGGCGGGGCTGGGGGAATCAGCGTGAGGAAGAACGCGCATGACACATCTCCACGATCAAGGTGGCCAACAGGACGCGCACCGATACCACCGGCGCCCGCCACGGAAACCGCTGACCGGAACCCTGCCCGAAGGCCTGAATCCGCGCGGAAACGAAAGTCCGCCTCCCCGCAGTACCCCCCTCACAATGAGGCAGCCTGCGATAGAGGCGGAAGATGGCCGGATGCAAGCACCCGACAGCCCGCCATTATAACCCTGTCGCAGGTGTTTATGTCAAGAAGTCATTAAGGTTTGCCGAATCAATCACGCAACCACACGAAACCGGGTCATCGGCGCGCACCCGTGGCCAGCGCGGCAAGGATCAAGAGGCCGCCAGACCGGCCTCGCCCTGCATCGAACCAGTGCCCGGCCAGTGCGCGAACGCGCAGGTCGACGCTCACATTTCACGAGCACATCCGGCATGAACTTCGCCGCGTGGACACGCTCCGTGACTGTTATCATGAATCTTCGTCCCAACCGGCGGCGGCATGGCTTGCCGCCCGTTGTTGAACGGTCGTTTCCGCCGCCGATTCCGGCGACGTCCTGATCAGCCTGCTGTTCTCGCCTGTTTCCCACCAGATGGATCTGGTCTATCTGCTGCTGCTGCCTTTCGCCGGGAGCCTGGTCGCTGCCCTGATGCCGACGCACGCCCGCACGGCGGCGGCGGTGTGGGCAGCGCTGGTATCGACCGCCGCCGCGGTCTGGGTGGCGTGGCTGTTTCCGCAATTGCAGGCCGACGCGGTGCTGCGCGAGGAATACCGCTGGATTCCCTCGGCCGGCATCAACCTGGTGGTGCGCATGGACGGCTTCGCCTGGATGTTCGCCATGCTGGTGACCGGCATCGGCACCTTGGTCGCCATCTACGCGCGCTACTACATGTCGAAGAACGACCCGGTGCCGCGCTTCTTCTCGTTCTTCCTGGCCTTCATGGGTGCCATGCTGGGCGTGGTGCTGTCGGGCAACCTGGTGCAGATCGCCTTCTTCTGGGAACTGACCAGCCTGTTCTCGTTCCTGCTGATCGGCTACTGGCACCACCGCAAGGACGCGCGGCGCGGCGCCCGCTTGGCGCTCACAATCACGGCCGCCGGCGGGCTGGCCCTGCTGGCCGGCGTGCTGATGCTGGGGCACATCGTCGGCAGCTACGACCTCGACGCGGTGCTGGCCGCCGGCGAGCGCATCCGCGCGCACGAGCTGTACACGATCATGCTGGTGCTGGTGCTGCTGGGCGCGCTGACCAAGAGCGCGCAGTTCCCGTTCCACGTCTGGCTGCCGCGCGCGATGGCGGCGCCGACGCCGGTGTCGGCCTACCTGCACTCGGCCACCATGGTGAAGGCCGGCGTGTTCCTGCTGGCGCGGCTGTGGCCGGCGCTGTCGGGCACGCCGGAATGGTTCTGGATCGTCACCGGCGCCGGCGTCATCACGCTGGTGCTGGGCGCCTACATCGCCATGTTCCAGACCGACCTGAAGGGGTTGCTGGCGTACTCGACCATCAGCCACCTGGGCCTGATCACCCTGCTGCTGGGGTTGAACCGCGACCTGGCGGCGGTGGCGGCGGTGTTCCACATCATGAACCACGCGACCTTCAAGGCCTCGCTGTTCATGGCCGCCGGCGTCATCGACCACGAGACCGGAACGCGCGACGTGCGCCGGCTGTCGGGCCTGCGCAAGGCGATGCCGATCACCGGCACGCTGGCCTTCGTCGCCAGCGCGGCGATGGCGGGCGTGCCGCTGCTGAACGGCTTCCTGTCGAAGGAGATGTTCTTCGCCGAAACCGTCGACCTGAGCGCGATGCCCTGGCTCGACATCGGCCTGCCGATCGCCGCCACCGTGGCCGGCATCTTCGGTGTCGTGTACTCGCTGCGCTTTTCGGTCGACGTGTTCTTCGGGCCGCCGGCGCACGATCTGCCGCTGGAACCGAAAGAGCCAGTGCGCTGGATGCGCGTGCCGATCGAGATCCTGGTGCTGCTGTGCCTGGTGGTCGGCATGCTGCCGCAGTGGTCGATCGGCCCGGCGCTCGACCTGGCGGCGCGGCCGGTGGTGGGCGGCACCATGCCGTATTTCAGCCTGGCCGTGTGGCACGGCTTCAACAAGCCGCTGATCATGAGCACGATCGCGCTGATCGGCGGCATCACGCTGTTCCTGCTGCTGCACCGCGGGCTGGAAAGCGGGCGCATCGACCGCGTGCCGCTGCTGCAGGGCATCGACGGCGAGCGCGTGTTCCACAGCCTGCTGTACCGGCTCGACCGCGGCGCACGCCGCACGCTGACGCTGCTGTCGACCTACCGGCTGCAGCCGCAGATGCTGCTGACGGTGCTGGTGGCCATCGCGCTGGCCGGCGGTGCGCTGTGGCGCGGCGGCGTCAGCGGCGGCGACCGCGCGCGCGTGCCGGGCAGCTTCGAGTTCGCCCTGCTGTGGGTGCTGGGATGCGTGTGCGCCCTGGCCACCGCGCACCAGGCCAAGTTCCACCGGCTGGCGGCGCTGATCATGATCAGCGCGGTCGGCCTGGCGGTGAGCCTCACGTTCCTGTGGTTCTCGGCACCGGACCTGGCGCTGACGCAGCTCACGGTGGAAGTCGTCACCACCATCCTGTTCCTGCTTGGCCTGCGCTGGCTGCCCAAGCGCATGCAGCGCGAGGCGCCGCGCCTGCAGCCGAAGGTCTACCTGCGGCGCGGGCGCGATCTGCTGGTGGCGATCGCCGCCGGCCTCGGCATGGCGGCGCTGGCCTACGCCATGATGACGCGCGCCGCGCCGCAGAGCATCTCGCCCTTCTTCATCGACCGCGCGCTGCCCGAGGGCGGCGGCACCAACGTGGTGAACGTGATGCTGGTCGATTTCCGCGGCTTCGACACCATGGGGGAAATCACGGTGCTGGGCATCGTCGGCCTGACGGTATACGCGCTGCTGCGCCGCTTCCGGCCGCCGCGCGAGACGGTGCAGCTGCCGCCGCAGCAGCGCGCGGTGCCGCCCGACCTGGTCAGCGACCTGATCAACCCGCGCACGGCGCAGGACACGGCGCTCGGCTACGCCCTGGTGCCGGCGGTGCTGGTGCGCCTGCTGCTGCCGATCGCCGCGCTGATCTCGATGTATTTCTTCATGCGCGGGCACAACCTGCCGGGCGGCGGCTTCGTCGCCGGGTTGGTGCTGTCGATCGCCTTCATCACCCAGTACATGGTGGCCGGCACGCACTGGGTCGAGGCGCACCTGCAACTCGGCGTGGTGCGCTGGATCGCGGTCGGGCTGCTGCTGGCGCTCGGCACCGGCCTGGGCGCCCTGTGGTTCGGCTTTCCGTTCCTGACCTCGCACACGGCGCACTTCACGCTGCCCTGGCTGGGCGAGATCCACGTCGCCAGCGCGCTGTTCTTCGACGCCGGCGTATTCGCCACGGTGGTCGGCGCCACGCTGCTGATCCTGACCGCGCTGGCGCACCAGTCGGTGCGGGGTCACCGGCGCGCGCCGGAGAAGACCGTCACCGCCACCACCGGTCCGCGGGAGGTGGACTAGGCATGGGGCACCTCCCTGAGTCGCTCACATGCCTTCCCTCCTCTCCTGCGGGAGGAGGGACACAGCCAGTGCCCGGCGCAGGTCCGGGCACGGCTGTCGCTGGCATGGCCTGCTCCGCGGCCCTCTGTATCGTGGCCGGGGTTGCACAGCTGAGCACGGCCAGGAAGGAGGTCGGCGCATGGAAATGATCCTGGCGATTGCCATCGGCGTGCTGGGCGGTTCCGGCGTCTGGCTGGTGTTGCGCCCGCGCACCTTCCAGGTGCTGATGGGCCTGGCCATGCTGTCGTACGCGGTCAACCTGTTCATCTTCGCCATGGGCAGCCTGTCGCTCGACAAGGAGCCGATCGTGCTGCCCGGCCTGGTGCCGAACCTGGAGAACTACACCGACCCGCTGCCGCAGGCGCTGGTGCTGACCGCGATCGTGATCGGCTTCGCCACCACGGCGCTGTTCCTGGTGGTGCTGCTGGCCTCGCGCGGCCTGTCGGACACCGACCACGTCGATGGCGAGGAGCCCGACGACGGCACCGCCCTGCTGCCGCGCCCGACCGCGTACGCCGACTCGTCGGAGGCCAGGCCGTGAGCTTCACGAGCCTGGTCGAGTGGGCGATGCCGCACCTGGTGGTGCTGCCGGTGCTGCTGCCGATGGCGACTGCCGCCATCATGCTGCTGCTGGGCGACACGCGCCGGCCGCTCAAGGCCGTCATCAACGTGCTGTCATGCCTGCTCGGCGTGGTGATGGCGATCGGCCTGGTGGTCTGGGTGCAGCACGGCGGCGAGGTGCAGGCGGTGGGCGTGTACCTGCCGGCCAACTGGCCGATCCCCTACGGCATCGTGCTGGTGGCCGACCGCCTGTCGGCCATGATGGTGCTGCTGAGCAGCGTGCTGGGCCTGACCGCGGTGCTCTACGCCAGCGCCCGCTGGCACAAGGCCGGCGTGCATTTCCACCCGCTGTTCCAGCTGCAGCTGATGGGCCTGTACGGCGCCTTCCTGACGGCCGACCTGTTCAACCTGTTCGTGTTCTTCGAGATCATGCTGACGGCCTCCTACGGCCTGCTGCTGCATGGTTCCGGCTGGGCACGCGTGCGCTCGGGACTGCACTACATCGCCATGAACCTGCTGGCGTCGAGCATGTTCCTGATCGGCGTCGCCATGCTGTACGGCGTCACCGGGACGCTGAACATGGCCGACATGGCGATCATGGTGCCGGCGATTCCCGAGAACGACCGCGGCCTGCTGCACGCCGGCGCAGCCATCCTGTCGGTGGCCTTCCTGGTCAAGGCGGCGGCCTGGCCGCTGAACTTCTGGCTGCCCTCGGCCTACTCGGCCGCCAGCACGCCGGTGGCGGCGCTGTTTGCCGTCATGACCAAGCTGGGCGTGTACGCGATCCTGCGGGTGTGGACGCTGCTGTTTCCGCAGGAGGCCGGCGTGTCGGCGCTGTTCGGCGGGCCGGTGCTGGTCGGGCTCGGCCTGCTGACGCTGGCCTTCGGCGCCATCGGCATCATGGCGACCCAGCATCTGGGCCGCATGGCAGCGTTCAGCGCCATCCTGTCGTCCGGCACGCTGCTGGCGGCGCTCGGCTTCGGCCAGCCCGCCGTCACCGGAGGCGCGCTGTACTACATCCTGGGCTCGACGCTGGCGATCAGCGCGTTCTTCCTGCTGGTCGAACTGGTCGACCGCACGCGCGAGGTCGAGGAAACGCCGCTGTACGTCAGCGAGATCGAACCCGACGACCCGTTCGCCTTTCCGGTCGACCTGCTGCCGGTACGCGACGTCAACCTGGACGACGACGAACAGGCCCTGATCGGCCGCGCGATTCCGGCCGCGATGGCCTTTCTAGGCCTGGCCTTCATCGTCTGCGCGCTCACCATCGCCGGGCTGCCGCCGATGGCCGGCTTCGTCGGCAAGGTGGTGATGCTGTCGGCGCTGCTGAATCCGGCCGGCTTCGGCGAGAGCGCCACCGTGTCGGTCGCCGCCTGGGTGCTGCTGGCGCTGCTGGTGATCAGCGGCCTGCTGGCCACCATCGCCATGTCGCGCGCCGGCGTGCGCTACTTCTGGGCCACGCACGACCGCCCGGTGCCGCGCCTGCGCATCATCGAGACGCTGCCGATCGGCGCCCTGCTGCTGCTGGTCGGCGCGCTGGTGTGGCAGGCCGACGCGGTGCTGCGCTACGTCAACGCCACCGCGCGCGGCCTGCACGATCCGAAGGAGTACATCGGCACCGTGATGTCGGCCAAGCCGGTGCCCTCGCCCAACGCCAGCGGCGAAGGAGGCCTGCGCCGATGATCAAGCGCCTGCTGCCGTGGCCGCTGCTGACGCTGTCGCTGATCGTCATGTGGCTGGTGCTGAACCGCTCGCTCGGTCTCGGCCAGATCATCCTCGCGGTCATCTTCGGCATCGGCGCGCCCGCGCTGCTGGCGCCGCTGCGCCCGGCGCGCCCGCGCGTGCGGCACCCGCTGACGGTGATCCGCCTGATCCTGGCGGTGGGCCACGACGTCGTCGAATCGACCATCGCCGTGTTCCTGGGCGTGCTGCGCGAACGGCGCCAGCCGGTCAGGAGCGCTTTCGTCATCATCCCGCTGGAGTTGCGCGACCCCACCGCGCTGGCCTCGCTGACCATGATCACCACCGTGGTGCCGGGCACGGTGTGGTGCGAACTGGCGCGCGACAGCAGTGCGATGATGCTGCATGTCTGGGACGTGCCCGACGAAGCCGAGTTCATCACCTTCTTCAAGCGGCGCTACGAACAGCCCCTGATACGCATCTTCGAATCATGAGCCCCCTGCTTTCCGGCGTCATCACGTTCACCCTGGGTGCCTACGGCGTCGCCATCCTGATCGCGCTGTGGCGCATGCTGCGCGGCCCCACGGCGCAGGACCGCGTGCTGGCGCTGGACCTGATCTACATCATCGGCATGCTGATCGCGCTGGTGGTCGGCATCCGCTACACCTCCGACGTGTACTTTGCCGCCGCGCTGCTGATCGCCCTGTTCGGCTTCGTCAGCTCAGCCGCCATGGGCAAGTTCCTGCTGCGCGGAGAAGTGATCGAGTGATGAGCGCCGACACCCTGCCCTTCTGGGTCGAGATCATCGTCGCGGCGCTGCTGATCCTGAGCGCCGTGCTGACGCTGGGAGCGTCCTGGGGCCTGATCCGGATGCGGAACTTCTTCCAACGCATGCACCCGCCGGCGCTGGCCTACGTGGGCGCATCCTGGTGCGTGACCTTCGCGTCAATCATCTACTTCTCGGCGCGCAGCCAGGGCCTGCAGCTGCACGTCTGGCTAATCATCATCCTGCTGTCGATCACGGTGCCGGTGACCGCCGTGCTGCTGAGCCGCGCGGCGCTGTTCCGCGGCCGGCAGGTCGGCCAGCCGGGCATGCCGCCGGCGCTGCACCCCAGGACGGCGCCGCCGGCAAACGACGGCGGCCGCTGACGTTTTTGGCGCGCGCCTGCGGCGCGCTTCAATCCAGCCGCGCCATCCGGCAGCCGTGCGGCATGGCGGCGCCGTCGGCGCTGAGCTGCCGCACCACGCGGAAGCCGTAGCCCGAGCCCTCGACATCGAACGCCACGCCGGGCGTTCCCACGCGATCCATCACGCCCACCGCCAGCGGCTGCTGGAACTGGTGATCCGCCGCGCGCATGCGGCCGCGCTGGCCGGCCAGCGTGACGTCGGCGCGCTCCAGTTGCAGCGCCACCGCGCGTGGCTCGGTGCCGCCGGCGCGCTCGATGGCCTGTGCCAGCGCCTCGATCAGCAGCTGCATGCGCAGGTGCACGTAGTCGTCCTGCGGGCGCGGGAAGCGCTCGCGGAACGACTTGTAGAACGCCGCGCTCTCGGCCGTCGGCACATTGGGCAACCAGTCGGCCACCGCCACCACCTTGCCGATGCCGGCCTCGCCGATCGCCGCCGGCGCGCCCAGGGCGTTGCCGTAGAAGGTATAGAAGCGGCCCTCGAAACCGACGTCGCGCGCGGCCTTGATCAGCAGCGTCAGGTCGTTGCCCCAGTTGCCGGTCAGCACCGCCTGCGCGCCGCTGTTGCGGATCTTGGTGGCGTAGGGCAGGAAGTCCTTGATGCGGCCGATCGGGTGCAACTCCTCGCCCGCGATCACCACGTCCGGCCGCTGCTGGCCAAGCTGGCGCTTGGCCTCGCGCAGCACGGCGTGGCCGAAGCTGTAGTCCTGGCCGATCAGGTAGATGCGCCCCAGTTGCGCGTCCTCGCGCATCAGCTCCATCAGTGCCGTCATGCGCATGTCGGCGTGGGCGTCGAAACGGAAATGCCAGAAGCTGCACAGCTCGTTGGTGAGGATCGGATCGACCGCCGAGTAGTTGAGGAACAGCACCCGGCGCGCCGGTTCACGCTCGTTGTGCTTGTTGATGGCGTCGATCAGCGCCGCCGCCACCGCCGAGGAGTTGCCCTGCAGCACGAACTGGATGCCGGCGTCGATGGCGGCGCGCAGCATCGACAGCGACTCCTCGACCTGGCCCTTGTTGTCGAAGCGCTCGAGCTGCAGCAGGCGCCGCCCCTGCGCCGTCGGCACGCCACCACGCGCATTCACGCGCTCGATGGCCCAGCCCAGGTTGCGGAACACCGCCTCGCCGGTGTTGGCGAACGGGCCACTGAGCGATTCGATCAATGCCAGCTTGATCGGGGCGCTGCTGCCGCCTTGTGCGCCGGCCAGCAGCGGCAGGCTGCCCAGCAAGGACAGGGACGCGCGCAACAGCGCGCGGCGGGATGGGAACGTCATGGGAAAAACTCCAGAAAACAGCTTGAATGCGACAGGCCGGCACCAGACCGCGCGTTTGGCCGCGCCCGATCAGGCGTGGCACGCAGTTGCCGGCAGGATGCAATGAAGCGCTTGGTGGCGTGACCGGGAACCGGCCACGTTGTGGACCAGGAGGTCGGCACCGCGCTCAGGCAAGCTGCGATGGTAACGCGCGGCGTGCGGGCGTCGAGATACCAGGTGCCGGTGATCCGGTTTCGGCTTGATCGGCCTCAAGCCGTCGCCAGCTGATCCAGCGGCCAGCGCGGCTTGACGTCGAAGGCGTAGTCGGCGCGCGGCGCCTCGGCACCGGCCTGGATCCGCATCGCGGCCGCCAGCGCGATCATGGCGCCGTTGTCGGTGCACAAGTCGAATTCCGGGTAATGCACGCGCACGCCTTGCGCCGCGCAGGCGGCGCCCAGCTGCTCGCGCAGGCGCGCATTGGCGCCGACGCCGCCCGCCACCACCAGACGCTCCAGGCCGGTCCGGGCCAGCGCCGCCAGCGATTTCTTCACCAGCACGTCGACGATGGCGGCCTGGGTGCTGGCCGCCAGGTCGGCGCGCATCAGCTCGCAGGGTGCGCTCTCCAGCCTGCGCGCCTGCGTCAGCACCGCGGTCTTCAGGCCGGCAAAGGAGAAGTCCAGGTCGCCGCTGTGCAGCAGGGGACGCGGCAGCTTGTAGGCGCTGTCGTCGCCGTATTCCGCCAGCCGCGCCAGCGCCGGCCCGCCGGGATAACCGAGCCCGAGCAGCTTGGCCGACTTGTCGAAGGCCTCGCCCGCGGCGTCGTCGATAGTCTCGCCCAGCAGCGTGTAGCGGCCGACGCCGTCGACGCGCATCAGCTGCGTGTGGCCGCCGCTCACCAGCAGCGCGACGAAGGGAAATTCGGGCGGATCGGCGCTGAGGAACGGCGACAGCAGATGCCCCTCCAGATGGTGCACGCCCAGCACCGGCTTGGCCAGCGCCGCACCGAGCGCGCATGCGACACCGGCGCCGACCAGCAGCGCACCGGCCAGGCCGGGACCGCGCGTATAGGCCACGACGTCGATGCCCGACGAGGTCAGTCCAGCCTGCTCCAGCACCTGTCCTGTCAGCGGCAGCACGCGCCGGATGTGATCGCGGCTGGCCAGTTCCGGCACCACGCCGCCGTAGTCGGCGTGCATGGCCGCCTGGGTGTGCAGCGCCTGCGCCAGCAACCCGGGCACGCCGCCGTCGCGCGTGCGCACCAGCGCGACGCCGGTTTCATCGCAGGAAGATTCGATGCCAAGAACCACCACAGACATGGTTCGACATTATCCGCGCCGGCCTCGGGCGGCGCGCCGGCGGCGGCTCAACCCATGCTGCCGGCGATGTAGTTTTCCAGCTGCTCGATGATGAAGCGCTGCTCCTGCAGCTCCGCGTTCACCAGGTCACCGATCGACACCAGGCCGATCAGTTCACCGCCATCGACCACCGGCAGGTGGCGCATGCGGCCCTTGGTGATGATGCCCAGGCATTCCTGCACGGTCTGGCGCGGGCTGACCACGTACAGGCGCGCGGTCATCACGTCCATCAGCAGCGTGTCGGCCGACGACAATCCCTGCAGCACCAGCTTGCGCGCGTAGTCGCGCTCGGTGAAGATGCCCAGCAGCGCATCGCCCTGCACCACCAGCACCGAACCGATCTGGCGATCGAACATGATCTGCAGGGCATCGCGCACCGTGGCGGTGGGCGGCAAGGTGGCCAGCGTGGCATCTTTTCTGGCCGACAGGATATCCGCGACTGTCAACATGACGACCTCCTCCAGGCTAGGTGAACGCGTTCGAGCATGTATCCTGCCACAACCGGGCGCCTGCGGGCTACTGTCGTTACCGCAGCTCACGCCACACCCGGGATCGGCCGGCGTCCCTGCTCATGTCGCTGCGGCCTTCAAGCCAGCACAATCATGGCTTGATACCGGTTCCGCCACTGTTGCAAGACCTGAAGAAGCACCCATGACCGCGCCTGCGCTCCGCATGATTTCCTCCATGGCCACCAAGAAGGTGCTGACCGAACTGATCGCCCTGTACGCGCAGCAGCCAGCCGGCGCGGCGGTGGCGCTGGAATCGGTCGGCGGTGTCGATGCGGCCAGGCGCGTCGCCACCGGTGAAGCCTTCGACGCCGTCGTGCTCGGCGCCGACGCGCTCGACCGGCTGGTGGCCGACGGCCACGTGCGCGCAGGCAGCCGCATCGACATCGTGCGCTCGGACGTCGCCGTGGCGGTGCGTGCCGGCAGCCCGCACCCCGACCTGGGCAGCGAGGCGGCCGTCCGGCAGGCGGTGCTGGCCGCAGGCAGCGTCGGCTATTCGACCGGACCCAGCGGCGTGGCGCTGGCCCGGCTGTTCGAGCGCTGGGGCATCGCCGACGCGGTCAACGCCAAGCTGGTAACGCCCCCGCCCGGCGTCCCGGTCGGCTCGCTGGTCGCCAGCGGCGAGGTGGCACTCGGCTTCCAGCAACTGAGCGAGCTGATGCACCTGAGCGGCATCGACGTCGTCGGTCCGCTGCCTGACGCGATCCAGATCACCACCGTGTTCGCCGGCGGCGTCGCGACAGCCTCGCAGCAAGCTGACGCGGTGGCGGCCTTGCTGGCCTTCATGGCCTCGCCGCAGACCAGCGACATCAAGCGCGCCAACGGGATGGATCAGGCCTGAGCGCCGGCATCATGGACGCGGCGCTTCAAGGCCCCGCTTCCGCACCACGCAGCAGCTCGATCAGCGCGTCGCCGACGGGCACCGGCGAGGCATCGGCCACCCATGCGACGCCGATGGCCGGCAAGGGTACCTGCAGCGTGGTGTCGAGGCGCACGCCGAGTCCCCAGTCACAGATGAAGCGCGCCAGGCTGGCCGGCGCCAGCACCAGCGTCTGCTGGTCGGCCAGCACCTCGACCAGCACCGACTGCGATGACGTCGAGATCGGATGAACCCGCATCGGCGTCATCGACGCAGCAAACAGCTGGTCGAGTGCCTGCCGGGCCTCGATGCCGACAGGCGGCAGCAGCCAGGGGCAAGCCGCCAGATCGGCCAACGCCAGCCGCGACTTGCGGGTGAGCGGGTGGCGCACGCCGCACAGCACCACCGCCTCATCCTGCAGCAGCGCCTCGAAGCGGATGCGCGCCGGTACCGCGCGCGGCTGGCGCAGCAGGGCCAGGTCCAGGCGGCCACCGAGCAGGTGCTGCAGCAGTTGTTCGCCGGTTTCCTCCACCACCTCGACGCGCCATTGCGGCTGGCGCTGCAGCAGCCGCGTCAGCTGGCGCGCCAGCAGGGCCGCCACGGCCGGCAGCGTGCCGACCCGCAGCAGTCCGCTGGCGCCGTCACGCACCGCCGCCATGGTTTCGGCCGTGGACTGCACCGCCTGCAGGATATTGCGCACCAGCGGCAGCACCGAGGCGGTCACCGCCGTGGCGCGCATGCCGCGCGCATGCCGCTCGAACAAGCCCATGCCGAGCAGGCGCTCAAGCTCGGCCATGGCCTGCGTGGCGGCGGGCTGGCTCATGCCCACCGCCTCGGCGGCGCGCACGAGGCTGCCCTCCTCGGCCACCGCTACCAGCAACTGCAGATGCCGCAGGCGGGCCCGGGCCGCCAGGCGGGCGTACAGCACGTGCGGCGGCGGCAGCGGTGAGCTCACGGTGGCATCGGCAGCAAGCTATTTGTCTTGCTTATATCACTCCGTATTTTCTATTTGTGTTTCAAGGTGCGATTCCCGAACAATGCCCGGCACGCGTTCACATCGCTTCATCACGCAGGAGACACCAGCATGACCCAGACACCCGCCTTCCCGTCCCGCCGCCGCTTCGCCCGCTGCATGCTCGCGCTGGCCGCCGCCGCGACATCCTTCACCGCCGTCGCGCAGGCCAACTATCCGACCCGCCCCATCACCCTGGTGGTGCCGTTCGCCGCCGGCGGCGCCACCGACATCGTGGCCCGCATCGTGGCCGACAAGATGCGCTCGATCGGCCAGAGCGTGGTGGTCGACAACAAGGCCGGCGCCGGCGGCATGATCGGCGCGCAGGCAGTGGCCAAGGCCAAGCCCGACGGCTACACCATCGGCATGGGCACCGTGAGCACGCTGGCGGTGAACCCGGTGCTGCTGAAGTCCTACAAGATGGACCCGGCCAAGGACTTCGCACCGATCACGGCCCTGGTCGTCATCCCCACCGTGGTGTCCGCGGGCGCCGGTTTTCCGGTCAAGAACTTCGACGGCTTCCTGGCCGAGGTGCGCAAGCAGCCGGACCACTACAACGCCGGCTCTCCTGGCATCGGCTCGATCGGGCACCTGGTCATCGAGGCCATGAACGAGGACCTGAAGATCCAGCTGCGCCACATCCCCTACAAGGGTATGGGCCCGGCCATCACCAGCGCGCTGAGCGGCGAGACCCAGGTACTGAGCGACCAGTACCCGTCGTCGGCATCGCACATCAAGGCCGGCAAGCTGACGCCGCTGTTCGTGGGCGCCAACGCGCGCCTGCCCGAACTGCCGCAGGTGCCCACGCTGAAGGAACTGGGCTACCCGGAGCTGAATGAACTGGCCATCACCTGGTTCGGCCTGGTTGCGCCGGCCGGAACGCCAGCCGAGATCGTCAGCAAGCTCAACGCCGCCGCTGTCGCCGCGCTCAAGGATCCGGCCACGCAGGCCAGGCTGAAGGACCTGAACGCGCAGACCGTCGGCAACACGCCGGAAGCCTTCGGCCAGATGATCGCGCAGGCCGGCGAGCGCGTGCGCCGCATCGCCCAGTCGCGCAAGATCGAGGCCGAGTGATGGCCGGCGACCCCCACCCGCTGGCGCAGCGAATCGAGGCGCTGGCGCGCACCCAGCACCCGCGCGTGGTGGGCTGGCGCCGCACCATGCACCGGCAGCCGGAGCTGTCGTTCCAGGAGCGGGAGACGGTCAGGTTCCTGCTGGCCGAGCTCGCCCAGGTCGACTGCCTGGAGATCGAGCGGCCTACCGATACCAGCATCGTCGCCCGCCTGCGCGGCGGCCGACCGGGCCCTACGCTGGCCATCCGGGCCGACATCGACGCCCTGCCGATCCAGGACGGCAAGCACTGCGACTACCGCTCGCAGGTGCCCGGCGTGATGCACGCCTGCGGCCATGACGGCCATGCGGCGATGCTGCTGGGCAGCGTGCACCTGCTGTCGGCGCTGCGCAACGAGTTGCCTGGCGAGGTGCGCTTCTTCTTCCAGCACGCCGAGGAGCAGCACCCCGGCGGCGCCGCCGAGATGGTCGAGGCCGGCGTGATGAACGGCGTCGACCGCATCATCGCCGCCCACGTCATATCAACCCAGGACACCGGCGGCATCGTGGTGCGCGACGGCCCCGCCTTCGCCAGCTCGGACCGCTTCGTGCTGCGCGTGCTCGGCAAGGGCGGCCACGCGGCCAATCCGGACCGCTGCATCGACCCGGTGTTCGTCGGCGCGCAGATCGTCGCCAACCTGCAGGCCATCGTCGCGCGCAACACCGACGCGCACGACGCGCTGATCATCTCGGTGACGCGCTTCCACGCCGGCGAAGCCTTCAACGTGATTCCGGACGGCGCCGAACTGGGCGGCTCGGTGCGCTGCTTCTCGGATGCCGTGCGCCGGCGGGCACCCGAGCTGATCCGCCGCATCGCCGATGGCGTGGCCGGCGCCCACGGCGCCCGCTGCGAGCTGGACTACGTGCTCGGCTACGCTCCGGTCGTCAACGACGCGGGCGTGGCCGGTGCGCTACGCCACATGATCGAGCGCGACATGCCGGCGCTGCAGGTGCGCGAGATGAATCCGATGCCGAACAGCGAGGATTTCGGCGCCTTCCTCCAGCACGCTCCCGGCGCCTACGCCCTGATCGGCGCGCGCAGCGCCGCCAAGGGCATCTGCCATCCGCACCACCATCCGATGTTCGATTTCGACGAGGATGCCCTGCTGCACGGCGTGCAGCTGTTCAGCAACGCGCCGTTCACCCTGAACGGCGCCTGAGCGCTGCGCCGGCCAGCCAAGGACACCCGGCCGCGCGCCCGACGGCGCGGCTCGGCGTCGAACATGCCAAGCCGCCCACCATCGGCTTCGGTCGACCCGCGTCGAATCCGCACCGCCCGATCCGTTGCAAGGAGGCGACCGAGCGGCCTGGACGCTGCCACACACGTCCAATCCCCCGTCAACTGGTTTATTCTTGACGCCTGTCAATTGAGCTCGGCCCAACCCCCAACACAATCCAGCCCATGGCCATCAGCCAGTACATCAAGGACATTGGCCGCGGTGCCGATGGCGCGCGCGCGTTGTCACGCACCGCCGCGTGCGACCTGCTGGGGCAAGTCCTCGACGGCGCCTGCACCGACCTGGAGATCGGCGCCTTTTGCGTCGCCATGCGCATCAAGGGCGAGACCACGGAGGAAATGGCCGGGTTCCTCGACGCGCTGGACGCCCGCATCACCAAGCTGCCGGCCAGCCCGCGCCCGGTGGTCGTGCTGCCGAGCTACAACGGCGCCCGCAAGCTGCCGGTGCTGACGCCCCTGCTGGCGCGGCTGCTGGCGCGCGAAGGCCTGCCGGTGCTGATCCACGGCTGCGCCACAGAGGACCGCCGCGTCAGCACCCAGCAGGTGCTGGCCGAAGCTGGCCAGCTGCCGCAGCCGGCCAGCCAGTCGATCCCGTGCGGCAGCGTGCACTTCGTCCGCACCGAGAGCCTGCACCCGGGCCTTGCGCGCCTGCTCGAGGTGCGCCGCGCCATCGGGCTGCGCAACCCGGCGCACAGCCTGGTCAAGCTGATGAACCCGGTGGCCGGCCCGGCCCTGGTGGTGGGCAGCTACACGCACCCCGAATACGCGGCGTCGATGGCCGCCACCTTCCAGTCGATGGGCACGGCGGCGCTGTTGCTGCGCGGCACCGAGGGCGAGCCGGTGGCCGATGCGCGGCGCACCCCGCGCATGGAGCTGTTCATGCACGGTCGCACGCGCTGCGTGCAGGAAGCGCAGTCCGGCCCCCTGGGCGCCCTGCCCGCGCTGCCGACCGCCATCGACGCCCGCAGCACCCACGAATACATCGAGGCCGTGATGGCGGGCACGAGTCCCGTTCCCGAGCCGATCGCGCGGCAGGTCCGGCACATCGTGCAGGCCTGCCGCAGCATGGAAGCCGAAGGCGCTGCGATCCGCTCGCAGCGGTTAGCCGCATGAACACCTCCATCCGCAAGCAGGGACAGGTCACCTTGGTCGGTGCCGGGCCCGGCGACCCCGAATTGCTCACCATCAAGGCGGTGCGCGCGATCCAGTCGGCCAGCGTGATCCTGGTCGACGACCTGGTCGGCGAAGGCGTGCTGAGCCACGCCCGGCCGGGCGCACGCATCATCTACGTCGGCAAGCGCGGCGGCTGCAAGAGCACGCCGCAGTCGACCATCGAGCAGCTGATGCTGGACGCCGCGCGCGCCGGCGAGAACGTGGTGCGGCTCAAGGGTGGCGATCCGTTCATCTTCGGCCGCGGCGGCGAGGAAGTCGAGAGCCTGCGCCGCATCGGCATCGAACCGGTCGTCATCAGCGGCATCACCGCCGGCCTGGCCGGCATCACCAGCCTGGGCGCGCCGCTGACGCACCGCGAGTACGCGCAGGGCGTGGTGTTCGTCACCGGCCATCCGCAGAAGGACGGCCCCGGCGTCGACTGGGTGCGCCTGGGCGAGGCGGCGCGCGAGCTGCGGCTGACGCTGGTGATCTACATGGGCATCAGCAGCGCGGCACGCATCCAGGCTGGCCTGCTGGCGGCGCTGCCGGGCGAAACCCCGGTGGCGGTGATCCAGCGCGCCACCTTGCCGGCGCAGCGCCAGTGCATCACCTGCCTGGCGGATCTGCGCGACAGCCTGGCCGCCTGCGGTATCGGCAGCCCGGCCGTGATGGTGGTCGGCGACGTGGTGCGCGGCGTCGCGGCGATGCATGCGCAGCCGATGCTGGCCGACGTCGCCTGAAAACGCGCCAGACCCACATCAACCAGGGCCCGGACAGCGCCGTGCGGCGCTTCGACGCGATCATCCTCGGCGCCGGCGCCGCCGGCCTGTTCTGCGCCGCGCAGGCCGGGCAACACGGCCTGCGCGTGCTGCTGATCGACCATTTCGATCGCGTGGCCGAGAAAGTGCGCATCTCCGGTGGCGGACGGGCCAACTTCACCAACCGCGAACTCGATCCGGCCGCGCCACACAAGCACTTCATCGGCCGCAACCCGGCCTTCTGCCGCTCGGCGCTGGCGCGCTTCACGCCGGCGGATTTCACGGCCCTGCTGGACCGGCATGGCATCGGCTACCACGAGAAGCACAAGGGCCAGCTGTTCTGTGACCGCTCCGCCGATGACCTGATCGGCCTGCTGCTGGCCGAATGCGACGCCGCCCAAAGCGCCGGCGGCCTAGTGGAACGCTGGCAGCCGTGCCGCGTGCAGCGGGTGGAGTATGGCACCGCCGCCGACGACGACCCGGCACAGTCGTCAGCGTCCTACCGGATCACGACCGAGCGCGGCCTGGTCGAAACGCCCGCACTGGTGGTGGCCACCGGCGGCCTGTCGATCCCGAAGATCGGCGCCAGCGGTCTCGGCTTCGAGCTGGCGCGCCAGTTCGGCCTCAAGCTGACCGACACGCGGCCGGGCCTGGTGCCGCTGACCTTCGATGGCGCGGCCTGGGCGCCCTATGCCCAGCTGGCCGGGCTGTCGCTGCCGGTGCGCATCACCATCGGTGACAAGCCGCGGCGCGTGGACTTCCATGAGGACCTGCTGTTCAC
Organism: Ottowia sp.; assembly: GCF_035444425.1. Classification (GTDB taxonomy): domain Bacteria; phylum Pseudomonadota; class Gammaproteobacteria; order Burkholderiales; family Burkholderiaceae_C; genus Ottowia. The sequence goes on along the minus strand of NZ_DAOMOQ010000001.1, from coordinate 38,852 downwards.
CCACCGCGGCCTGTCGGGGCCGGCGGTGCTGCAGATTTCCAGCTACTGGCGGCCCGGCACGCCGATCCTGATCGACCTGGCGCCGGACGTGGATCTGGCGGCCGAGCTGCTGGCGGCCAAGGCGCGCTCGCGCCGGCTGATCGCGCGCGAACTGGCGGCCTGGCTGCCACAGCGGCTGGCCGAGGCCTGGGTGGCGCAGGACGCGGCCTGGCAACGCCCGATCAACGAAGCATCGGACAAGGCCTTGCAGCGGCTGGCGGAGTGCCTGCAGCGCTGGGCGCTGACGCCCACCGGCACCGAAGGCTACCGCAAGGCCGAGGTCACCGTGGGCGGCGTCGACACGCGCGGGCTGTCGTCGCAGACCATGGAGGCCAGGACCCGGCCCGGGCTGTACTTCATCGGCGAGGTGGTGGACGTGACGGGCTGGCTGGGCGGCTACAACTTCCAGTGGGCCTGGGCCAGCGCCCACGCCTGCGCGGCAGCCTTGGGTATGCGTCACCGCAGCTTGCCGACTGCTCAGGAAAGCCTATAATGGCAGGCTTTGCTGGCAAACGCCCCGCCGGCCATACTAGTTCAATGCGCGGGGCAACACTTGCGGCGCATGGCGATGAACCACCGCGTGGACGGGGCCTGATCTACCCCGGATTCACCGCATCACCCGCTGGCCGCGTATACATGGAAACTGAATGACGACGATCCGAGTCAAAGAAAACGAGCCGTTCGACGTGGCGCTGCGCCGCTTCCGGCGCACCATCGAGAAGCTGGGCCTGCTGACCGAACTGCGCGCACGCGAGTTCTACGAGAAGCCCACCGCCGAGCGCAAGCGCAAGAAGGCCGCTGCCGTCAAGCGCCACCACAAGCGCGTGCGCAGCCAGCAGCTGCCCAAGAAGCTCTACTGAGTTTCGGCTCGGGAAACCGCAGTGATTGCCGTTTCCCCCATTCCAAAGGCTCGCCGGGGACGCTCAGCGAGCTTTTGTCGTTTCTGGAGAACACCATGAGCCTGAAAGAGCAGATCACCGAAGACATGAAAGCCGCCATGCGCGCCAGGGACTCCGAGCGTCTGGGCACCATCCGCCTGCTGCAGGCGGCGATGAAGCAAAGGGAAGTCGATGAGCGCATCACGCTGGATGATGCAGCGGTGATCGCCATCGTCGACAAGCTGATCAAGCAGCGCCGGGACAGCATCACCGCCTTCAGCCAGGCCGGCCGCCAGGACCTGGTGGACCAGGAAAGCGCCGAGTTGAAAGTGCTCGAAGCCTACCTGCCGGCACGCCTGTCGGCCGAGGAGATCGCCGCCGAGGTCAAGCGCATCGTCAGCGAGTTGGGCGCCGGCGGTCCTGGTGACATGGGCAAGGTGATGGGCGTGGTCAAGCAGCGCCTGGCGGGCAAGGCCGACATGGGTGTGGTCAGCGCGGCGGTGAAGGCAGCGCTGACGGGCTGATCGGCGCACGTCGTCAAGCAGCGCTGCCGAACCCGCCGCCACCCGGCGTGTGGATCTCGAAGATGTCGCCCGACTGCATCTCGGCGCTGCCGATATGCGCCAGTTCCTCCACCTGGCCGTCCGCGCGCAGCACCCGGTTGATGCCGACCATGCCGGGGCCGCCGCCGGCCATGCCGAAGGCGCCGCGCTCGCGGCCGTTGCTGAGGATGCTGGCGGTCATCGGCTCCAGGAAGCGCACGCGGCGCACACCGCCGTCGCCGCCGTTCCAGCGGCCCTGGCCGCCTGAACCGGCGCGGATCTCATAGCTTTCCAGACGCACCGGAAAGCGCCACTCCAGCACCTCGGGGTCGGTCATGCGCGAGTTGGTCATGTGCGTCTGCACCACGCTGGTGCCCGGAAAGCCGCCGACCAGTCGGCCGCTGTCGTCGAATTCACCGCCGGCACCGGAGCCGCCCGAGATGGTCTCGTAGTACTGGTACTGCGCGTTGCCGAAGGTGAAGTTGTTCACCGTGCACTGGCTGGCGCCCATCAGGCCCAACGCGCCGATGATGGTGTTGGTGATGCAAGTCGAGGTCTCGACGTTGCCCGCCACCACGCTGGCCGGCGGGTTCGGGCGCAGCATGCTGCCCTCGGGGATCACCACCTCGATCGGCTTCAGGCAGCCGGCGTTGAGCGGGATGTCGTCGTCGACCAACATACGGAACACGTACAGCACCGCCGCCATGCAGACCGCCGTCGGGGCGTTGAAGTTGTTGCTCTGCTGCGGCGAGGTGCCGGTGAAGTCAACCCTGGCAGTGCGCGCCTCGCCGTCGATGCGGACCGCCACCTGGATCTGCGCGCCGTTGTCCAGCGGCAGCGTGAACTTGCCGCCCTGCATGCGCGCCGCCAGCTTGGTGATGGCGCGGCGCACGCTTTCCTCCGCGTTGTCCTGCACGTGCTGCATGTAGGCCTGCACCACGTCGAGGCCGAACTGCTGGACCATCTTGCGCAGCTCCTGCACGCCCTTTTCGTTGGCGGCGATCTGCGCCTTCAGGTCGGCCAGGTTCTGCTGCGGGTTGCGGCTGGGGTATTCGCCGCTGGCCAGCAGCTCCAGCATGCTGCGCTCCTGCAGCACGCCGCGGTCGACCAGCTTGACGTTGTCGATCTGCACGCCCTCCTCCTCGATGCGGGTCGAGAACGGCGGCATCGAGCCGGGCGAGATGCCGCCGACATCGGCGTGGTGACCGCGGCTGCCGACGTAGAAGATCGGCTCGTCCCTGCCCTCGAGGTACACCGGCGTGATCACCGTGATATCCGGCAGGTGCGTGCCGCCGTGGTACGGATCGTTCAGCACGTAGACGTCGCCGCGCTGCATGTCGCCGCGGTTGCGGGCGATCACGGTCTTGATGCTCTCGCCCATCGAGCCCAGGTGCACCGGCATGTGCGGCGCGTTGGCGATCAGGTTGCCATCGGCGTCGAACAGCGCGCAGGAAAAATCCAACCGCTCCTTGATGTTGACCGAGTAGGCGGTGTTCTGCAGCTGCAGGCCCATCTGCTCGGCGATGTTCATGAACAGGTTGTTGAACACCTCCAGCAGCACCGGATCGACGGCGGTGCCGGCCGCGTACCGGATGGCGCGCGGCGTGGTGCGCTCCAGCACGATGTGATCGAAGGCGGTGAGACAGGCGCGCCAGCCGGGCTCGACCACGGTGGTGGCATTCTGCTCGGCGATGATGGCCGGGCCGTCGATCGCGTCGCCTGGCCGCAGGTCGGCGCGCTGGATCAGCGCGGTGTCGTGCCAGCCCGGCTGGCCATCGGTGCCGGCGACATACATGCGCACACGGTCGCAGCACGGGACCTCGCGTTCGGGATGCAGCGGGTGCGCCTGCTCGGTTGGCGCATCGCCGGTCACCACTGCCTCGACCGACACCGCCTCGACGATCAGCGCCTTGCCCTCCATCAGGAAGGCGAAGCGCTGGCGGTAGGCGGCCTCGAAAGCGCGCGTGATCGCATGCATCACGCCGGCGTCGCTGGTGTGGCCGGCGTGCAGGTGCGGAAACGGCACGATCAGCGCCGAATCCGTGCCCTCGTAGCGCACGTGGGCGCGGCGGTGCACATGGACGTCGCCACGGCTGACCTGCTGACGCTCCAGCTCCTGCTGCGCCGCCAGCGCCAGCTCGCTCAGCGTGTCGCGCAACTGCGGCACGTGGTCGACCAGCAACGGCAGTTCCACCGCGGTTTCGCGCATGACGTTCTGGTCCGCCAGGCCCATGCCGTAGGCCGACAGCACGCCGGCCAGCGGGTGCACCAGCACGCGCGTCATGCCGAGCGCGTCGGCCACGCCGCAGGCGTGCTGGCCGCCAGCGCCGCCGAAGCACTGCAAGGTGTAGCGCGTGACGTCGTAGCCGCGCGCCACGCTGATTTTCTTGATCGCATTGGCCATCTGCTGCACAGCGATCTGGATGAAGCCGTGCGCCACCTCCTCGGGCATACGGCCGCCGGCTTCTTCGTGGGTGGCGATCTCGGCGAACTTCGCATGCGCCGCCTCGGCATCCAGCGCCTCGTCGGCGGCCGGGCCGAACACCTTGGGGAAATGCGCCGGCTGGACCTTGCCGACCATCACATTGGCATCGGTCAGCGTCAGCGGCCCGCCACGCCGGTAGCTGGCCGGCCCGGGGTTGGCGCCGGCGCTCTCGGGTCCGACACGGAAGCGCGCACCGTCGAACTGCAGGATCGAGCCGCCGCCGGCCGCCACCGTGTGGATGCTCATCATCGGTGCGCGCATGCGCACGCCGGCGACCTGGGTCTCGAACTCACGCTCGAACTGGCCCGCGTAGTGGCTGACGTCAGTCGAGGTGCCGCCCATGTCGAAGCCGATCACCCTACCCTGCCCGGCGATCTCGGCGGTACGGGCCATGCCGACGATGCCGCCGGCCGGCCCCGACAGGATCGCGTCCTTGCCCTGGAACACCAGCGCGTCGGTCAGGCCGCCCGAGGACTGCATGAAGAACAGCCGCACGCCCGGCATCTCGGCCGCCACCCGCTCGACGTAGCGGCGCAGGATCGGCGACAGGTAGGCATCGACCACGGTGGTGTCGCCGCGGCTGACGAACTTCATCATCGGGCTGGTCTCGTGCGAGGTCGAGACCTGCGTGAAGCCGACCTCGCGCGCGATGCGCGCCGCCGCCTGTTCATGCTCGGGGTAGCGGTAGCCGTGCATGAACACGATCGCCACGCTGCGCAGGCCGCTGGCGTGCTGGGCCAGCAGGTCCGCCTTCAGCCGCGCCTCGTCCAGCGCCTGCACCAGTTCGCCGCGCGCGCCGACGCGCTCCTCGGCCTCGACCACGGCGCTGTAGAGCAGTTCTGGCAGCACGATGTGGCGGTCGAACAGGCGCGGTCGGTTCTGGTAGGCGATGCGCAGGCCGTCGCGAAAGCCGCGTGTGGTCACCAGCAGCGTCGGTTCACCCTTGCGCTCGAGCAGCGCGTTGGTGGCCACCGTGGTGCCCATCTTGACGCACTCGACCAGCTCCGGCGTGATCAGCTCATCCGCTTGCAATTTCAGCAGGTGGCGGATGCCGGCCACCGCCGCGTCGGCGTACTGCTCGGGGTTGTCCGACAGCAGCTTGTGCGTGACGATGCCGCCGTCTGGGCGCCGGGCCACGATGTCGGTGAAGGTGCCGCCGCGGTCGATCCAGAACTGCCAGCGGGCGGGGGATGCTTGTGTGTTCATGGTTCAGCAGAGAATCGAAAAAGCCAACAGCCGGACACGAAGGACGCGAAACAGCTCGGAAGAACATGGATTTCTCTTGCGTTCTTCGCGCCCGGCTGTTTGAGCGGATCGGTAAGACCATGGCGCAGGCTACAGCGACGTCGCCGCGCGCGCCGCCTGGTCGTACAGGCCCGACATGGTGCGCAGCAGGCGCGCCAGTTCGCCCAGGTCGGGGTTGAGCTGCGGGTCCAGGTTGTCCATCAGGCAGGCCTCGCGCACCTCGCGGTAGCGCCGCACGGCAGCCTCGCCCTCGGCGGTGGGCAGGTAGAACACGTCCTTGCCCGCCTTGTCGGTGCACAGCAGTCCGGCGGCCACCAATTTCTTGAGCGCGTAGGCGACCACATGGGTGTCCTCGTAGTTCAGCACGAAGCAGATGTCGGCCAGCTTCTTGTGGCGTGCCCGGTGATTCACGTGGTGCAACACCAGCACGTCGGTCACCGTCAGGTCGGGCACGCCGGCGGCGGCCATGCAGCGCACCATCCAGCGGCTGAAGGCGTTCCAGGCCACGATCATGCCGAACTCGAATTCCGACGCCTCGACGCTGCGCGGCGACACCAGGTGCGACGACGACACGATGCCGCCGCCCGCCGATTTGCCGGCTCGCTCGGCCGATTTGCTGACCATCAGGGTATTCCCGAATTAACGTGTAATTTGTAGATAATTTATTGACACTTTATCGGAAGCGTTCTTAGACTTCAAGCACGCAGCGGGATCGGTGCGCCGCCGGGCCGGTACTGGTTTCCACTCTCGGCCGATGCGCCGCCGCGGCCTATCCTCGGCTCACTGTCCTCATCTCTCAAGGAGTTTGCATGATGTTGAAGCGACGTACCCTGAACACCCTGATCGGCCTGTGCGCCACCGGCCTCGCCGCCAGCGCCGGTGCGCAGACCAAGTGGGATCTACCCGGCGCCTACCCGGCCAGCAACTTCCACACCGAGAACCTGGTCCAGTTCGCCAAGGACGTCGATGCGGCGACCGGCGGCAAGCTCAAGATCCAGATCCACGACAACGCCTCGCTGTTCAAGGCGCCGGAGATCAAGCGCGCCGTGCAGGGCGGCCAGGCGCAGGCCGGCGAGATCCTGCTGGTCAACTTCCAGAACGAATGGCCGCTGTGGGGACTGGACGGGATTCCGTTCCTGGCCACCAGCTACGCCGAATCCCAGAAGCTCTACCAGGCCAGCAAGGCCGCGCTCAACAAGAAGCTGGGCGAACAGGGCATGATGCTGCTGTATTCCGTGGCCTGGCCGCCGCAGGGCATCTACAGCAAGAAGCAACTCGACAGCGCGGCCGACCTGAAGGGCGTCAAATGGCGCGCCTACAGCCCGGCGACGGCCCGCATCGGTGAACTGGTCGGCGCGCAGCCGGTGACGATCCAGCAGGCGGAGCTGTCGCAGGCCATGGCCACCGGCGTGGTCGAATCCTTCATGACCTCGGGCTCGACCGGCTACGACACCAAGACCTACGAGCACCTGAAGTTCTTCGCCGACACCCAGGCCTGGCTGCCGAAGAACGCGGTGATCGCCAACAAGAAGGCCTTCGACGCGCTCGACAAGGCAACCCAGGACGGCCTGCTGAAGGCCGCCGCCGAGGCCGAGAAGCGCGGCTGGGCCACCAGCGAGAAGAAGACCGGCGAGTACCTCGACCTGCTGAAGAAGAACGGCATGACCATCTACCCGCCGTCGGCCCAGCTCAAGGCCGACATGCAGAAGGTCGGCGAGACCATGCTGAAGGAATGGCTCGACAAGGCCGGGGCCGAAGGCAAGGCCGTGGTCGATGCGTATCGGAAATGATGCGGTTCCCGGAGCGCCTGTTGGCACTTCCCTCCTCTCCGGCAGGAGGGGACAACGCCAGTCGCCTGTGAGTATGGGCGATGGCGTTCGCTGGCTTGGCCTGCTCCGCGGCCGCCAGGCCGACATGACTTCGCCACGTTGACCCCCGTCGATTGACGCGTGGGAACGTGGCTGGTGCTCCTGCCCCGTCCCTGTCCTCCCCAGGCTCATGCGCCGATTGCTCGACTTCTTCTACGATGCCGCGGCTTGGCTGGCGGCGCTGGCCATGATCGGCGTGCTGGCCATGGTGCTGACCTCGATCCTGGGCCGGCTGCTGAACTTCCACCTGCCCGGCACCGACGCCTACGCCGGCTACAGCATGGCGGCAGCCGGTTTCCTGGCGCTGGCGCACACGCTGAAGAAGCGCGAGCACATCCGCGTGACGCTGGTCATCGGCCGCTTCGCCGGCCGCACGCGGCGCGCACTGGAACTGTGGTCGCTGGCGGTGGCGACCCTGCTGGCCGGCCTGTTTGCCTTCTATTCGTGCCGGCTGGTGTGGCAGTCGCACCTGTTCAACGACATCTCCACCGCCAACGACGCCACGCCGCTGTGGATCCCGCAGATCGGCATGGCGGTGGGCACCGTGCTGTTGTTCGTCGCCTTCGTCGACGAATGGGTGCTGGAGATCACGCACCGCCGCCAGCCCGACGAACACGACGAGGAAGCGCAGCACCATGAGTGACTTCGCCATCACCGGGTTGCTGATCGTCTCGCTGTTCGCGCTGCTCGGCAGCGGCGTATGGATCGGCCTGGCGCTGACCGGCGTGGCCTGGATCGGCATGCAGCTGTTTTCGGCCCGGCCGGCCGGCGACGCGATGGCGGTGACGATCTGGGGTTCGTCCTCATCATGGACGCTCACCGCCCTGCCGCTGTTCGTCTGGATGGGCGAAATCCTGTTTCGCACCCGCCTGTCGGAAAGCATGTTCCGCGGCCTGGCGCCCTGGGTCACCTGGCTGCCGGGGCGCCTGCTGCACACCAACGTGATCGGCTGCGCCATCTTCGCCGCCGTGTCGGGCTCGTCGGCCGCCACCTGCGCCACCATCGGCCGCATGTCGCTGCCCGAACTGGCCCAGCGCGGCTACCCCGACCACATCACGATCGGTTCGCTGGCCGGCGCCGGCACGCTGGGCCTGTTGATCCCGCCCTCGATCATCATGATCGTCTACGGCGTCGCCGCCGACGTGTCGATCGCCAAGCTGTTCATCGGCGGCGTCATCCCGGGCATCCTGCTGGCGACGCTGTTCTCCGGCTACCTGATGGTGTGGGCGCTGCTGCATCCCGACCAGGTGCCGCAGCCCGATCAGCGCCTGTCCTGGCGCCAGAAGCTGCACGAGTCGCGCCACCTGATCCCGGTGGTGCTGCTGATCGCGGCGGTGCTGGGCTCGATCTACGCCGGCATCGCCACCGCCACCGAGGCCGCCGCCGTGGGCGTGGTCGGTGCCCTGCTGCTGTCCGCGGTGCAGGGCAGCCTGAACTGGCAGACCTTCACGCTGTCGCTGATGGGCGCCACGCGCCTGTACTGCATGATCGCGCTGATCCTGGCCGGCGCCGCCTTCCTGACCCTGTCCATGGGCTACATCGGCCTGCCGCGCGAGTTGGCCGAGTGGATCAGCGGCCTGGGCCTGTCGCCCTTCATGCTGATGCTGGCGCTGGCGGCGTTCTACATCCTGCTGGGCTGTTTCCTGGACGGCATCTCGATGGTGGTGCTGACCATGGGCGTGCTGCTGCCGACGGTGCAGGCAGCCGGCTTCGACATGATCTGGTTCGGCGTCTTCGTCGTCATCGTGGTCGAGATGGCGCAGATCACGCCGCCGGTCGGCTTCAACCTGTTCGTGCTGCAGGGCATGACCAAGAAGGACATCGGCTACATCGCGCGCGTCACGATGCCGTTCTTCTTCCTGATGTGCATCATGGTGCTGCTGCTGTGGTTCTTCCCGCAGATCGCCACCTGGATGCCAAGTCACATGTGAACAGGCACCAGGCCCTATGATCCTGACCGGCCCGCCTGATGCGCGGGCCGGATTGTTTGGAGAGCCATAAGACGTGTTCAAGAATCTGATGCTGTACCGCCTGAGCCCCGACTGGCCGCAGTCGGCAGCGCAATGGGAAGAGGCCATCGCCGGCGAGCCGTTCGCGGAATGCGACGCCGCGCAGCAGAAATCCAGCGGCTGGGTGGCGCCGCGCGGCGACGAGCATGGCGCGCTGGTCGAGACCGTGGACGGTCAGTGGATCGCCCGCTTCGTCATCGAGACCAAGTCGGTGCCGGGCGACGCGGTGCGCCGCAAGGTGCAGGAGGCGGTAGATGCGATCGAGAAGACCAGCGGCCGTAAGCCCGGCAAGAAGGAGCTGCGCGACCTGCGCGACGACGCCCTGATCGCGCTGCTGCCTCAGGCTTTCCCGCGCCGCAGCCAGGTCACCGTGTGGCTGAACCCGCGCACCCGCCTGCTGGTGCTGGATGCCGGCGCGCAGGGCAAGGCCGACGAGCTCATCACCAGCCTGGTGCGGGTGGCCGGCAAGGGCTTCGGCATCGGGCTGCTGCAGACCGCCACCTCGCCGCAGGCCGCCATGGCCGCCTGGCTGGCCGACCCCGAGGGCGACGCCCTGCCGCACGCCTTCAACATCGAACGCGAGTGCGAGCTGAAGGGCAGCGGCGACGAGCCGGCTGTCATCAAGTTCACCCGCCACCCGCTGCAGACCGAGGAAGTGCGCCAGCACATCACCGAGGGCAAGCTGCCGACCCGGCTGGCGCTGGGCTGGAGCGGCCGCGTGGGCTTCGTGCTGACACAGGCGCTGCAGCTGAAGAAAATCGCTTTCCAGGAAGGTGTGTTCGAGGACGGTCCGAAGACCACCGACGAGGACCGCTTCGACGCCGATGTGGCGCTGGCCACCGGCGAGCTGGGCGCGCTGATCACCGACCTGATCGAGGCGCTGGGCGGCGAGGCCGCAACCACCGCTGTCAGCGACCAGGCGCCGCCGGCCACCCATGCGGCACCCGCCGCCGCGCGCACGCCGGTGGCGGTTGAGGCCGACGACGGCCCGCCGTTCTGACACTAGGCACCGACGCGGGCTGGCCATGCATGTCGTTCTCGCCATCTGCCTGGGCGCCAGCGCCGGTGCGCTGCTGCGCTGGCAGTTCGGCCTGTGGCTGAACCACCCGCACGCCTGGATGCCCTGGGGCACGCTGGCCGCCAACCTGATCGGCGGCTACCTGATCGGTCTGATCCTGGCCTGGGCGCACCACGCCGATCTGGACCCGCTCTGGCGCCTGCTGATCGTGACCGGCTTTCTGGGCGCGCTGACCACCTTCTCCAGTTTCAGCGCCGAAGTGGTCGAGATGATGCTGGCCGACCGCTGGGGACAGGCGCTGGCCACCATCGCGCTGCACCTGCTGGGTTCGCTGGCGCTGACTTTCGTCGGCATCAAGACCGTGGCGCTGCTGATCGCCAGGTAGCGGCGCAAGGCTGCCATCCGGTGCTGGCCGCCGTTCCCCGGCGTGGGGGCGAAGCGCGACTGGACGGGCTCACCGCAGGGCCACACGCGGGCCCGGCTTAAGACGGGGTTCATCTGGACCAGCCAGACTTGCCCGCATGAAAAATCGTCTGCTCTCCTCCTGGCCCGGCGTCACCACGCCATCCGGCGGGCAAGCACCCCGCCGGCCGACCCCCACACGGCACGGCGGGCCCATGTACTTCGCGCCGGACGCGATGAAATCGATCGGTCCCGTCCTGGCCACGCTGATCGTGCTGGCCGCCGCCATGCTCGGCCTGCAGACCTACGCGCCCTACGGCAGCGGCCCCGCGCTGGGCATCGCCATGGGCGCGGCGTCGATCGCCGCCATGAGCGTTTCGCTGATGCTCGCCGCACGTCCGTCGCTGGCCGAACCCCTGTTCGGCGGGCTCGACCGCATGTACGTGGTGCACAAGTGGCTGGGCATCTCCGCGCTGGCGCTGATGATCGGCCACAACACGATCGAGCCGGAACTGGAGGGCTTCGTGCGCGAAACCCGGACCGGCGAGTTCGCCTCCGACCTGGGCGAGATCGCGCTCAACGGCTTCATCGGACTGCTCCTGATCAGCTGGTTCAAGCGCATTCCGTTCACCCGGCTGGAGCTGCCGTGGCCGATCTGGCGCTTCAGCCACCGCTTCACCGGCCTGCTGTTTGCCGTGGTGGCGTTCCACCAGCTCGCCGTCGACAAGCCGGCCGACCTCAGCGGCGCGCTGGGCCTGTACCTGAACGCCCTGAGCCTGGCCGGCATCGCCGCCTGGCTGTACACGCAGTTCATCGCGCCCCTGCTGCGCCCACGCAGCTTCGTGGTCGAGCGCGTCGAGCGCCATGGCACGGTGGCCGAAATGACGCTGCGCCCCGAAGGCCGGCCGATGCACTGGCGCCCCGGGCAGTTCGCCTTCGTCTCGGCCACCGGCGCCGGCATGGCCGAGCCGCACCCCTTCACCATCGCCAGCGCCCCCACGGCGGACGGCAGCCTGCGCTTCGGCATCAAGGCCCTGGGCGGCTGGACCCGGCACCTGCCGGATCAGCTGGCGCCCGGCCAGCGCATCAAGATCGACGGGCCCTACGGCCGCTTCGTGTTCCGCAAGCGGGTGCCACGGCAGGTATGGCTGGCCGGCGGCATCGGCATCACGCCCTTCCTGGCCTGGGCCGAAAGCCTGACCGATGCGGACCGGCAGCAGATCACCCTGGTCTGGGCGGTGGCGACCCGGGCCGAAGCCTTCGCCGCCGAGCGGCTGGCCTCCATCGCTGCGCGCCATCCCGGCTTCACGCTGCACATCGTCGCCAGCGCCGAGGACGGTCGGCTGACGGCGCAGAAGCTGGCCGGCCTGGCGCCCTTCGCGCTGCGCGATGCCGAGTTGTTCTACTGCGGGCCGACCGGTCTGCGCGAGGCCATCGAGTCAGGGCTGAAGGCCATGGGCCAGAGCCCGCGGCGCGTGCATGCGGAGGCGTTCGAGCTGCGCTGATGCGCCGCCCCACGCTGAGCCGATTGGTTGCGGAAAGGAGTCACCGCCATGAAAGCCACGCTGATCGTTCTTCTTGCCACCGTGGCGCTCGCCGTGGCGCTGGGTCCACGCACCCTGGACGCGATCCAGGGTCAGTCGAACGTCGAGTCCCGTGCGGCCGCGCGGGACAGCGGCGACTCGGACGCAGCCTCGGCGGATCGCACCGACCGCCGTCGCGGCACCAAGCGCAAGAATCATGACGACGACGATGACTGAGGCTATCCGCCACCCCGGTGCATGTGCAGGTCGAAGTGCTGCATGAAGGCGTTGCGCGCCTCGATCGGCACACCGTCGAACTGGAAGGCAACGCGCAGCGTCGGCAGTTGAAGCAGTGCGATGCGGCGCGACGGCAGCGACATCCACGTGATCGCCAAACAGCCTTCGCCGATCGCCACACGTACGGATGAGGCTTCACGCTGCCACGGATGCGAACCCAGCGCCTGCGGCAGCAGACGCAGCCACTCCGCCTCGCTGTCCGCCACCTCGCGCTCGAAGCGCTCGGGCATCTCCGCCGTCATTACCCCCCGGCAATCGGCGGCCAGACGGCCAGCGCATCGCCTTCCTGCAGGGTGCGCGTGGCACGGTCCTCGGGCGCGATGTAGCTGCCGTTGACCAGCACGATGTGCACCAGATGCGGTGGCAGGTGAAAGGGCGCGATGATCTGCGCGATGCTGTCGGTGGGAGCGACGTCCAGCGTCATCACGTTGCCGGGCTTGACCTCGGGCGGCAGGTAGTCGCCCAGCGTGGCGAAGAGCTTGAAAGTGATGCGCATGCGTGGTTCAGAAGGAAATCAAGCCGCAGGCGCCATCAGAGAAGTGCCCATAGCCATCAACAGAATGGCATCACCGGCGCCGCGCATCGCCGGCGCCGTTCCACTGGCCCTGCGCCTGCGCGCAGGCCAGGTAGGCAGGCATGAGCTGCGTGGGGTCGTCCTGCAGGCGGTCCTTCCAGGCACCGAGCTTCACCTTGCCGTCGATCAGCCCGCGCAGCACGCCCACGTGCTCGGTCCAGTTGATGGCGTTGGCGCCGATCAGTACGTCATCCTGGAACTGCAGGTTCAGGTGGCGCAGGCCACCCTGGTCGGTCAGGTCGGCGTGCGAGCCGCTCTGCTCCGCCGGCACGCCCTGCCAGTGGCCGAAGCTGGCCGAGATCAGGCCCATGGTGTCGAGCACGTTGAGCGTGGGCACGCTCTTCAGCTCAGCCGCCTGGCCCAGCATGTTGAGCGCGGCCACGCGCGCTTGGTCGGCCGCGTTGGGCTGGATGGCGCTGACCACGGGCTTGCCGCTGGCCTTGTCGAAGGCCTCGGCGCAGTCGCCGGCGGCGAAGATGCCGTCCACGATGGTGCGCATGCGGCTGTCGGTGAGCACGCCGCTCTTGGTGGTCACGCCGCTGCTTTCAAGGAAAGCGATGGACGGGCGCACGCCGGTGGAGCTGATGATGACGTCGGCCTCGATGACCTGGCCGTTGCTCAGGTGCACCTTCATGGGCCGGCCGGCCTGGGCGGGCTCGATGCGCTCGAACACCGCCTCGGTGACGACCTCCACGCCCTGCGCGCGGCACCAGTCGAGGATCATGCCGCCGGCCACCTCGCCCATCATGCGCGGCACCATGCGGTTGCCCTTGGCCACCATCGTCATCCTGGCGCCGCGCCGGCGCAGTGATTCCATGATGATGGCGCCGATGAAGCCGGCGCCCGTCTGCACCACGCGCACGCCGGGCTGCACGCGCTCCATGATGGCGCGCGCGTCGGCCAGCGTCCAGCAGTTGAACACGCCCTCGCTGTCGCCGCCCGGCACCGACAGGCGCACGGGGTTGGAGCCGGTGGCGATCAGGAGGCGGTCGTAGGTCACCGTCTGGCCATTGTCGAGCACCACGCGGTGGTCGGCTGGCTCAATGCACAGGGCCTTGGCCTGGATCTGGTCGATGCGCAACTGCTTGAAATGGTCGCTGTCATGGCGCAGGTGCGTGCCCGATTCGGCCACGTTGCCGGCGATCAGGTAGGGGATGGCCATGCGCGAGTAAGGCGCCTCGGCCTCGCCACCGACCAGGGTGATGGTGTCGGCCGGCGCGGCCTTGCGCAGGGTTTCGGCGGCGATGACGCCGGCCGGGCCGGCGCCGAGGATGACGTGGTGCATAGGAAGCCCTCGATGCTACGAATGTGGTGACTGCTCCGCTGATGGAAGCCGCCCCTCGGCTCGTTTGCTCCCTCTTCCCAAGGGAAGAGGGAGCAATACCTCACAGCCCCAAGCGCGCCTTGGTCTCAGGCGTCGGACGACCTTCGCTGTCCCAGCCGCGCACTTCGTAGTACTTCGGCATCATCTCGTCCACCTTGCTGACCTGGCCCTTCGATCCGCCGACCTTGGCGGCTTCGGTCTTCAGGCGCTTGGGCAGCGTGTCGTCGGCCTTGGTGAAGCCGGCGGCGTTGTTGAACTCGCGCTCCATGTTCCAGATGCGCTCGCCGATCAGCGACAGCTCTTCCACCGTGTAGGCCTCGTCGCAGGCGGCCTGCAGTTGCGGCGCCAGGTCGGGCAGGCTCCAGGCGAAGGTGGTGAACACGCACAGGCCGGCCGAGTCGAACGCCGCCGTGGCGTCCTGGAACGCCTTGACCAGCTCGGGCTTGCCCTCGGTGGCGGTGGGGTCGGTCTTGACGGGGATGCCCATCACCTCCGACGCGACGGTGTAGCCGCGCAGGTGGCAGCCGCCGCGGTTGCTGGTGGCGTAGGCCAGGCCAATGCCCTGCAGGGCACGACCGTCGTAGGCCGGAAATTCCAGGCCCTTGGCCGACATCGACAACTCGGGGTGGCCGAACTTGGCCGTCAGCCGCTTGGAGCCCTGGCCGATCTCCTTGCCGAAGCCCTGGCCGGCGATGGTGTCTTCCACCAGCTGCACCAGCGCCTTGGCCGAGCCGAAGGGCGCCTCGATGCCGAACTGCTCCTTGGTCAGCACGCCCATCTCGTATAGCTCTAACGCCGCGCCCAGCGTGGCGCCCAGGCTGATCGGGTCCATGCCTTCTTCGTTGCACAGCTGGTTGACGTACTGCAGCGCCTCCAGATCGCCTACGCCGTTGGCGGCGCCCAGCGCCCAGGCGGCTTCGTATTCCAGCCCGCCGGTGGCGTGGTGGTAGCGCGGCTTGCCCCTCACGCTGAAGTGATTCGCGTCCTGCTTGCTGATGCGCCCGCAGGCGATGGTGCAGCCAAAGCAGGCCTGGTTGGTCACCAACTGTGCCTTGCCGTCGCTCTCGCGCGGGCGGCGCATGGCCTCGGCGCTGATGGCGTCAGCCTCCTCGAACTGCACGTCGCGGTGGTTGCGTGTGGGCAGCGCACCGATCTCGTTGATCACGTTCATCAGCACCTGCGTGCCGTGCGTGGGCAGGCCATCGCCGGTGACGGGGTTCTCGGCCAGGATCTTCTTGCGCTCCATGGTCTCCTTCATGAAGGCCTTGGGATCGCGCACGTTGCCCACGCCCAGGGTGCCGCGCACGGCAATCGCCTTCAGGTTCTTGCTGCCCATGACGGCGCCCACGCCCGAGCGGCCAGCCGCGCGGTGCAGGTCGTTCATCACGGCGGCAAACAGCACGCCGTTCTCACCCGTGCGGCCGATGCTGGAGATGCGCACCTGCGGATCCTGCAGTTCCTTCTTGATGATGGCCTCGGTGTCCCACACGCTCTTGCCCCACAGCCCGGCGGCGTCGCGCAGTTCCACCTTGTCGTCCTGGATGTAGAGCCACACCGGCTTGGGCGACTTGCCCTCGAAGATGATCATGTCCCAGCCGGCAAACTTCAGCTCGGCACCCCAGTAGCCGCCCGAGTTGGAGCAGGCGATGGCGCCGGTGAGCGGTCCCTTGGTGATGACGGTGTAGCGCCCGCCGGTCGAGGCCATGGTGCCCGTGAGCGGGCCGGTGGCCCAGATCAGCTTGTTCTCGGGCGCCAGCGGGTCGATCCTGGGGTCGACCTCCGACGTGTAGTACTTGGTGCCGAGGCCGCGCGATCCGATGTAGGCGCGTGCCCACGCCATGTTCAGCGCTTCGGTCTTGATGGTGCCCGTCGTCAGGTTGACGCGGAGAATCTTTCCAGCCCAGGACATGATTTTGCTCCTTGATTGATAGCTGTTTGCGCTGACGTATCAAGCGGCAGAGGTCTGATTGACCAGCTTGTCGGCCCAGGCGCGCATGCGGTCCAAGCCGGTCCAGTTGGCGTCGATGAAGGTGATCGCCCCCGTCGGACAGGCGGCGGCGCAGGCCGGGCCGTCGGCGTTGTCGAAACACAGGTCGCACTTCTGCACCTTGCCGGTTTCCTGCACGTAGTTGATGGTGCCGAACGGGCAGGCCACGGTGCAGACCTTGCAGCCCACGCAGGTGGCGTCGTGCACGATCTTGGCGCCCGAGCCGGCGTCCACCGTGGTGGCTTCCACCGGACATGCGTGCACGCACCAGGCCTCGTCGCACTGGGTGCAGGTGTAGGGCACCTTCTTGCCGGTCTCATGGAAGTCAAAGACCTTGATGCGTGATTTGCTGGTCGAGTAGATGCCGTAGTTCTCGAACGAGCAGGCCATTTCGCACTGCAGACAGCCGGTGCATTTTTCGGCATCGAGGTGCAACACCTTTTGCATGAAAGACTCCTTGCGTGGGGGCGCGACATGCACCCTGCCTATAAATGATTTTGCATAGGCAGGCGCACCTTGGTACTGCGCCGTCAGCAATCCCAGGAGCGAGACAACGCCGCGCGAAGGCCGCGCGGCCGCACGATGGGTCGCCGTGAGCGCACTCCCAACCCATCGGCCGCATGCGGCTCTGGGGCCTGGACAGCGGCAGGCGGCGCGTGTTCTCGGTGCTGCGCATGCTGGGCGACGACATCAGGCAGCGCCGGGCATCGGGTTGCCTCGCCGCCGTTCCCTGGCCCGGCGGATCGTGAGCCGTTCTCGGCGTCAGGGCGGCCTGCTTGAATTCACCATCACCCATGCAGGTGGTTGCGCTAGGTGAGCCACGGCTGGCGTCCGCCACTCTTCAGCGCAAACCACGCCGCGTCACCCCGCCAGGGCCAGCACCACCACGCTTTCATCCACTGCGGCCTGCACCCGGCTGCCAACCCGCAGGCGGTTGGGCCGCGCCGTGAAGCCGACCAGCTGGGTATCGCCCGCCAGCGTCATGGTGACTTCGTCACGCTGCACGCCGCGCGAGATGCGCAGCACGCGGCCAGGCAGCAGGTTGGCGCCTGCGCCCCGCGCTGCGGCATCCGAGGGGTCTATGCGCACCGCCGTGGCCTTGCACAGCGCCAGCGCCGGCAGACCAGGCGCCAACCCCAGCAACTCGGCGCTTTCGCGCGTGACGAGCGCGGCCAGTTCGCCCCCGCCCGCCAGCACCAGCACCACCCGCACCATGGGGTCGCGCGCGCCGTCGCTCTCCAGCCGCGCCACGCTGGCGCGCAGGTGGTTGCGCATGCTGGTGCGCGGGCCGGCCAGGGCCACGCTGTCGGCGCCGTTGACGCGCGCCAGCACACCGCTGCGCGCGCTGTGCAGTTGCTCGGCCGCCGCCAGCAGGCGCGTTCCCGCCGCCGTCAGCCGGGCACCACCGCCGCCGGCGCCGCCCACGCTGCTGTCGACCAGCGGCTCACCCGCCAGGTTGGTCAGCGTGTGGATGGCCTGCCAGGCCGCCTTGTAGCTGACGCCCGCCACGCGCGCGGCCTGCGAGATGGAGCCGTGCGCGCCCACCAGTTGCAGGATTTCAAGGCGCTTGTCGGCCTGGGCATAACCCAGGGCATCGGGTGACAGCGGTCGCTTGGCCATGCGCTGATTGTGCCGGTCCGTGACCGACCGCATTGGCATAGAATCGCTATTCCATCGTTGAATAACGAAACCTGTCATGCCGCTACCGATTCGCACCCTGCTCGCCTTTGCCGCCGCCCTGGCGCTATCCATCGCCGCGCGCGCCGAAGTGGTGCACGTTGCCGTGGCGGCCAACTTCACCGCACCGGCCAAGGCGCTGGCCGAGGTGTTCGCCCGGACCACCGGGCACGAAGCCAGGCTGTCGTTCGGCGCCACCGGGGCGTTCTACACCCAGATCAAGAACGGCGCGCCGTTCGACGTGCTGCTGGCGGCCGACGACGCGCGCCCGATCCGGCTCGAGAAGGAAGGCGACGCCGTGCCCGACTCGCGCTTCACCTACGCCACCGGCCAGCTGGTGCTGTGGTCGGCCAGCCCGGATCTGGTCGACGGCCAGGGCGAGGTGCTCAAGGGCGGCGGCTTCAACAAGCTTGCTATCGCCAACCCCAAGAACGCGCCCTACGGTGCCGCCGCCGTACAGACGATGGACAAGCTGGGCCTCGCTGCCGCGCTGGCACCGAAGCTGGTGACCGGCGAGAGCATCGGCCAGACCTACAACTTCGTCGCCACCGGCAACGCCGATCTGGGCTTCGTCGCCTTGTCGCAGGTGCTGGACGGCGGCAAGCTCAAGAGCGGATCGATGTGGGTGGTACCGGCCGAACACCACGCGCCAATCGTGCAGGACGCGGTGATACTCAAGCGCGCCGCCGGCAACCCGGCTGCCAAGGCCTGGATGGCGCTGCTGCGCACACCACAGTCGAAGGAATTCATCCGCAGCTTCGGCTACGCGGTGAAGTGAGGCCCGGCGCCATGACACCGACGCGGCGACACGGCCTCACGGCGCTGGCCGCGTCGATGGCGTGCCGGCACATTGGCCCATGACGCACAATTGCCCGCGCCCGCGCCCGCGCCCGCGCCTCCGCGGCCGTTTCGCCACCGAAGCCGCGCGACAGCGACATCATTGAGTCAAGCGACGTCACCCCATGCTCGACGCCAACGGCCTCGCCGCCATCCGCCTGTCGATCGAACTGTCGGTCCTGGCCACGCTGATCCTGCTGGTGGCCGGCACGCCGCTGGCCTGGTGGATCGCGCGCGGGCGCTCGCCGCGCTGGAACTGGCTGCGGGTGCCGGTGCGCGCCCTGGTGTCGTTGCCGCTGGTGCTGCCGCCGACGGTGCTGGGCTTCTACCTGCTGCTGGCGCTGGGGCCGAGCGGGCCGCTGGGCCAGTTCACCCAGGCACTCGGCTGGGGCCTGCTGTCGTTCAGCTTCTGGGGCCTGCTGATCGGCTCCATCATCTACTCGCTGCCCTTCGTGGTACAGCCGCTGATCAACGCCTTCGAGGCGATCGGCCAGCGCCCGCTCGAAGCCGCCGCCACGCTGCGCGCCGGCCCGCTGGACGCGTTCTGGCACGTGGCGCTGCCGCTGGCGCGGCCCGGCTACCTGACCGGCGCCGTGATGGGCTTCGCGCACACGCTGGGCGAGTTCGGCGTGGTGCTGATGATCGGCGGCAACATCCCCGGCAGCACGCAGACCATCTCGGTGCTGGTCTACGACCACGTCGAGTCGCTTGAGTACGCACAGGCGCACTGGCTGGCCGGCGGCATGCTGGCGTTCAGCTTCCTGGTGCTGCTGACGCTGCACCTGACCCAGGCACGCAAGGCCGCATGACGCCAGACTGCTCAGGCACCGCCATTACACCCGATGCGCCCGGAAGCGGCGTGCCGGACGCGCTGCAAGCGCGCGCCAGGGTCGGCTACGGCACCGCGTTCACGCTCGACGTCGACGTGCAGTTGCCCGGCCGCGGCGTCAGCGCCGTGTTCGGTCCCTCGGGCTGCGGCAAAACCACGCTGCTGCGCGCGGTGGCGGGCCTGACGCGCCCGGCGCCGGGCCGCATCGTCGTCGCCGGCGACGCGTGGCAGGACGACGCGGCCGGCATCTGGCGCCCCACGCACCAGCGTCCGCTCGGCGTGGTGTTCCAGGAGGCCAGCCTGTTCGAGCACCTGACAGTGCAGCGCAACCTCGACTTCGGCATGCGTCGCGTGCCGGCGGCCACGCGCCAGATATCGCTGGCGCAGGCGGTCGAGCTGCTCGGCATCGGCCACCTGCTGGACCGGCGCCCGGCGCAGCTGTCGGGCGGCGAGCGCCAGCGCGTGGCGATCGCGCGCGCGCTGGCCACCAGCCCGCGCCTGCTGCTGATGGACGAGCCGCTGGCGGCGCTGGACGCGGCGCGCAAGGCCGAGCTGTTGCCCTGGTTCGAGCGCGTGGTGCGCGAGCTGCGCATCCCGATGCTGTACGTCACGCACTCGCTCGACGAGGTGGCACGCCTGGCCGATCACCTGCTGGTGCTGGACGCCGGCCGCGTCGTGGCGCAAGGGCCGGTGGGCGCGCTGATGGCGCGGCTGGATCTGGCACTGGCACACGGCGACGCGGCCGGCGCGCTGATCGACGGCGTGGTCGAGCGGCTCGACACCGATTACCAGCTGTTGCAGGTGCGCTTTGCCGGCGGCAGCGTGCAATGCGTGCACGCGCCCGGCAGCGCCGTGCGTCAGCCGGGCGAGCGCGTGCGCCTGCGCGTGCAGGCGCGCGACGTCAGCCTGACCCTGCAGGCCGCACGCGACACCAGCATCCTCAACGTGCTGCCGGCCACCGTGCGTTCGCTGGCCGCCGACGGACCGGCGCAGACCCTGGTCGCCCTGGATGCCGGCGGCGCGCCGCTGCTGGCGCGCGTGACGCGCAAGTCGGCCGAGGCGCTGGCGCTGGCGCCGGGCCAGACGGTGTTCGCGCAGATCAAGGGCGTGGCGGTGCTGGACTGACCCACGGACGGCAGGCCGGGCCAACCCGCCCGGGCGCCGCATCACTTGTCGGCATTCGGGAAGAACAGCTGCTCGCCGCCGATCTTGTAGCTTGCGATCACGCCCTGCCCCGCCGATGAAGTCACCCAGTCGACGAACTGCTGCGCCTCGGCCTGCTTGACCTGCGGGTGCCTGGCCGGATTGACCACCATCACGCCGTACTGGTTGAACAGACGCTTGTCGCCCTCCACCAGGATCGCCAGGTCGGCGCGGTTCTTGAAGTTGAGCCAGGTGCCGCGATCGGCCAGCACATAGGCGCCGGTGGAGGCCGCCATGTTCAGCGCCGGGCCCATGCCGCAGCCGCACTCCCGGTAGCCACTACCCTTGGCGTCCTTCAGGCCGGCGGCATCCCAGAAGCGCAGCTCGGCCGCGTGCGTGCCGCTCTTGTCGCCGCGCGAGACGAAGGGCGCGTTGGCAGCAGCCAGCTTCTTCAAGCCCTCGACGATGTCCTGGCCACGGGTAGCGGCCGGATCGCTCTTCGGCCCGACGAGGATGAAGTCGTTGTACATCACCGGATGGCGCTTGAGACCGAACCCGTCGGCGACGAACTTCTCCTCGGCCTTCTGGTCGTGCACGAAGACCACGTCGGCATCACCGCGCCGGCCGGTATCCAGCGCCTGCCCTGTGCCCAGAGCCACCACCTTGACGTCGATGCCGCTGGCCTTCTTGAACTCGGGCAGCAGGTGCGCGAACAGGCCCGACTGCTCGGTCGAGGTGGTCGAAGCCACCACGATGGATTGCGCCGACGCAGCCCACGACACCGCCCCGAAGGCCAGCGCGAGCACGGACCGGGCGGCGACCGCCGGCCTGAAGAACTTGAACGGATTCACAGCAACTCCCCTTTGAGAAACAGATCAGCCTCGGGCGAGACCGCGCGCAGCACGTCGCGGTTGAAGAACAACTCGACCGGCAGGTCGGCCAATACGCGCCCGCGCTCCAGGTAGACCACGCGCCGCGCCAGCCGCTTGACCTGGCCCAGGTTGTGGCTGGCAAATACCATGGTCAGCGCCGGCGCGCCATCATCGGGCGGGCGAATGAACTCCTGCAGCAGCGCCTCGACCTCGTGCTTGGCGTGCGGATCCAGGCTGGCGGTGGGTTCGTCGAGCAGCAGCAACTGCGGCTGCTGCGCCCAGGCGCGCGCCAGCGCCAGCCGCTGCTGCTGGCCGCCCGACAGGTTGCGGGCGCTGCGCTCGGCCAGGTGCTCCATCTGCACGCGTTCGAGGGCCGATCGCGCGCGCAGCCTGGCCTCGCGCCATGGCTGCCCGCGCAGCCACAGGCCGATGGCGATGTTGTTTCGCACGCTGGTGCGCAGCATCCAGGGCCGCTGGAACAGCATGGCCTGGGTCGGGCGCGGCGGCGCCTGCAGCGCGCCGGTGCTGGGGGCGATGAGGCCGTGCACCAGCCGCAGCAGCGTGCTCTTGCCACAGCCGTTGCCGCCGATCAGCGCCACGCTCTCGCCGGCGGCGATCGCCAGCGTGACGCCCTGCAGCGCCCGCACCGCACCGAAATGCACACCCACGTCCTGCAGGGCAACCAGCGGCAGCGCCAGCCCGGCCTGGGCGGGCGCCAGCTGGACCATCGCGCGTCGCGCCACGCCGGGAAGCTCGAACACCGCTTCGGGCGCGTTCATGCGGCCGCCAGCACCTGCGTGACCGGGGTGACGACGCCATCGACGCGTTCGCGCCAACCGCGCACCAGCGAGATCAGCGCGTTCAGCGCCAGTACCACCGCCAGCAGCACGATCCCCAGGCCCAGCGCCAGCGGCAGATCGCCCTTGCTGGTCTCCAGCGCGATGGCGGTGGTCATGACGCGGGTGAAGCCGTCGATGTTGCCGCCGACGATCATCACCGCACCGACCTCCGACACGGCGCGGCCGAAAGCGGCCATCAGCACCGTCAGCAGCGCGTAGCGCTCATCCCAGGCCAGCATCAGGCCGCGCATGAAGCGGCCGGCGCCGAGCGAGGCCAGCTGCTCGCCGTGCAGCACGTCGGCGTCTTCCACCGTCTGGCGCGTCAGCGCGGTCACCACCGGCACCACCAGCACCACCTGCGCGATCACCATGGCCTGGAACGTGAACATCCAGCCCAGGAAACCCAGCGGCCCGCTGCGCGAGAGCAGCAGATAGACCAGCAAGCCAACCACCACCGATGGCAGCGCGAGCAGGGTGTTGAGCACCGTCAGCACCACGCCGCGGCCGCGAAAGCGCGCCACGCCCAGCCCGGCCCCGGCCAGCAGCCCGATGCCGTAGCCGATCAGGCAGGCGGTGCCGCTGACGGCCAGCGAGCGGCCGACGATGGTCCACAGCGTCGCATCGAACGAGCTGATCAGTGCCAAGGCGGTGCGCGCGCTGTCGGTAAATGTGTTCACGGCCGCCGCGATGCTAAACGCCAGCCCAATGGCCGTCATCGGGAAAGGCGAGCTATGCATTGCCATGCATAAGCGCCGCCTTGCCCCGGGGCAAGCGTCCGCGCATGGGGCAAACTTGGGGGGTGCAGAAGATCGGACTGACCTACTCGCTCGACGCCGACGACGCCGACGCCCTGATCCACAACCCGCTGATCGATCTGCTGCAGGCGGTGCACGCCAGCGGCTCGATCTCGGGCGCAGCCCGCGCGCTTGGCCTGTCGTACCGGCACATCTGGGGCGAGCTGAGGCGCTGGGAACAGCGCCTGGGGCAGCCGCTGGTGCTGTGGGAGCGCGGCCGGCCGGCACGCCTGTCGGGTTTCGGCGATAAGCTGCTGTGGTCGGAACGCCAGGCGCAGGCGCGCGCCGCGCCCCAGATCGAGGCCCTGCGCGCCGAGCTGGCGCGCAGCTTCGCCGTCGCCTTCGACGACCAGGCGCATGTGCTGAGCTTCCACGCCAGCCATGACGACGCCCTGACCGCACTGCGCAAGCACCTCACGGCGCAGCCGATGACGCCGCGCCTGCACCTGGACATCCGCTTCATCGGCAGCGTCGACGCGATCCAGGCGCTGAACCAGGGCCGCTGCATCATGGCCGGCTTCCACACGCCGCGCGAGGCGCCGGTCGGCTCGCTGGCCGAGCGCACCTACAAGCCGCTGCTGCAACCCGGCCTGCACAAGCTGATCGGCTTCGCCAGCCGGGTGCAGGGCCTGATGGTGCGCCCAGGCAATCCGCGCGGCATCACCGGCCTGGCCGACCTGACGCGCCCCGGCCTGCGCTTCGTGAACCGCGCGCACGGCACCGGCACCCGCGTGCTGCTGGACGAGTTGCTGGCGCAGGCCGGCATCGATGCTGGCCGCGTCGTCGGCTACCAGCACAGCGAACCCTCGCATGCCGCCGTGGCGCAGGCGATCGCCGCCGGCCACGCCGAGGTCGGGCTCGGCATCGAGGCCGCGGCGCGCGCGCGCGGGCTCGGCTTCGTCCCGCTGGTCGAGGAAGACTACCACCTGGTGTGCCTGAAATCGGCGCTCGATGAGCCGCCGGTGGCGGCGCTGCGCCAGGTCCTGCGCAGCAGCGCCTGGCAGCAGGCGCTGCACGGCTTGCCGGGCTACCGCGCCACCCACGCCGGCGAAGTGCGTGCGCTGACCACGGTACTGCCCTGGTGGCGCTTCACCCGCGCCAAGCCCGCGTCCAAGCGCACCCGCTGAGCACCCGCGTGCGGGATAGTCCGCTCACTGGTCGCGGACGCCTTCATTAGAATCGCACACCAGTCTGCGCCAGGCAGCGCCCACCGGCATGCGCGCGCCAGCTTCCCTCACGCGCTACCGCGCGACGACAACGACAACGGAGATCCCGATGCAAGCCCTGCTGAAGTTTTCCCGAGCCATCGACTGGCTCAACGCCCAGGTGGGCAAGTACATCATCTGGGCCATCTTCGCCGCCACCGTGATCAGTGCCTTGAACGCGGTGGTGCGCAAGACATTCAACTACAGCTCCAACGGCTTCCTCGAGGTGCAGTGGTACCTGTTCGCCTGGTCGTTCCTGGTCGCCGCCGGCTACACGCTGCTGCACCGCGAGCACGTGCGCATCGACGTGCTGAACGCCCACCTGCCCAAGACCGTGCGCGTCTGGATCGACATCGTCGGCTACGCGCTGTTCCTCACGCCGGTGTGCCTGATGGTGCTGTATCTGAGCACGCCGCAGGTCATCGACAAGTTCGCCTCGGGCGAGATGTCGGGCAACCCGGGCGGCCTGATCCGCTGGCCGGTGTGGCTGGCGCTGCCGATCGGCTTCACCCTGCTGATGCTGCAGGGCTGGTCGCAACTGATCAAGTGCATTGCCTTCCTGCGTGGCCAGGGCCCCGACCCGACCGAGAAGCCCACCGACAAGAGCGATGAGCAGGAGCTGATCGAGGTGCTGCGCCAGCGCAATGCCGGCGCGGCGGTATCGCCCCCGTCCGCGGGCCCGGCCCACTGAACGCGCCGGACGCCCCGCACCATGGAATTCATCGCCACCAACTTCGCCCCCATCATGTTCGTGGGGCTGATCTGTTTTCTGATCCTGGGCTTTCCGGTCGCCTTCAGCCTGGGTGCCGCCGGCCTGTTCTTCGGCCTGCTCGGGGTCACGCTGGACATCTTCCCCTCGGCCATCCTCGCCGTGCTGCCGTTCCGGTTGATCGGCGTCATGGCCAACGAGACGCTGCTGGCCGTGCCCTTCTTCACCCTGATGGGCCTGATCCTCGAGCGCAGCGGCATGGCCGAGGATCTGCTCGACACCGTGGGCCAGGTGTTCGGCCCGCTGCGCGGCGGCCTGGCGCTGGCGGTGATCTTCGTCGGCGCCATGCTCGCCGCCACCACCGGCGTGGTGGCCGCCTCGGTGATCTCGATGGGCCTGATCTCCATGCCCATCATGCTGCGCTACGGCTACAGCCGCAGCCTGACCAGCGGCGTCATCGCTGCCTCCGGCACGCTGGCGCAGATCATCCCGCCCTCGCTGGTGCTGATCGTGCTGGCCGACCAGATGGGCCGGAGCGTTGGCGAGATGTACAAGGGCGCCTTCATCCCCGGCTTCGCGCTGATGGGCCTCTACGTGCTGTGGGTCGTGGTGCTGGCGATCTTCGCACCCAAGTCCGTGCCCGCCCTGCCACCCGAGGCCCGCACCTTCCGCGAGCCCAATGGCAGCCACGGCTACGGCTCGCTCGCGGTGCTGACGGTGCTGTCGGCCGGGGTCGCGATCTACCTGGGCCAGCACATGGAGGCCGTGCACACCTGGTGGGAAGGCAGGCTGGTCGAGTACGTGGCGACCGACGAGAAGATCGTGGTCGCCATGTGCGGCGGCGTGTTCGTTGCCTGGCTGATCGCCGTCATCAATCGCGTCACCGGCCTGGGCCTGCTGTCCAAGCTGGCCGAGCGCGTGACCTTCGTGCTGATTCCGCCGCTGCTGCTGATCTTCCTGGTGCTGGGCACCATCTTCCTGGGCGTGGCCACGCCCACCGAGGGCGGCGCCATGGGCGCCATGGGTGCACTCATCATGGCCGTGATGCGCCGGCGCCTGGGCTGGACGCTGCTCAAGCAGGCCCTAGCGACGACCACCAAGCTGGCATCCTTCGTGATGTTCATCCTGATCGGCGCCACCATCTTCAGCATGGTGTTCCAGGCCGCCGACGGCCCGATCTGGGTCGAGCACCTGCTGGCCAAGCTGCCAGGCGGCCAGCTCGGCTTCCTGATCTTCGTGAACGTGCTGGTGTTCGTGCTGGCGTTCTTCCTCGACTTCTTCGAGCTTTCCTTCATCGTCGTGCCCGTGCTGGCACCGATCGCCGACAAGATGGGCATCGACCTGGTCTGGTTCGGCGTGCTGCTGGCGGTCAACATGCAGACCTCGTTCCTGCACCCGCCGTTCGGCTTCGCCCTGTTCTACCTGCGCTCGGTGGCACCCGAGAAACCCTACGTCGACAGCCACACCGGCAAGACCATGGAGCCGGTGACGACGATGCAGATCTACAAGGGCGCGATTCCCTTCCTGCTGTTGCAGCTCTTCATGGTGGCGTTGCTGATCGCCTTCCCCGGCCTCGTGACGCGCGACCAGGACCAGCGCAGCAAGGCCGACCTGGAAGCCGCAGGCACCGAACTGCTGCAGAGTCTGGAAAGCGCGCCCGGCTTCGACCTGGGCGGCGGACTTGCACCCGAGTTCACCGTCCCGGGTCCGGATGGAACACCCGCGGAGAGCGAGCCGGCGCCAGACAGTCCGACGGCCCCCGAATCCAGCGTGGAGGACCCCGTCAAGGCGATCGAGCAGGCCATCGGCAAGCAGTGACCTGAGACGCCGGCGGCATCTCGGAGGCGCGCGGCCGGGCCGCTGGTCGTCGGAAGTGCCAGCGGGTGCCGACGCACCCGAACTCACAGCGCACGCCGCGGGCCAGCACCGCGATGTCGGGCCCGGACATCGTTCGTCATCCGGGCCCGCGTCCGCGGGAGGTAGGCCGCGCCACGCGCTGACGCACAAAAAAAGCCGCGACGCTGGGCCGCGGCTGGATTGCGATGCGTAGCGGCCAGCACCAGGAGGTGCTCGCGCCCCGCAGCAGGTCGGGTTAGATCTTCAGGCCCGCCATGGTCTGCATGAACGTCAGTTCGGACACCCGGTTCCAGAGGATCTGGTCACGCTGGAACGCGCGCATGTCCTCGTAGATCTTCTTGAATTCAGGTTCCTTGGCGCTGTGCTCTTCGTACACCTCCTGTGCCGCCTTGAAGCCGGCGTCAACGACCGCCTTGGGGAACGGCTTGAACTGGATGCCGCTGGCCACGATGCGCTTGAGCGCCGGCGGGTTCAGCATCAGGTACTTGGTCGTGCCGTCGTTGTAGGACACGGCGGCGGCAGCGCGCACGATCGCCTGGTTCTCCGGCGACAGCTTGGCAAAGGCCTTCTTGTTGATGAAGAACTCGAGTTCGGCACCACCTTCCCACCAGGCGTTGTAGTAGTAGAACTTGGTGACCTTGGCATAGCCGAGCTTCTCGTCGTCGTAGGGACCGACGAACTCGGCAGCGTCGAGCGTGCCCTTCTCCAGCGCCTGGTAGACCTCGCCGCCCGGCATGTTCTGCGCCACCACACCCAGCTTGGCCATGGACTCGCCGAACACGCCGCCGCCCAGGCGCATCTTCAGGCCCTTGAGGTCATCCGGCGTCTTGATTTCCTTGCGGTACCACCCCCCCATCTGGGTGCCCGTGTTCAGCGCGGCCAGGGTGAAGAAGTTGTACTTGTCGAACACCGCGTCCAGCAGCTTGCGGCCGTTGCCCTGATCCTTCCAGGTCAGGTTCTGGTTGGCCGCCAGGCCGAACGGCACGGCGCAGCTGAAGGCGAACACCGGATCCTTGCCGGTGTAGTAGTAAGCCGCCGTCTCGCCCATCTCGATGGTGTCCTCGGCCAGGGCATCGACGATGCCGAAGGGCGGGATCAACTCGCCGGCGGCGTGTACCGACACCTCGAACTTGCCACCCGACAGCGCCTTCACGGTCTCGGAGAACTTGACGGCGCAGCCATGCAGGGTGTCGAGCGACTTCGGAAAGCTCGTGGCCATGCGCCAGCGCACCGCGGGCTGGGCATGCACGGCAGGCGCAACGCCGGCCGCGAGCACACTTGCGATACCGGCGCGCTTGATGAGTGAACGACGATCCATGTCAGATGGCTCCTTGAATAGTTACGAAAACGAATAAGTGTAGTGCCGCATGTACCACGACAGCCATTAGGGATTCACCTGCCGACGGATTGCAGGCAGCGCCGGCGTCAATCGAATCAGGCCACTGCCTTCAGAGCCGGCGCCGCCGGCAGGCCCAGCTCGGCCGCAAAGCGCCGCCGCACCGAGGCCTCGATGCCCGCTGCATCCAGCCCCTGCAGAGCCAGCAGGCGCGCCGGATCGCCATGCTCGATGAACTCGTCCGGCAGGCCGAGCTGCAGCAGCGGCCTGAGCACGCCGGCAGCGGCCAGCGCCTCGGCCACGGCGCTGCCGGCGCCACCCATGATGGCGCCCTCTTCCACCGTCACCAGCACCTCGTGCGCGGCCGCCACCTGCAGCAGCAGTTCGGTGTCCAGCGGTTTGGCCCAGCGCATGTTCACCACCGTGGCGTCCAGGCGCTCGGCCGCCTGCAACGCCGGGTACAGCAGCGTGCCGAAGGCCAGGATGGCGATGCGCTGGCCCTGACGGCGCAGCTCGCCCTTGCCGAACGGCAGCGCGCTCAGATCCTTCAGCGGTTCGACACCGACCCCGGCACCGCGCGGGTAGCGCACCGCGACCGGATGGTCCTGCGCGAAGGCGGTCGACAGCAGCTGGCGGCACTCGCGTTCATCGGCCGGGCAGGCCAGACTGACATTCGGGATGCAGCGCAGATAGGCAATGTCGTAGTTGCCCGCGTGGGTAGCGCCGTCGGCACCGACCAGACCGGCGCGGTCGAGCGCCAGCACCACCGGCAGCTTCTGGATCGCCACGTCGTGGATCAGCTGGTCATAGGCGCGCTGCAGGAAGGTGGAATAGATCGCCACCACGGGCTTGAGCCCTTCGCAGGCTAGGCCAGCCGCGAAGGTCACCGCGTGCTGCTCGGCAATGCCGACGTCGTAGTAGCGCTTCGGAAAACGCTGGTGGAACTCGACCATGCCCGAACCCTCGCGCATCGCCGGCGTGATGCCGACCAAGCGCTGGTCCTGCTCGGCCATGTCGCACAGCCAGCGGCCGAACACCTGGGTGAAGGTCTGCCTGGGCGGCGTCGCCGGCTTGACCAGGCCGACGGCCGGGTCGAACTTGCCCGGTCCGTGGTAGGCGATGGGGTCGGCCTCGGCCAGCTTGTAGCCCTGGCCCTTGCGGGTCACCACGTGCAGGAACTGCGGGCCGGACTGCTGCGCCATCAGCTCGCGGATGTTTTCCAGCGTGGGGATCAGCGC
This sequence comes from Ottowia sp., assembly GCF_035444425.1. GTDB lineage: Bacteria > Pseudomonadota > Gammaproteobacteria > Burkholderiales > Burkholderiaceae_C > Ottowia. The sequence continues at coordinate 9,325 of NZ_DAOMOQ010000001.1, read as the reverse complement.
ATCCAGGTCGTGGCCGTCGATCGGGCCGATGTAGTTGAAGCCGAACTTCTCGAACAGCGTCGCCGGCAGCACCATGCCCTTGGCGCCCTGCTCGATGCGCCGCGCCAATTCGAACAGCGGTGGCACCGGACCCAGCACGGTCTTGCCGACGCTCTTGGCGGCAGCGTAGAAATGCCCGCTCATCAGCTGCGCCAGGTAGCGGTTCAGTGCGCCGACGGGTGGGCTGATCGACATGTCGTTGTCGTTCAGGATCACCAGCAGGCGCGCGTCGCGCTCGACGCCAGCGTTGTTGAGCGCCTCGAAGGCCATGCCGGCCGTCATGGCGCCGTCGCCGATGATCGCCACGGCCTTGCGGTCCTCGCCCTTTTGCCGCGCCGCCAGCGCCATGCCGAGCGCAGCCGAGATGCTGGTCGACGAATGCGCGGTGCCGAAGGTGTCGTACTCGCTCTCGTCGCGGCGCGGAAAGCCCGACATGCCGCCGAGCTGGCGCAGCGTCGGCATGCGTTCACGTCGCCCGGTCAGGATCTTGTGCGGGTAGGTCTGGTGGCCGACGTCCCACACCAGCCGGTCGTGCGGTGTGTTGAAGACGTAGTGCAGCGCGATGCTGAGTTCCACCGTGCCGAGGTTGGAGCTGAGGTGGCCGCCGGTCTTGGCGACGTTGTGCAGCACACATTCGCGCAGTTCCTCGGCCAGCGCGTTCAGCTGCGCGCGTGGCAGCCGGCGCAGTTCGGACGGGTCGTTGATGGAGTCAAGCAGTTGCGTGGAAGCCATGTCAATGTGTGCGTTTCACCACCATGTCGGCCAGCGCACGCAGGCGGCCGACATCGGCCAGGCCGCTGACGTCGAGCGCGCCGTGCGCCCGCATGCACAGGGCCTCGGCCAGCATCTGCGAGGCGTCGAGGCCCAGCAGCGACACGTAGGTGGGCTTGTCGGCGGCGGCATCCTTGCCGGCGGTCTTGCCGAGGGCGGCGGAATCGGCGGTGACGTCGAGGATGTCGTCCACCACCTGGAATGCCAGGCCGAGCGCGGCGCCGTAGTCGTTCAGCGCACGCAGCGCCGCCGGGTCCACGGCGTCGGCGCAGGCGGCACCCATGCGCACGCTGCCTTCCAGCAGCGCGCCGGTCTTGAGCCGGTGCATGGCACGCAGCTCGGGCTCGGTCAGCGGCTTGCCGACGCTGGCCAGGTCGATCGCCTGCCCGCCCGCCATGCCGCTGGCGCCGGCGGCCTGCGCCAGCAGGCGGCACAGCCGCGCCTGGATCGCCGGCGGCACCGCATCGCCCTCGGGCGTCAGGATCTCGAAGGCCAGCGCCTGCAGCGCGTCGCCGGCCAGCAGCGCCGGCGCCTCACCGAACTGCACGTGCACCGTCGGCTTGCCGCGCCGCAGCACGTCGTTGTCCATACACGGCAGGTCGTCATGCACCAGCGAGTACGCGTGGATCAGTTCCACCGCGCAGGCGGCGCGCAGCGCCGCTTCGACGCGGCCCTGCACCGCCTCGGCAGCGGCCATCACCAGCAGCGGGCGCAGGCGCTTGCCACCGTCGAGCACCGCGTAGCGCATCGCCTCGCCCAGGCCGGCCGGCGCATCGGCCGGCACCCAATCGGACAGGGCCTGCTCGACCTGCGCCAGTTGCCGTGTCGACCATTGCGCGAAATCCAGCGTGCTCACTCGGGCATCCACGGCTTCAGCGTTCCTTCTTCGTCCAGCACCTTGACCTGATCCTCCACCGCCTGCAGGCGGTCGCGGCAGTAGCGCAGCAGTTCGGTGCCGCGCTGGTACTGGCCCAGCAGATCCTCCAGCGGCAGCTGGCCCGACTCGAGGCCGGCGATCAGCTGCTCGAGCTGCTGCACGGCGTCGCCGTAGCTGGCAGGCTGCGCGGGACTGGCGTTGGTTTTTCGGGACATGGCGCGGAGCAAAAGGTCTATTTTAGGTGCGCGGGCCTGTGCGCGCCCCGCGAGCACGGCCACCCGCGCCCCCGCAGACCCCCGAATCGCTAAAATTAAGGGTTCCACGTCAAAAAAACGTGGCTCTCACGCGCCCACGCTCCTCGGATGCCACGCGCTTACTTCCTGCCCCTTCATAGGGGGAGTCTCTAGGTCGGAACACCATGTCTGATTTAAGTCTTCAGTTACAGCAGGCGGCAAGTCAACTTCCCGTCCAAGCCTATTTCGACCAGGCGCTGTTCGAGCGCGAACTGCAGCTGCTGTTCAAGCCCGGTCCGCGCTACGTGGGGCACCAGCTGGCCGTTCCCAATCCGGGCGACTACTGCGCCCTGCCGCAGGAAGCCAATGGCCGCGCGCTGGTGCGCAACCCGCAGGGCGGCGTCGAGCTGATCTCCAACGTCTGCCGGCATCGCCAGGCACTGATGCTCGATGGCCGCGGCTCGCTGCAGACCGAAGGCAAGGGCCACGCCGGCGGCAACATCGTCTGCCCGGTGCACCGCTGGACCTATTCCAGCAGCGGCGAACTGCTGGGCGCGCCGCACTTCAAGCACGACCCCTGCCTGCACCTGGCCAACTACAAGCTGCGCGAATGGAACGGCCTGCTGTTCGACGACAACGGCCGCGACATCCTGGCCGATCTGCAGGCCATGGGCCCGGTGGCGCAGGATCTGTCCTTCGAGGGTTTCGCACTCGATCACGTCGAGATGCACGAGTGCAACTACAACTGGAAGACCTTCATCGAGGTCTACCTGGAGGACTACCACGTCGGCCCGTTCCACCCGGGCCTCGGCAACTTCGTCACCTGCGACGACCTGCAATGGCAGTTCGGGCAGGAGTTCTCGGTGCAGACCGTGGGCGTGGCGCCCGCCTTCAAGCCCGGCACCGATGTCTACAGGAAGTGGCACGAGGTGCTGCTGAACTACCAGGGCGGCGACAAACCCACGCGCGGCGCCATCTGGCTGACCTACTACCCGCACATCATGGTCGAGTGGTATCCGCACGTGCTCACCGTCAGCACGCTGCACCCGATCAGCGTCGACAGGACCATGAACGTGGTCGAGTTCTACTACCCCGAGGACATCGTCGCCTTCGAGCGCGAGTTCGTCGAGGCTCAGCGCGCTGCCTATATGGAAACCGCCATCGAGGACGACGAGATCGCCGAGCGCATGGACGCCGGCCGCAAGGCGCTGATGCTGCGCGGCGTGAGCGAGGTCGGCCCCTACCAGAGTCCGATGGAAGACGGCATGCAGCACTTCCATGAGTGGTACAGGAAAAAGATTGGTGCCAATCCGCTGAACACCTGAGGCTTCGAAAGCGCGCCCCCTGAGCCGCTGACGCGGCATCCCCGCACTCTCTTCGGGAAGGCAGACATAGCCGATGCCCGGCGCAGGTCCGTCCGCGGCGTTCACTGGATTAGCCTGCGCCGCGGTCTTTTGATTGCACGCATCAAGAGCGCTCGGCTCAAGGCCAAGTGCTTTTATTTTGATAGCTGACTTGATCCATAATCGCCGCCCATGCAAGCCGTCTGGATGGTCGCCGCCTCGCTCTTCTTTGCCCTGATGAGCGTGTGTATCAAGTACGCGTCACCCTACTTCGGTCCGCTGGAGATCGTCTGCTACCGCGGCGCCATCGGCATTGTCTTCATGTGGGTGGTGCTGCGCTCGCAGAAAGTCAGCCTGCGCACCACCGTGCCGATGATGCACGTGTGGCGCAACGTGATCGGCGTCAGCGCGCTGGTGTGCTGGTTCTATGCCATCGCCCACCTGCCGCTGGCCACGGCCATGACGCTGAACTACATGAGCGGCGTCTGGGTCGCGGCCTTCCTGGTCGGCGGCACGCTTCTGCTCGGACGCCTGTCCGACATCCGGCGCCAGGGCCCGCTGGTGCTGGCGGTGATGGCCGGCTTCGGCGGCGTCATCATGATGCTGCGTCCGACGCTGGAGCAGAACCAGTTGTTCGCCGGCCTGATCGGCCTGATGTCGGGCCTGATGTCGGCGCTGGCGTACATCCAGGTGGCCGCGCTCGGTCGTGTCGGCGAGCCGGAGGCGCGCACGGTGTTCTATTTCTGCATCGGTGCCACGCTGGCCGGCGGCATCGGCATGCAGTTCTTCGACATGCACCCGCTGGACACGCCGCAGGCACTGTGGCTGCTGGCCGTCGGCATCCTGGGCGCGCTCGGCCAGCTGTGCATGACGCGCGCCTACACCCGCGGCGCCACCATGGTGGTGGCCAACCTGCAGTACACCGGCATCATCTTCGCCGCGCTGTTCGGCATACTGCTGTTCGGTGACGAGTTGCCGATGCTCGGCTGGCTCGGCATGATGACCATCATCCTGAGCGGCATGAGCGCCACCTTCCTGCGCGCCCGCGCGCTGCCCAATCCACCCGCAGAATCGCACTGACATGAGCTACACACACCTGATTTCCGCCTCAGAACTGCAAGCCCTGCGGGCGGGCGGCGCGCCGCTGATGGTGTTCGACTGCAGCAGCGAACTGAGCGACGCCGCCAGGGCCGATGCGATGTTTGCCGAGAAGCACATCACCGGCGCCGTCCAGGCGCACCTGGAGCGCGACCTCAGCGCGCATCCGCCCGCACCCGCCGTCAACGGCGGACGCCACCCGTTGCCGACACGCGAGCACTTCGCTGCCTGGCTGTCCACCCTCGGTTTCGCCAACGCCATGCAGGCAGTGGTCTACGACCGCAACGGCGGCGGCTACTGCGGGCGCCTGTGGTGGATGCTCAAGTGGGTTGGCCACGACGCCGTGGCCGTGCTCGATGGCGGGCTGCAGGCCTGGGAGGCGGCGGGTGGCGCCGTGGAATCCGGTGCGGCGCAAGCACGAAAGCTGACCGACTTCCAGCTCAAGCCCGCGCTGCGCCGCCTGGTGCAGACCGACGAAGTCATGCAGCAACTCGGCCGCCCGACGCAGACGCTGATCGATGCCCGTGGCGCACCGCGCTACCGCGGCGAAATCGAGCCGCTCGACCCGGTCGCCGGCCACATCCCCGGCGCACTGAACCGCCCGTTCGGCGACAACTTCGGCCCCGACGGCCGCTTCAAGCCACGCGAGACGCTGAAGGCCGAGTTCGACCAGTTGCTGGCCGGCCATGACCCCGCCGGCGTGGTGCACCACTGCGGCAGCGGGGTCAGCACCGTGCCCAACATCGTCGCGATGGAACTGGCCGGCTACCCGCCCGTCGCGCTGTACGCCGGCAGCTGGAGCGAGTGGTGCCGCACCGAGGGCCTGCCGGTCGCCAAGGGCTGAAGCACCGGCGCCGTATCAGCACCGCACCAGCATCACTCCGTCGGCGCTCAGTGCTGCTCGCGATGCAGGCTTGACTGCAGTGCCGGCGGCTCATCGTGGTGCGCGTGCTCGCCGCCCAGCGCACCCATCAGTGCCACCAACCCCATGCCGATCGCCAGCCACAGGATCTGCGCCGCCGTCTCGCGCGCATTCAGGCGCTGCTGCAACTGCGGGATCAAATCGGCCAGCGCAACATAGATGAAACTGCTGGACGCCAGCATCAGCAGGTACGGCAGCAGGCCCGTCAGGCGCCCCAGCAGCAGGTAGCCGACCACGCCGCCCAGCGCGGTCACGGCGCCGGCCAGTGAGACCTTGGTCAGCGCGGTACGCCTGTCGCCACCGTGGCCCGAGCGCAGCACCGCCAGGTCGCCCATGTGGTGCGGCACCTCGTGCACCAGCACCGCCAGCGCCGCCGCCACACCCAGCGGCGGGCTGGCGACGAAGGCCGAGGCGATGATCACGCCATCACCAAAGCAGTGCACGCTGTCGCCGGCCAGCACGGCCCAGTTGCCGCCATGGTGGTGATGGTGATGGTGGACATGGGTGTGGCTGCGTGCATGATCGTGACCTGCCGCCGCGGCATGCGCATCCGCACCCTCAGCCACGCTGGCGCTCATGGCCTCATCCAGGGTCGGCAGATCCTCGTGCCGCTCGTGACCGTGGTGCCACAGTTCGGCCTTGTCGAGCAGGAAGAAGAACACCAGGCCGCCGAGCAGCGTCATCGACAGCGCATGCGTCTCGACACCGCTCTCGAAAGCCTCCGGCAATAGCTTGAGGAATGCGGTCGCCAGCAAGGCGCCGGCCGCCAGGCTGAGCATGTGCTGCGTGTAGCGCGCCAGCACGCCGAACGACAGCGCCGCGGCGATCCAGACGCTGCCGACGCCCGCCGCCAGGGTGCCGATCAGGATGTAAACCAGGTTCATGACTGCTGCCGCCCGCCTGCGCGAGCGCCTTCACCAAGTGGCCCGAAGCGCCGCCATCCAGCGGCAGGCATCGCGCCACGAAAAAGCCGCCCGAAGGCGGCTCGCGCTGTGCGCCCGACGCGATCAGTCAGGCCACGCCGTGCTGCTGGAACCAGGCCAGCGCCCGCTTCCAGCCATCCTCGGCCGCTTCCTTGCGGAAGCTCGGCCGGTAGTCGGCGTGGAATGCATGCGGCGCATCCGGGTACAGCACGAACTGCGAGGCCTTGGCGGCGGCGTTGCCCTGCTCGGCCGCCTTCGCCAAGGCTGCCTTCATCTTATCGACCGTGTCAAGAGGGATGCCGGTATCCGCCTCGCCGTACAGGCCCAGCACCGGTCCCTTCAGCTGCGCCGCCACCTCGACTGGGTGCATGGGCGCCAGCGCGCTGGCCTCACCCACCAGGCGCCCATACCAGGCCACGCCGGCCTTGACCTTGGGGTTGTGCGCCGCGTACAGCCAAGTCTGTCGGCCACCCCAGCAGAAGCCGGTCACGCCGAGCTTGTCGACACTGCCGCCGTTTGCCGCCGCCCATGCCACGGTGGCATCCAAATCGCCCATCACCTGGGCGTCGGGCACCTTGGAAATCACCTCGCTCATCAACTTGGCCATCTCGCCATAGCTTTGCGCGTCACCCTGGCGCACGAACAGCTCGGGCGCAATGGCCAGGTAGCCCGCCTTGGCAAAGCGGCGCGCGGTGTCGGCGATGTACTCGTGCACGCCGAAGATCTCCGACAGCACCAGCACCACCGGCAGACCGGTCTTGCCGGCGGGCTGGGCGCGGTAGGCCGGCATCTTGAAGCCATTCACGTCGATCATCACCTCGCCCGCCGTCAGCCCCTCGGCCGAGGTCTTGATCGCCGTCTGCGCCATGATCGGCAGCGTGGCGGCAGCGTACCCCGCCCCCAAGCCCAGCTTCAGGGCGGCGCGGCGCGACGGTGGCTGCGGGGCCAGCGGCGCGTCGAGCAGGGCATGGGCGTCGAGGACTTGATCGGACTTCTGCATCGTCTGGAACTCCTGAGGGGTTGGCGGGCCAGCCTGGCCGGCCCGGATTGATCCATCACGCCCGGCCAAGCAGTCGCCAACGACCGACTCATGCCAAGCAAGCCCACTATAATCAACGATTCAGTTTTTCGCCGGCTTAGCTCAGTTGGTAGAGCAACGCACTCGTAACGCGTAGGTCGCCAGTTCGATTCCGGCAGCCGGCACCATTTCAGAGGTTCACCAAGCCTCAGAACCCGCATGCTTCCTAGGCATCGCGGGTTTTTTCTTGTCTCAGTTCCTGTCAGTTGGTAGCATGACACACTGACATTTCGTCGGTGTTTGTGACGGCACCCGATCACCCTGACGGTGATCGACGCCAAGGACCTGAGCGCCACGCAAGTGCTGACGCTGGGCGTGGCGGCCATAGCCCGCCCCGGCTGCCGTGACGCCGATCCCGACGCTGGGCGAATATTGGGCCTGATGCTTGCTGGGCCTGCTGGCGACCGGGCTGGGAGTGCGACGGGTGCGTCGCGCCGAAGCCTGACTAAGTGAGGCCGCGCCGGCATGCTGGAGCGCTAACGTGGTCACACGCCGCAGGCGGCACGGGGTGATGGACTTGAAGCATCCATCGCCAAACCTTTGATAGCTGGAGTCGGGTCCGCAGCCCCTCGTTGCGTCCCTGCCTGGCCGGATTCGGCAGTCGCTACACGGTCTTGCAACCACCTTGAAGGTCACATCAACCCATGCCTGCGCGGGCTTCTTCTCTTGCAGCGAACACCGCCGCAAAGCCCTAACATGACGTTGCGCGACACGCACCGGGACCCGCGGCGCGTTAGCTTTCCAGGAACACCCCATGCATCGCCTGCATTCACTCATCCTCGCCCTGGCGATCAGCCTGCCGATCGCCGCGCTGGCCGCACTCAAGCCCGGTGATCCGGCGCCGCCGTTCACCACGCCGGCAGCACTGGCGGGCAAGGCGTTCGACTTCGACCTGGCCCAGGCATTGAAGCAGGGGCCGGTGGTGCTTTACTTCTACCCCAAGGCGTTCACGCGCGGCTGCACCATCGAGGCCAACGCCTTCGCCGAGGCACAGCCGAAGTTCGCCGCGCTGGGCGCCATCGTGCTGGGCCTGTCGCACGACGACATCAACACGCTCCAACGGTTTTCCACCGAAGCTTGCCGCGACCGCTTCGCGGTCGGCTCCGACCCGAAGGCGCGCACCATCCAGGCCTACGACGCCGGCTCGCTGCTGCCGGGCATGGCCAGCCGAATCTCCTACGTGATCGGCCAGGACGGCCGCATCGTCTTCACGCACGAGGGCAGCAACCCGCTGCAGCATGTGGAGAAAACCCTGAAGGCCGTCGAGCAGCTGCAGCGCTGAAACAATCGAAATGCGCCGCGTGCATCCCGTACCGGTTCGATGCCGCAGCGATGGCGCCTACCCGGCCTGCAAGGCGCGCCAGGTCTCAATGCAATGCGCCGCCAGCGCCGTCACCCAGTCGGGCTCGGCGGGCACGAATGCCAGACCGTAGCGCGGGCTGATCAGGAAGCCGCCGCGCTGGAAGGCACGGGCATCCTGGGCGCGCACGAAATCCGCCAGGACGGCGAATGGCACATCGCGGACCACGTCGGCGTCGACCACATACAGCACCGACGTGCGCTGCGTAACCTCCTCCAGCCGCCCACTGGCCTGAAAGCGGTACACCACGCGACCGTAATCCAGTTCGTGCAGCGCCACCGGATTGCACTGCTCGCGCACCGGGATGCCGAACCGGGCCACGACATCCCTGGGGCTCGCCGTGAACGCCACATCGTCGACCCGGACGTAAGGCTGCAGCCTCATGGCTGGCGTGGCCGACCAGGCACCGCCCGCGTCACGCCGCGGCTGCAGCCGACGGCTCAGGCTCCGGCTCGGCCAGCAACCGGCCCAGCAGCACGCCCAGTTGCAGGTCTTCCACATGGCCGAAGTGCCGCATCCGCAGCCAGCCCTGGCGATCGAGCATCAGCGTGGTTGGCGTGCCCTCCAGGCCGAGACGGCGCATGGTGCGCGGGATGCCCGACACGTCGTCCGCGGGCGCATCGACACCGACCGGGAAGCGCAGCCGGTACTCGTGGATGAAGGCCTCGAGCGCATGCGGCT